>NZ_VTFZ01000006.1:0-146045 GCF_009676995.1 Enorma shizhengliae
CCCGCGGTATCCGGTTCCCAAGGTACGCTGCCTGCGGGCGCTCCGGCCCGCGCGGCAAGGAGATATAATGCCAGCCTCCCGGCCCCCGCGCAAGGGGGAATCGGGGGTTCACATTTCCTACATAATTAACCGCACCAGAACAATCCTCTATCTAAATACTTACGGACGGCACTGCCTTGTTCCTCCTCTAGATAGTGCTGTTTACCGGCATTTAGCCGCATCCTAGCGCTCGTGATTGCAACTTTTGGGCACTGCTAGCCGCTGTGATCGAATATAAAGGATTACCCGAATGTGAAAAGTGCAGGTCAGAAAGTACATGCTTTTCGGACTTTTGCGACTGTACTTTGGGTCTTCCCTCTGGAGTGCCCAAAAGTTGAAATCTCGCTCGGCTTTGGCGAGCCGACCCACGACTCCCCGAGCAACGTGCCTGAAATGTCGGGCAACCCTTTGATACAGGGTGTGATCAAGCGCTTCCCCTGTTCCATTTCCCGCTATGCCACCTGTGTCTCCTGGCGGATCTTATCTACCAGGGCGCGAGCTGCCGGAGCGGCGGCAAGAAGGAGCACAAGCATGAGAACGCTGCCCGCAATATTGATCATCCACATGGGCACGAACGAGTGGAACGCATCGAACAGACTGCCCGAGAGCATCGTGCCGAAGGCGTACCCCAGCATTTCCAAGCTCGTCAGCCACCCCGTGATGCGTCCAACGTCTTTCGCCCCATAGCAGCGCACGGCAACAAGTGAGGGCGCTACGGTGCCCATGCACGTACCGAAGCCAAAGAAGATTGCGCTCACCACCGGACCCCACATCGTACTGGCAAAGCACAGGCCCACTGAGCCGATAAGGCACGCTGCGCTTCCCACGATGATCCCGATGCGGACGCCGAAGCGGTCGTACATCCACCCCGTCGCTATCTTAGATACAAGCACCACGATCATATTGAACGAGTAGATAGAGCTCGCATACACCATGTCATGGCCGCCGGTCACGATCTTTTGGCCCTCGACCGTCACCGACGTCATATTAGTAATGGAATTGGGAATCGCGGCGCCGTTGATAACGCCCATTACCATAAAACCGGCCACCATGAGCCAGAATGACGGGTGCCGCCAGACGTGACCCCATGGCACCTCAACATCGACCGGCACATCGCCCACGCGTTTCTCGCTTGCAGCCGCCGCGCCCGCGGCCTCAGCAGCGCCGTATGGCTCGAGGCCCTTGTCGGCAGGCCGGCTATAAAAGACTGCCACGGTAATGGGAAACGCAATGATGAAGCACAAGGCGGCGAGCACCATGAAGGATGCGCGCCAGCCGACGGCGGCGATAAGGCTACTCACCGCGGGCGAGAAAATCGCGCCGCCGAAGCCCGAACCGCTGAGTGCCACCGCGACGGCAAGCCCCTGCTTGAGCGTAAACCAATTAGTAAGCACGATAGAGATGAGCAAGCGCGTGCCTGCCACGATGACTAAACCATCGATGGCAAAGAGCAGAAAGAGCTGCCACGCAGCCCCAACGTAGGCGAAGCCGATGAGCGCCGCCGCCGTGATGGCGACAGAAAACCCGCCCAGAATGCGTCCGTCCACGCGGTCAACTACATTGCCGATAACGAGCGAGCCGATGATCGACACGAGCGTGGACATGGAATTCGCCATATTATAGGTGCCCACGGTGATGCCGAGATCCTCGACGATATGCGGCTGGAAGAGCGACATGCCGCTCACCATGGTGGTGTAGCAGGTGCCCATGATGAGAAATCCGGACACCACGAGCCACCAGCCAAAGTAGGGACGCCGAGTGCCGCTTGGTAGATTGCTTGCCGAGGGTGCCATAGAGACCTCTCTTTCTTCTTGCCGGTCGCCCTTGCCGGTCGCATTGGCACGCGCTCGCTATGCGCGCTCGCTCGATGCGCCCTTATGCCTGCCGATGCTTGGACGCGATGTGCGCATGACGCTCGAACCACGTGGCGACAACCGCCACGTGTAGAGCCGCTCCCATCCAAAACACCTGCTCATCAAGGTGCATATGCGGGTTATGGTGCGGTGCAGCACCGGGACTTCCCGCACCTAGAATCGCGAAAACGCTCGGCACCGCCGCCGACACGTAGCTAAAATCTTCCGTTGCCGCCATGGGCTCGGCCTTGTGTACACGTGCCGAGCCAACCACCGCCGCAAACGCCGGCTGCAGCTCGGCCGCCAAGAGCGGGTCGGTCACCACGCTGGGGCAGTTGAACATCGCGACTTCGAAGCTCGCCCGCCACGCCTTCACATACCCCTCCACAAGCTCGGGAATGCGCGAGAGCACGTGCTCGCGCGCCGCGACGTTGAGACTCCTGAGGCCGAACTTGAGGTCCGCCGTGTCGGGCAGGGTGTTGGGCACGGTGCCCGCTTGGAGCGCGCCGCACGAGAGGGTGATAGCTGCCGCCGGCTCAACCTCGCGCGTCATCATGAGGTTGAGCGCCTGGTATACCTGGTTGGCCACCATAAGCGGATCGATGCACTGCTGCGGGGCCGAAGTATGGCCGCCGCGCCCCTGGATCTTGATGACGAAGGTGTCGAGCGAGGTGCTCGACACACCGGGAGCAAAGGATACCTGACCGGCAGGCTCGTTCGACATGACGTGAAGCCCAAAGGCAGCGTCGACGTGCGGAGCTTCGAGCGCGCCGTCGTCAATCATCGTCTTGGATCCGGCGCCGAGCTCCTCGCCCGGCTGAAACATGAGCTTGACGGTACCGGGGAGCTCTGCCTCGTGGCGCTTGAGCACCGCGGCCGCTGCGAGCAGCATCGCCGTGTGCGCGTCGTGCCCGCACATATGGCTGCATGCGCGCGTGGATTTAAACGGCAAGTCGTTTTCCTCGATGATGGGCAGGGCATCCATGTCGGCACGGAGCAGGATGCAGGGACCCGCCCCAGAGCCCACAGTCGCCACAATGCCCGTGGAGCGGTCGATACCCGGATACCCGAGGCTCTCATACGAGCGCGTGAGCTCATGAGCGACGGTGCCGCACGGCCTCCATGTGATGCCCAGGCCCTCAAGCCGTTGCGACACGTACGCAACCGTCTCGGGCAGGGCCATGCCTACCTCGGGAATCTGATGCAGGGCACGCCGATCCGCGACGATCTCGTCTTGCAGGGAACGCGCCTCGGAAATCATAGCTGCACACAACGTTGCCATTGCGGTCTCCTCCTTGCTTCATCCAAGCACAGTAACCGCTTTCGCGCTCGCCTGACCCCATGATTGCGCTTACGGGGCCAAATAGCAACCTCCCCGAAACATCCTCGCAGCGCCCCACGCCTGCGCTATGCTGAACGCAGCGCGACACTCGCCATTTGAAACGATTGAGGAAAGGATCGCCTATGCCTTTAGAGCCTCAGCAATTCCCGGCCGCCACCGTGCCCACACGCTTCATAGGCGGGCGCATCACGACGGAAGACCCTGCGCAGCCCGAGGCCGATGCGCTCGTGACCGACGCCACCGGACGCATCGCCTGGATCGGCTGTGCGAACAAACTGCCCGCCGCCTTCGCGGGTGATGCCTATGAAGAGGTCGACCTAGGCGGCGCGCGCGTTATCCCCGGCTTTGTGGACGCGCACATGCATGCTGTGATGCTCGCGAATTTTGCACCGCAGATCTCGGTCCTGCCACCGAACATCGCCTCGATCGCCGAGCTCACCGAGGCAATTCGCGCCCGCCGCGCCGCACAAGGCCCCAACGCCTGGGTCGAGGGTTGGGGCTATGACGAGGCGCTTCTTGCCGAGCACCGCTCACCCACCCGTTGGGACCTAGATGCCGGAAGCCCCGACGCGCCCGTATGCATCATGCGCACCTGCGGGCACATCCGCTGTGTCAACAGCCGTGCGCTCGAGATCGCTGGTATCACGCGCGACACGCCCGATCCTGTTGGCGGAGAGATCGAGCGCGATGCCACCGGTGAGCCCACCGGAGTCCTCAAGGAGACGGCGCGCGACCTCGTCACGCCATTCATCCCCAAACCGAGCGAGCATGATGCCGTGCAGCACATCGTGGACCTCGGCCGACTGCTCGCCTCGCAGGGTATCGTCGCCGCGACCGACATGTGCAGCGTCGACGGCACCGACACCCATCCGTTGCTCCTAGCCGCTGCGCGCGCCGGCTTCAAGCAGGATGTGGCCACCTATATGCTCTGGGATTACATCAAGCAAAACCCGGACGCCTATGAGCTTGGCCCCGAGCAAATGGACCGTAGCCAGCAGATCTTCGCGGCAGGTATCAAGATTTTGACCGATGGCAGCGTGTCGGGGCGCACGGCATGGTTCTATGACCCATTCCTGCCCTCAGAGCGCGATCTGGGCGCTACGAATTGCGGCATGCCGACCTGCACTGACGATGACATCGATCATGCCATAGCCTTTTGCCAGAACCATGGTTGCCAGCTCTCGCTCCACGCCATGGGAACCCATGCCATCGACCGCGTCATCGACCGCGTCATAGCGGCTGGGCTTTGGGACGCCAATGGCGTGCCTCCAGTGCGCATCGAACACGTGACCGCGCCTTCGCCGCATGCGATCAGCGCGATGGCGGCAAACGGAATCGTCGTGGTCACGCAACCCATCTTCCCCTATGCCGAAATCGGCACCTACCTCACGAACCTCGGCGAGGAGCGCACACGCCGCTGCTACCCCTTCCGCACCCTCGTCGATGCCGGCGTGGACGTCTGCATCTCAACCGATGCCCCCGCAACATCTTGGGCCGTACCCTCGGACCCCTTCCCCAACATCAAGAGCGCAGTGACCCGCCAGGCCTACAACCACTTCGACTTCGATGCCGCCGAGGCGCTCAGCGTGGAGGAGGCGCTCGCCCGCTATACGCGCGAACCGGCGCGCATCCTCGGCTTCGAAGGGCTCGGCATGCTCAAGGCCGGCTATAAGGCGAGCTTCGCCGTGCTCGACCGAGACATCCTCGCCATCCCTGCCGACGAGATAGACCGCGTGCAGGTCGCGGCCACCTACATCTGCGGAGAGAAGGTCTTCGAGCGATAAACCTCACCCGAAAATGATAAAACCAACCCGGTTGGTTTTATCATTTTGGGCGAAAGAAAAACAGCCGGGCTGGAAGGCGTTGCGTATGCCTTCCAGCCCGGCTGGTTGCAATGAGATGGATGAGCCTGGCTTACGCCTCGAGCGCCTTCTTGGCGATGGCGGCCAGCTCGTTGAAGCTCTCGATGTCCTCGTAGGCCATCTGAGCAAGCACCTTGCGATCGAGCTCGATGCCGGCGACCTTCAGGCCGTGCATGAACTGAGAATACGAGATGTCGTTCATGCGGGCGGCAGCGTTGATGCGGGTGATCCAGAGGCTGCGAATCTCGCGCTTCTTGTTGCGGCGATCACGGTACTGATACTGGAGGGAGTGCTGCACCTGCTCCTTGGCAGCCTTATACGTACGCGAACGGGCGCCATAGTAGCCCTTCGCCTGCTTCATGATGGTGCGGTGGTGCTTACGGGCGTTGAGAGCGCGCTTCACACGTGCCATAGTTGATCAACTCCTACTAACTCAGAAAAGACGGGAACGAAGCGGGATTAGGCGAGACGCGAAACGACGGTCTTGCGATCGGCGCTGGAGATCTCGGTCTCCTGGCGGAAGCCGCGCTTGCGCTTCGTCGTCTTCTTGGTCAGGATGTGGCTCTTATAGGCCTTGGCGCGCATGAGCTTGCCGGAGCCGGTAACGCGGAAACGCTTCTTGGTACCGCTGTGAGACTTCATCTTGGGCATGGAATTCTCCTTTATCGCTTACAGGACAAACTACTTCTTATCGCTTTCGCTCTTCTCGGGCTTCTCGTCGAAAGCGCCCTTGATGGGAGCGAGGAGCATGAGCATGTTGCGGCCCTCGAGCTTGGGCTGCGACTCGACCGTGGCATAGGGCTTGAGGTCCTCCGCCAAGCGCTCGAGCACGTTGAGACCCTGCTCCGGATGCGCCATCTCGCGACCGCGGAACATGATGGTGATCTTCACGCGCGCGCCCTTCTTGAGAAAGCGGAGCACGTGACCCTTCTTGGTCTCGTAGTCGCCGACGTCGATCTTGGGACGGAACTTCATCTCCTTGACCTCGACGCGCGACTGGTTCTTGCGCGCTGCCTTGGCCTTCATGGCCTGCTGGTACTTGTACTTACCATAGTCCATGACGCGGCATACGGGCGGATCGGCGTTCGGAGCGATCTCGACGAGGTCGAGGTTCTGCTCGTCGGCGATGCGCTGCGCGTCGCGGATGTCGAAGAGCCCCAGCTGCGAGCCATCGACACCGATCAGGCGGCACCTCGTCGCGGTGATCTCGTCATTGATGCGCGTGTCATCGTGCTTAGCTATTTTCGGTACCTCCTTCAAAACACGAAACCCGGTGCCATGCACAGCAACCGGGTCAATCGTTCCAAGCAAGCGATGCATATGCACCGCCCTCATAGGTTGTGATGACCAGACAGCTGCTCAAGGCGCCGAAAGGTGGGAACCATCGGTTCCACTTTGCTAGCATTGCCGAAACAATGCGGATGCATGATAGCACAGCTCTGCGCACTCCATGAGTTCATCATGAAATGGTGCCGGAGGAGAGACTCGAACTCTCACGCTGTTGCCAACGGCAGATTTTGAGTCTGCTGCGTCTGCCAATTCCGCCACTCCGGCAACTGCGCTACCGCCGGTACATAGTACCACAGAAGACCGCGATTGCACGCGACGTTGCAATCCGGCCAAATCGGACACCGCTCCCGCCAGGCCAATACCACCCGGTCGGGGCGGGAACACCCGCGCTCCTAGCGCCGGTCATCGTCATCATCGTGCGCGATGCTGATCTTTACCTTGCCAAGAAGTACGGCGACCGCGAGCACGAGCATCACGATCGGGATGAGCCGCAACGCACCCACGAAGAGCACGCCGAGCAACGACAAGACGAACGAGATGATAGCCGCAACGATGAATAGCGCTATAACCATATACAGACACGTCATGCGCATCTCTCCTTCCCTGCGCCACAGAATAGCAAATCGCAGGGCCTCCTGCCGTCTCGCGCCGACCGTTCGCGCGTTCTTTAGCTTTTCTTAACCGGTCGCGGCACGCGCGCTTCCTATACTTGAGCTGCAGGCGCCAAAGAAAGGAGCAGCATGATCGTCACCACCACCCCGACCATCGAGGGCTACGAGATCGTTGAGTATCTGGGCATCATCGCCGGAGAGGCAGTGTCAGGAATCAACATGTTCAAGGACCTGGGCGCGGGGATCCGCAATGTGTTCGGCGGACGCTCGGCAGGATATGAGGAGGAGATGCAGAACGCGCGCCGCGAGGTTCTGGACGAACTTGCAGACCGCGCGGAGCAACTCGGCGCCAACGCTGTCGTGGGCACCTCGCTTGGCTACGAAACCTTTGAAGGGATGATCATGACGGTGGCTTCGGGCACCGCCGTACGCATTCGCCGTGCAAGCTAGCTAAACCAAGCGGCCTTACAACTTTGCAGACAAACGAAGAGCTCTCTCCGCATATCCCGTGCATAAGAAAAGGCCCCGTTGCCGGGGCCTTCATATTCAGTGGTGCGGGCGAAAGGACTTGAACCTTCACGGGGTTGCCCCCATATGGACCTGAACCATACGCGTCTGCCAATTCCGCCACGCCCGCATATGTCTCGGCTAACGCCGAAAGCGCTGTTCATCTTACCCTAGCGCCTCGAGGCGCGCAAGCCCCATTTTTATGAAACGGGTAGCGCGCCAAACCTGTGCGGTTAACCGGCGATGATGTCGAGAACTTCCTTCTCGGCAGCGGGGCGACCGACACCGGTGAGGAACGGGACACCGCTCACATAGGGGCACTCAAGGCCATTCGGAGCGACGGTCGTCGCGATGAGCAGGTCGGCATCGGCGCAAGCATCCTTGGCCTCAGAGATCGCGCACTGGACGATCTCGTACTGTCCCTCGTAGCCGTTGTCATTCAGCAGCGCAGACACCTTCTGCGCAACGGCGGTCGAGGTAGCGATTCCAGAACCGCAGGCCAGCACGATCTTCTTCATGTCGAAGGTCTCCTTTCGATAAGTGCAATGGGTATAGTGTACCGCCCTCGATGGCAAAAACCCAGAAGTGAGTTGGAAAAAATAACGGCGGGTTGGAAATATCAGCGAATTCCTTGCATATCAGTAGATTCCCCGCGCGCCTGCCAGCGCCCCGTCTGCTAGACTGTGTCTTCGATGGGGGCGTGGCGGAATTGGCATACGCAGGAGACTTAAAATCTTCGGCCTTCGGGATTGTGGGTTCGAGTCCCACCGCCCCTACCAACCTTTACTCAGATAGCTCCGGCGTCCAGCCGACAACCGGTTTCTCGCCCCTCAGGGCCTCATCAATCGTTGCCGCCATGCCGGCGAGCAGGCTGCTCTCGCTTACCGTAAGCTCCTCGTATCCGCCTGCCCGCATAAGTTCGCGGATGATAATCGTTCCCGCCTGCATCATGGGAGCGCGCTTGGGCTGGATGCCCTTGAGCTCGCGAATCTGCGCGACCGTCAGCGCGCTCATGCGATCGAGCTGACGCTCGACCTCTTCGAGCGTCAGGCCATGAAGGTGAACGAACGAGGAGTCGTAGGGTTCGAGCTCATAGGTTAGCGAAACGAGCGTCGTCACCGTACCCCCCACCGAGATGAATCGACTGGGGCGGTCGGCGAATTCATCCCAGTATGAGGCGAACTGGTCGTGAGACCACGCGGCAGCAGCCGCGAGCTCCTCGGCAGTGGGCGGATTGGCAGTAAAGAACCGATCGGTCAACCTGCGGCAGCCGATGTCAAGCGACCGCACATGCTCGAGCTCGAGATGTGCATTGCGCTGATCGTAGGTGCCGACGACGATCTCCGTCGAGCCGCCGCCGGGATCTGCCACGGCAATGCGCTCGCCGGGAAAATCGTGGGCGACCCCATAGAATGTGAGCCTCGCCTCCACCTCGCCAGGGATGATCTGGGGCGCAAGGCCCAGAGCGCGCAGGCGAGCGAGCAGATCCTCGGCGTTTTCCGCGTCGCGTGCAGCGCTCGTCAAGGTGACGCATGTCGCCGTGGCACCGAAAGCACGGGCTTCCTCTGCGAAGGTGCGGCACGCAGCCTCCACGCGATCGATGGCGCCAGCGCTAAAGCGACCTGTCGCGTCCACGCCCTGCCCCATGTCGGTAATAACGGAATGCTTCTTCGAATCCACGATCGCGCCATCGCGAACGCGTGCGAGCGAGAGCCGCGATGAGACCGTACCCAGATCGATCGCCGCAATGCGTGCGCAACCATCTCGATCAAGCAACATAGGCAATGCCGCCCTCCCTGGCCCGCGCACCGCGCGAGCGTCAATTACCCGTCGAGGAAACCGTCTGGCCCTCGACGCCCTGGTAGAAGAAAAACGCATCGAGCACCTTGATGTACCACGGTGCATCGTTGGCCACTGCCTGCTCGGCGGCCTCGACCTCTGCAGAGGTGCTTGGATCGGAAGAAGCGCTAGCAGCGGAGTCCGAAGCACCTGAATCGGTCGAGGCGGCATCCTGAGCGCCGGACGCGTCGCCCTCGTCGCCAGAGGCATTGCCCGACTGATCGGCCGAAGCATCGGACGCGTCAGCGCTTCCGCCGGAATCGCCCGATGCCCCATCTGACGATGTGTCGCCCGCCTCGTCCTCGAGCCCTATGACCTCGACCGCGTGCTCGCCGGGCATCACGAGCCCAAGGTTCCGGCGCGCGGCGTCTTCGATGCCTTCTGTGGAAAGGAGCTTGTTGACCTCGGTTTCGAGCGTCTTGTTGTAGCTCTCGCGAACAGCAAGCTGGCGCTCGAGGATATCGCCCGTGCGATAGGCCGCGTACAGGTCGCGCACGGGAAAATAGACGCTGAGCGCGATCGCCGCCGCAACGACGCCGTAGAATGCGAAGCGCCACGGCCCCGTCGTGATGGCGTAGATCGTCTGCACGACGCGGTTGTCTGCCGCATAGCGCATGAAGTTCGAGCGATGCCTACGGGAGCCCGTCGCCCGCCGGGTCGATGCCGACCGGCCGCCCTCGTTCACGGCGCGTCCTCGCCCATTCGACCGCAGGCGGTCGGCGGCACGCGCGGCACCGGAGCCAGAACCGTCCCGAATCGTCGCTTCACCCTGTGCAGAGCGACGGGCACGCGATGTCCCGTGCGCGCTACCGGAGCGAGATGAGACGGACTGGCGACGCTGCGCGCCGGCTGCTTTCGAATTATCGCGATAGGTTTCCATGGGCGCCTTGTTTGATTGAAGTGTGGTTGCGCTACCGCTTCATTATGACACGCTCGCGCACCCTCAAACCGGAGACTTTCGACGCATCCGTCAAATGCGCACGCCCCGCACCCCCCCCAGATCGGCACCTCTGCTTTCCCCTCCCCGCCTAACCGTGGCCGTTACCGCAGGGAAGCCCGGGGAAGGGATTCCGAAGCGTGTTTCCCGCAGGAGTTCAGCTTTGCTGAACTCCGAGGACCACACGCGAAGGAACCCTTCCCGGGGCTTCCCGCCGAGCTGCGAGGACCAGCGAAGGAGGAATCCGGGGCTTCCCGCCGGGAGGTATCGCTACCGCAGGTTGTAAAACGCCGTGCGGCCCGCGTACTCAGCCGAGGTATACAGCCCGTCCTCGATGCGGATGAGCTGGTTGTACTTGGCGATACGGTCCGAGCGGCAGGGAGCGCCCGTCTTGATCTGGCCCGCATTCGTTGCCACGGCGAGGTCGGCGATCGTAGAATCCTCGGTCTCGCCAGAGCGGTGGCTCACGATGCAGGCATACCCGGCGCGCTTCGCCATCTCGATCGCCTCGAGGCTCTCGGTAAGGGTGCCAATCTGGTTCACCTTAACGAGGATGGCGTTGGCAGCGCCCATCTCGATGCCCTTCTTCAGGCGCTCGGTGTTGGTGACGAACAGATCGTCTCCCACGAGCTGGACCTTCTTACCCAAACGCTCGGTAAGCTTGACCCAGCCGTCCCAGTCCTCTTCTGCGAGGCCGTCTTCAATCGAGATGATGGGATACTTCTCCACCAGCGCGGCCCAGTAGTCGATCATCTCGTCGGTCGTGAGCTCGCGGCCTTCGCCCTTGAGCACGTATACGCCGCGCTCGGCGTCGTAGCATTCGGTGGTGGCCGGATCCATGGCGATCATGAAATCGTCACCAGGCTTGTAGCCAGCAGCCTCGATGGCCTTGACGATGTACTGAAGCGGCTCCTCGTTCGTCGCCAGATCCGGAGCGAAACCGCCCTCGTCACCCACGCCCGTCGCGTGGCCGCTCTCCTTGAGCACGGACTTGAGCGTGTGGTACACCTCGGCGCACCAACGCAGGCCTTCGGTGAAGGTGGGTGCGCCCACCGGCATGATCATGAACTCCTGGAAGTCCACGTTGTTATCGGCGTGCACGCCTCCGTTCAAGATGTTCATCATGGGCGTGGGCAGGGTGTGGCCGTTCACGCCCCCGAGATAGCTGTAAAGCTCGAGGCCCGCCGACTGGGCAGCGGCGCGCGCGACGGCGAGGGACACGCCGAGGATGGCGTTCGCGCCAAGCGCGCCCTTGTTGGGAGTTCCGTCGGCAGCGATGAGGGCGGCATCGACCGCGCGCTGGTCGAACGCATCCATGCCGATTACCGCCTCGGCGCACTCCTTGTTCACATGGTCGACGGCCTTGATCACGCCCTTGCCCAAATAGCGATCCTTATCGCCGTCACGCAGCTCAACAGCCTCGAACGCGCCAGTCGAAGCACCGGAGGGAACCATCGCGCGGCCGAACGAGCCGTCGTCGAGCGTCACCTCGACCTCAACGGTGGGATTGCCGCGCGAATCAAGCACCTCGCGGCCATAGACGTCCAAAATCTCACTCATAGTGCGCCCCTTCCAAAAGGTTAGCCTTAACAAACTTGTCTCAGTATTCCACAATCTCGGCGTTTCCATACCGGGATTCGAAACATCCCTCGACGGTCGAGGTGCCAAAGCTCCAGAAGGGCCCGATCGGTGCGCGATTCGCGCAGGACGCCTACTCCGCTTTCTTCACCTCACCCCACAGGCGGTTGAGCTCCTCGGTCGACAGCTCCTCAACCCGGTGGCCTGTGCTCCAAGCGCGGTCCTCTACCGCTTCCCACCGTGTGCGGAACTTCGCCGTACTGGCACGCAGCGCGCGCTCGGCATCGATGCCCTCTTTGCGCGCAACGTTCACGAGGGCGAACAGCATGTCGCCGAACTCGAGCTCTCGCGCGGAGGAGCCGATCGGCTCGCGCTCGTACTCGGCGCGCTCCTCGGCAACCTGATCCCACACATCTGCGACGCTTTCCCACTCAAAACCAACGGCAGCAGCCTTGCGTGAGACCTTTTGCGCCTGCATGAGGGCCGGCAAGGCGCGGGGAACGCCCTCGAGAAGCCCCTGGGGACGCTCGGCGCCGCCCGCCGCTGCCTCCGTATCGCTCGATGCCTTCTCGGCAAGCTTGACCTGATCCCAGATATCGAGCACCTCTGCGGTATCGCGAGCAACCGTCGCCGAGCCGAACACGTGAGGATGCCGGCGAATCAGCTTCTCATTAAGCTCGTTCACCACATCCTCGACCGTGAACTCATCGGCGTCGGCCGCAATCTGCGCATGAAGCATGACCTGCATGAGCACATCGCCCAGCTCCTCGCGAAGGTGCGCGGTATCGCCCTCCTCGATGCAGTCAACCGCTTCATACGCCTCTTCGATCATGTTCTTTGCAATCGAGGCATGCGTCTGCTCGCGGTCCCATGGGCAGCCGTCGGGTTGTCGCAAACGCCAGATGGTCTCGGTCAGGGCATCGAAGGCATCGCGGGCGTCAACGCGGGTCGTGCGGTCGCGCTTGCCCTGCTCCGACAGATCCATAGGCCCCGGCATCGCCTACGCCTCCTCGAGCACAACGTGGCGGAAAGCACCCTCGAGCACCTTGCCGCTTTCATAGATGCCATAGCTATGCGATCCATCCTTGGGAATGGACACGCTGCCCGGGTTGAACGCCCAGATACCAGGCCGGACGCCCACGGCCTCGCTGACTTTGACGTGCGTATGGCCATAGACGACCGCCGAACCCTCCGCCAATGCCGGGATGTTGTCGACACTGTTATGGAAGCCCGCTCCGAACACGTGGCCGTGCGTGAGGAAGAGCGTTCTGCCGCCGTCATCAACCAGCTCGGCGTAGTCGGCCATGCAGGGGAACGAGAGCACCATCTGGTCAACCTCGGCATCGCAGTTTCCCCGCACTGCCACAAGGTTGCCGCCATCCGCGAGGCCGTTCAGCAGGGGGATGACGCGCTTCGGGTCGTATTCGCGCGGGAGGTCGTTACGAGGACCATGGTAGAGCAAGTCGCCGAGCAGCACGATCCGGTCGGGCTGCTCCGCCTCGACGGCGCGGACCAGCCGCTCCGCCCAGTACGCGGAACCATGGATATCGGATGCGATGAGAACCTTCATGAGCCGTCCTTTCCATCGGTGACCCCACAAGGGTAGCAAATCCGGCCCCACGCAAGCGACGGCGAGCCGCCCTGTGCGGCAAAATCGATGCTGCACCGAGAGCGCACTCGGCAGCCTGCTCATCGCATAAAAAACCTCCCGCATCCCAAGCGTTGCGCAGGGGATGCGGGAGGCAAGCTGGCATGCCAGAAGAGGAAGAAAGCCGCCGACCGGCTTTACCGGCTATTTGAGCGCTTCGAAGCGCACGGCGCGCGAGAAGTAGTAGTACACCGCGACGATGACCAGATTGACGATTGCCGGCCATACGAAACCGTTCAGAAGCACGTACACCACGACAGCTACCGCGTTGAGCACGAGCGCGAGCAGCGTCACCCCCACGTATGTCGTCGCGTATGCACGGGCAGGCCGGTTGGCCGCCCCGATGCCCCAGACGCCCAGGAACAGGTCGAGCACGCAAGGCACCACCGAGCAGATGGCAAGCAGAAGCCCCGGCGAGGTGTTGGCGAACGCAATGGCCATAGACGACCACCACGCCATGCCGAGCGCAGCTATGACCGCGACGAAGCTCATAATCTTCAAGATCTTCTGGTTCTGAGACATGGTGCTCCCCCTTCGCTCGAGCTATCTCGAAAGGCTTCTTCAGCTATCTGTCCCCATGATACCCAACTGAACAGCGTCCATCACCTTTTGGAGCGGGATGCCTGCAGCCCGCGCAAGCGCTGCGGAATCCTCGTATTCGGGGGAAACGCGGCGCGAGCCATCGGGAAGGTCAACGGTCTTCACGCGCACCGTACCCCACGGCGTCGTCACGGACGACTCCGAACGCGCAAGCACCGTGCGCTCACACTCCCAACGCCGAATGCCGATCGTGGTGGTCTCGGCGAAGATGATGCCCTCGAGGCGCTCGATGTCATCGGGCACGGCAACAACCTGCAGCTGCCATGCAGGACGCCCCTTCTTGGCATACACAGGCACCCAATGCACCTCACGGGCGCCCGCTTCGCGCAGCCGTTCCGCCGCATACGCGAGCACCTCGCCCGGAGCGTCGTCGATATCGCATTCCAGGCGCACCACGGGACCGGCGTAGGCGGCATCGACCGTAGGCTCTCCTGCAGAAACAAGCGGCATCTGGCTGGAGCAAGCAGCGTTTTCGCGCGCGGCGGGCGCATCGAGGGGAGGAAGTTCGTCAATCAGCATGGCGCGCAGGATGCTCGGCCGCTCGTACGCGCGCTTGCCCGCGCCGATACCCACCTTCTCCACGCGAAACCGCGCAGGAAGCTCGAACCCGGATGCAATTGCCGCAACGATAGCAGCGCCCGTGGGCGTCACAAGCTCCCCCTCGACGCCGCAAACGGAAAGCGGCAGGCCGTGCTGCTGAACGATGTTCAGGGTGGCAGGCACCGGCACCGGGATGATGCCGTGTTGGCAGCGAATGGTGCCGCGCCCGTCTACCAGCTGCGGCACGAGCACGCGATCGATGCTCAAGTCGTCGAAGAGCACCGCCGCGGACACGATGTCTACGATGGAGTCGACAGCGCCGACCTCGTGGAAATGGACCTCGTCAAGCGACACGCCGTGGGCTTTCGCCTCAGCATGCGCAAGAACATCCACGATGCGGTGCGCAAGCGCTTTGGCGCCTTCGGCAAGCGAACCCGCATCGATCATCGCATCGATATCGGCAGGCCCACGGTGCTCGTGATGATGACCGTGATGATGGTGGGGCTCACCGTGGTGGTCGTGATCGTGCTTATGGCTATGGCCATGCTCGGCGTCATGCCCATGCTCTTCTGCATGGTGCACCTCATGATGGTGGGCGTGCTCATGGTGATGGCCATCCTCGCCATCATGCTCATGCAGATGATCATGACCGTGCAGGTAAGCCATATCGTGGTCATGGTTTTCGTGCAGGGAATCGAGCGCTACGTCGAAATCGCAGCAATCGAGGCCCGCCTTGCTCACGCGGCTCACGTGCAGATCGTAGCCACCGAGCGGAAGCGACGCGAGCGCCGCGCGCAGACGCTCCTCGCTGGCACCAAGGTCTAGGAGCGCAGCCGCGAACATATCGCCGCTGATGCCGCTCGTGCAATCTAGATAGAGCGTCTTGCCCATGTCTCTCCTTTTTCACGCGGCCAAACATCGGCCACCTTATCACCTAGACCTAACTCCAAGACAACCGCCCGCTCCGCCCCCGCCCGCATCTATGCCCGTAACGCAAGGGCGCCCGGGCCTCTTCTGAGCGATTCCGCAGGCCTGGGACGGGCATGCAGCATCGACCCCGGGCGCCTCACCGCCCGGTCCCCGCCCGCATCTATGCCCGTAACGCAAGGGCGCCCGGGCCTCTTCTGAGCGATTCCGCAGGCCGAAGGCCGAGGACTAGCGAAGAAGAGGCCCGGGCGCCCCCTGGGAGCCTAGGACTTTAGAGCTCCTTGTTGATCTGCGCGATGATCGCCTGGGTATCGAGCGTCGCAAAGGCGTTCGCATCGATCACGTCGATCTTCTTATCGGGGAACGTCATCTTCACGACATCAAGCTTGAAGGCAACCTGGGGCGTAAGAAGCAGCAGGTCGGCATCCTTGCAGGCATCATCGGAGCCAGAAACGGACGCAGCCTTGACATCCATCTCGAGACCGAGGTTGTCGGCAGTCTCCTGCACCTTCTGGGCAAGAATCTGCGTCGACGTACCGGCAGCGCAAAGCAGTTTGACAGTCTTCATAAAGAGATCCTTTCTCTATTTTCCGAGCGCATCGAACATGAGGCGCTTGTACGCCTCTACGCCTGGCTGGTCAAAGGGGTTTACACCCAAAAGCTCCCCAGAAGCATAGCACGCGAACGCGAACCAGTAGAAGAGCATGCCCATATGCTCCTCATCAAGACGATCGAGCTCGAGCGTAAAGCATGGCAGCATTCCGGCATGCGCCTCGCGGGTCGCCGTGAAGCTCGCCTTATTGATATCCCAGAAATCTTTGCCGTCCAGGTAGCCAAAGGCATCCGCCACGTCGGTGCCGCCCAACACGAGGCTGTCGCCCGCACCCGGTTCCAAGACATCAAGGAAGGTCTCGAAAAGGATGTGCGTGCCGTCCTGCACGAACTGCCCTAGGCTATGGAGCTCCTCGGAGCACTCTGCGGCAGCGGGGAATATGCCTCTGCCATCCTTTCCCTCGCTCTCGGCAAAGAGCTGCTCCCACCACTTTGAGAACCACCGGAAACGAGGCTCGAAAAAGCTCAGAAGCTCGACGCGATACCCGCGGTCCCACAGCATGTTGCGAGCCGATGCATAGGCAAACGCTGAGTTCTCCCCCGCTGGCGCCGTACGAAGGAGTCGCTCCATGGTGCGGGCACCTGCAACGAGCGCGCGAATGTCCACGCCTGCAACCGCCATGGGCAGCAAGTGCACCTCGGTAAGTGCGGTATAGCGGCCTCCCACGTTGGTGGCGAAGGGCACAAAGGTGTACCCCTCGGCACGGCAGAGATCCTCGAGCGGCGAGCCGATCGTACCCGTGCAGACGATGCGGCGCGCGGCCTCCTCGCGGCCATAGCGTTCGACGAGGTACTGGCGGAGCAGGCGGAACGATGAGCCCGGCTCGAGCGTCTCGAAGTTCTTGGCGATGCAATCGATCACCACATCATGGCCCTCAAGCTCATCGAGCACGCGATTGAGCTCCCAAGCCGAAAGCGTATTCCCCGCCCACACAAGCCGTGCTCCCTCGGGGGCAAGCGCAGCCTGCACGGAACGCGACCCGTTATTCGAGCCGCCTACGCCGATCACAACGAAGGTGTCGGCCATGGAGCGAATCTGCTCCGCAAGCGCGCAGGTGCGGTCAAGGATGGCGTCACTCGCCCATTCGTCGACGGAGAGCCAGCCGAGCGAATCCGCATAGCGGTCCTCGCCCGCCTGGCAGCGCGCCAACACGTCGGCACGTTCATCCATATAGCTAACAAGCTCGTCCTCAGCAACGAATGCCGAGGCAAAGCTTCTGTTCAACTTCAACATTGCAGCTCCTTTTACCCCGACAGGGAGGCCGCCACATCGTCCCCTGCTCGGGCAGTCCTCGCTCGCTCCGCTCGCTGCGGAACTCGCGATGGACGATATGGCGGCCTCCGCTTCTGCGCTGGGAACTTGCTGTCCAGCAAGATAAACCTGGCGTGCTGAGGGCACGGGGATATCTCACGGCGCAGTCCCGCAGCGCGAAGCGCGAGGACTGTTTGAGCACGGGAGATATCCCCGTGCCCTCAGTACCGAGTAGATTTAGCAACCGCAGGGATGCGCGGGGGCATCGTCGCGGAAGTGGCTGTTCTGCGACGGATCCTTCATGCACAGGTGCGGCACGGCGCGGTTGTACGCGTGCGGGAGCGCCAGGATGTTGGGGTTGCCGTCGGTGTACTTGCGCGTGGCGTCGGCGATGGCCTCCTCGAAGGTCGGACGGGTCTTGAGGCCCATGGTACGGGCGATGCCCGGCTTCTGCGCGCCTACGATATACGTAGCAGAGAGATACTTCTCGGCAAGATTTCCGCAGGTCATCATGCTGAAGCCATGGAACGGATGGAACGCGCCGGCAAAGCGGTACTTGCGGATGTACTCCTCGTTGGTGGCGAAGTACTCGCCGTACTTGATCATATCGTCGAGCGTGTTCATCTTATCGGACTGCCACAGCTCCCACTGCTCGCGCAGGTACGGCCAGCGCTCGTCGTGGAACCACCCATCGCAGTAGCTCGCGATCACGAAGACGCAATGATCGGAGAGGATGCGCTTGTGGCGAATGACCTGGGCGGAAACGGCTTGCATCATCTGGATGGGGTTCGTACCCATACCGTCGCCGTAGTGGAAGTTGGTGGGCATACCCATGACCACGATGTCGTACTTCTTCTCGGCCCAGTGCACATAGGTGCGCTTATCGGCAACCTTCCAGCTCACGGGCTGCATCTCGGCAGCGTACCCCGAGAAGATGGCGATCTGGCGGCTCCAGGTGTCGAGCACCGCGTCCACGCAGAAGAACTTCTTGCCCATCTTCTCTTCCATGAACATGCCCTGGCTGTCGAACTTGTCGCGCATGAGGCTATGGGTAGACACCGGCACGAAGTCGGGGCGGCTCATGACGCGCGGCACGTGGTGGGCACCGATGGAGCGCCAGTGGGTGATGCCCGTGGCGCAGTGCTTGTAACCACCCGAGTAACCGCCATAGGGGTTGCCCTGGGTATGGCCGATAAGAATGGCGATGTCGGCATCGTAGACGTACTTGTTCATGATCACGTGGTCGCCCTGAGCGGTGTAGCCCAGATCGACCAGGTGGTCGTAGTCCTCGGAATCGTGGCTCGTGATCTGGCCGGTTGCCTCGAACTCGTTGTAGAGGTCGTCGCCCAGAATCTGCTTAGCCTCGGCGGTGGAGGTGCGAGGATGCAGGCCGTTCGAGAAGAGGAGCAGCACGTCGTCGTGCTTCACACCGTTCGCGAAGAGTTCATCGAGGCACGCGCGGATGGCGACCTTGCGGTGCGCGGTGGGCTGGGTGCCGCCCTTCACGATATCGGGGATTACGATGACGACCTTCTTGCCCGGCCCCGCATAGGAAGCGAGCGGCTCCATGCCGATGGGGTTGCGGATGCTCTCGAGCGTTGCCGCGTAGAGGCTATCCCAATCCTGGGGCAGGCACTCGGGGTCCTTGACGGTCTCGCCGGTGACGAAGACGTCGGTTGTATCGGGGAGCTCGGCCCCCATCATGCCGGTACCCCATTCAAAGTCCAGATGCATGGTCATTCCTTTCTTATTCATGCGTCCAATGAGCTAGGCTTCTAGATACAGCTTGACGATTTCCGCATATTCCTCCGGGTAGAAGCCGATCTCGCCGGTGAAGCGGGTGAGCGCGATGAGGCCGCCGTCGATCTCGGGGATGCCGGCGAGCATCTGAGCGTTATCGGCCTTGAGACCGCCGCCGTAGACCACGTCCACACCGGGAAGCGTCGCCTTGATGAGACGGGCCACCTTCTGGATATACGGGGCGTCGGCGGGCGTCTTACCCGGCCCGATGCTCCACACCGGCTCGTACGCAACGCGCACGCGAGAGAGATCGGCGCCCTCGAGGCCGCCCGTGAGCTGGGCGGTGAGCACCTCTTCCCACGAATCGACTTCCTCTTCGCGCTCTCCCATGCAGAAGAGCACCGTGAGGCCCGCTGCCTGAGCCGCAGCCACCTCGCGCGCGAGCACGCGATTCACCGCCGCTTCCACGGCATCGGGAGCAGCGCCGGCCTCGCCCATGATGGCGCGCAGGTTCATGCGCTCCTCGCAGTGGCCGATGAGCGCCCAGGTGCAGCCGAGCTGCGCCACGGCATTGCCCGTGCGCAGGGTCGTGAAGGCGCCGAAGTTTCCGCCCGGCGCCGTGTCCGCCGTATGGACGCCCTGGCAGCCCACACCGAGCGGGCTTCCGGCAGCACCGGCGACGGCGCCGATGAGGTGCGCCTCGGGAAGGAAGGCGGCGAACTCCGCATCGGCGTAGCGAAGAGCGACGTCTTTGATGGACGATGTCACCGCTTCGCCCCATGCGGCGGGCTCCGCCAAACGGTTCACGCCACCGTGCTCGGGCGTGATATCGAAGCGCTTGAGATTCAAAAAGATGTGTTTCATGCACACTCCTTCAGACGCGGAGGCAACAACCAGGGTCCGCCCCCACCGGTCTTGCTACAGGAAGCTTACAAAGCTCGGCAATTCGCCCACGAGCGGGGCAGCCCACTCCTTGAATGCCGGGGTGACGCCGTTGCCCGCTTCGTTGATGAAGGCGTCGGGCAGGCAGCGTTCGATGAGGCGCACGCGCTCCATGTCGATAAGGTTCGTCTCGATGGCGTATGCGTCGCCCGGCACGCGCTGGATACCGACCATCTTGGCCGTCTCGCCGGAAAGCGCGGCACGTACGGCGGCGCGACCGACTTCCTCCGCCTCGTCAACGTCAACCTGGCTGCGAAGCGCAACCGACGCACGGCCGAGCAGACCCGGCTTCTCCGAGCGGGCCTTGTAGCCGAGTTTCGCCACGATAAGGTTCGCAAGGTGCGACGACACATCGCCGAAGTACGTCTCGCGCTCGACCTCCATGATGGGATCGACGATGGGACTGCCCGCCGCGTCATGCAGGCCCTCGCTCGCCACGATGACGCCGCCGCGCTTGGTGTCGATCAAGCGCTGGCAGTCCGCGAGGAACGCCTCCTTGTCAAATGCGCGCTCCGGCATGTAGATGAGGTCGGGGCCGCCCTGACCGCAAGCATCGGCGAGCGAGCTCGCTGCCGCAACCCAACCGGCGGATCGGCCCATGACCTCAACCACCACGAGGTGGATGGGCATGCTGTGTACGTCCGCGCACACTTCGCCAACGCTTTGCGCCACATAGCGGGCGGCGCTGCCGTAACCGGGCGCGTGGTCGATCTCGGCGATGTCGTTGTCCATGGTCTTGGGCACGCCGATCACCTGAATGTCGGCTCCCGCCTCGTCGATAGCCTCCTGGAGCAGCGCACACGTGTTCATGGTGCCGTTGCCGCCCGTGGGCATGACGATATCGATACCGTTCTTGATGAGGAGCTCCACCATGGCCGGATAGTGGCCGGCGAGCGCGTCGCGGCCCGTGCCGATGGCAGAGCCCGGCGCGTCGCGCAGGCGCACGAGCTCGCTATCGGGCATGGCGCCCAGATCGATGAGGGTGCCGTTCACGAGGCCAGAGGGGCCGCCGTGCGCGCCGTAGATGTGCTCGATCTCGCCATGGAGCTTGCCTTCTGCCACGATGCCATAGAGCGAGGCGTTGATGACCGCGGTCGGGCCTCCGCCGTGCATGACGAGGATGTTCTTGCCTGCCATAAGCTACCGACCTTCCTTCGCGTAGCGCTCCGCCATCTCGTCGAGCGTGGCGATCTTGACCAACGGCGCCTTGCCGTAGCTGCCGAATTGCACGATGAGCGTTCCGACAGCCTCCTTGACGCCCGCCTCGATGGCGGCGACGAGCTTCTCCTGCGCCTCGTCGGCAACGGTGCCGTACATGACGAGGTCGTACACCGGCGGCAGGAAGGCTCGCGGGTCGAACTGCTCGCGCTTCTCATCGAGCAGCTGCCACACACCTGCAAGCGAGCTCTCCTTGAGTTCGGGCTCGCGCTCAAAGAGCTCGCGCATGTTGCGCGTCACGGCGAGACGGATGTCCGTATCGACGTTGATCTTGTTGATACCGGCGGGGATGGCCTCCAGAAGCTCGGCGACGGGGATGCCGTGCGCCTCGCCGATCTGGCCTCCCAGCTCGTTGATCTCGCGCACGATGTACTGCGGCACCGTTGAGGAGCCGTGGCTCACGAGCGCGCAATCGAGCTCCTCGTGCGCCAGGCACTCGCGGATGGCAATGGGAATCTCGCGGCGCAGCTTGACGTTTTTGCCCTTGGAAGCGCCGTGCATGGTGCCATAGGAGATGGCGAGCGCGTCAACGCCGGTGTCGCGCACGAACTCCACCGCCGAGAGCGGGTTGGTATAGGTGGACGATGCCGCGAACACATGGTCCTCCACGCCGGCGAGCACGCCGAGCTCGCCCTCGACGGAGACGCCGTGGGCGTGCGCGTACTTCACGACCTCGCGCGTGAGCTCCTTGTTCTCCTCAAACGGCAGCGAAGAACCGTCGATCATGACCGACGTATAGCCGCCCGCGATGGCAGCCTTCACGCTCTCCATGTCGCGCCCGTGGTCGAGATGGAGCACCACGGGAACGGGCGAATGCTCGCCATAGAGCTTGACAGCGTCACCGATGTTCTTCGCGCCCCGGATCTTGTCCTCGACGGTACCGTTCGCGAAGTCTGCCCGGCCCCCCATGAAGGCGTTGGCGAGGTCCGCCCCCTGCAAGATCACGGGGCTGCGGAACATCTCGTGCACCTCGATGGCGGCCTTGGCCTGGCACACCGCGTTGACGTTGAACGCCCCCTGCGCGTAGCCATGGCGCCGGGCGGCGTCGAGAACGGGTTTGAGCGGAACGAGTGGCATAGAAATCAGGCTCCTTTGCATCCAGCCGGCGGCGCCGGCGCGTTTCAGTAGATATCCTCCCCATAGGCACCTCGCGTGCCATCGAGCACGTTCGTGAGGTGCAGGAGGCGGGCGCTCGAGGGCTTGCCGTCGATAAGCGAGAGAAGCTCATCGGCACACGACACACCGGCGTCGAAGTTGGGCAGGCGAACGCAGAGGTCAGGGTAGAAATTGCTCTCGCCGTTGTTCGCGAGCTCCGCCGTCACGATCCCCCGCTCGCGGCAGCGGTAGCGGATGGGCTCGGTCCACCCCGACCAGCTCGCGATGACCGCGTCGCCTCGCTCGAGCCCGCCGATAGCCTCGCGGAGCGCCCGGGCGAAGGAAGCCGTGAGCTCGTCGCCCTCGGGCGTAGCGCCTATCGAGTAGCGGAGGTCCCATGTATCGAGGTTATCCAGCGTGATGGGAACCGTAAGCTCAATAAGCTCGGTCTCGGGGCTGTTCTTCAGGGCATCGGAAAGGCCCTCGACGCGCTGGCGCTCCTGGGGAGCGTCGATATCGGGCGCGATGTAGAGGAGCCGGCGCGGCGCAGGCGCGAGCACGCGCTCGGCAAGGAGCCGGGCACCGCCCCGGTAGTCGAAATCGACCGTGCTATACGCGCTCGCACGCTCGACACAGTCATAGGCAACGAACGGAACGCGCTCGCGCTCGATCACCTCGACGCTCTCCGCGCTGGGCCCAACATTATCCTTGCCGAGGAAGATGATTCCATCGACACGGCCCTCAAGATAGGCGATGAGATAGTCGCTCAATCCGCCCTTCTTGACCTTATTCGTGCACAGCAGCAAGTTATAGCCGATATCCTCGAGCCTGCTCTGGATACCGCGGATGGTCTGCGAGAAGCGCGGGACGGCGAGGTTCTTCTTGGCCACCACGCCCACGCACTGCGAGCGACGGGCGCGCAGGGTGCGCGCCGCGCTATTGGGCACATAGCTCAGCTCGCGCGCGGCCTTGAGCACGCGCTCGCGCGTCTCGGGAGCAATCTTTTGGCCTGGGGTGTCGTTGAGAACATACGAGACCGTCGCCGTGGTGACACCGGCAGCGATGGCGATGTCCTTGAGCGTAACGCGCTTGCCCATGCACCCTCCCGAATCTCGTGGCCGACGTATAAAACGAGCGAACGAGCAGCGCTATCGCGGTATCGTTCAACTTATACGTTTAAGTTACCACAAAAGCGCAGGAAACACGCGAGAATCACACCTTTCTTTCCGTTATACCGCTGAGCGGCGTAAACCGACCGTTTATAGAATATCCCCCCGCATGATTTAAGATTCGTTTTAAGCATATCTACCTGCTGTTTAATGCGTCTGAAACGTTCTTTTGCGGGTTTTGGGCGCCAATCTTTTCCTGTTTTTCCCATCGCATCATGACTAATATTCTAAGTGAGTTCGGTCATTGCTCTACTTATACGTTTAAGTTGTGGTCATGAGCAGCCACGCCTTACCACGCTGAGAAAGGAGCCCTTCGACATGCAGGAAAAGAAGAAACCGATCTGGGCGAAGATACCCAACGCCGTTTGGGTGCTCATCTCATTCGCCTGCGCGATCGCGTTATGGCTCGTCGCCTCGAGCCAGCTGCCCGCCGTCTTCGCGCCGCCGGCCGAGGTGGGGGCCGCGTTTGTGAGTAAGCTCGAGAGCGGCATCTTGCTCGAGCACGTCTGGGCATCGCTGTCGCGCGTGCTCATCGGCTTCGGGCTTGCGTTCATCACGTCCATCCCCGTCGCCTTCCTCATGGCATGGTACGACCCGATCCGCCACATCGTTGAGCCGTGGATCCAGTTCGTGCGCAACATCCCGCCCCTCGCCTACGTCTTCCTGCTCATCGCCTGGCTCGGCATTGGCAACGAGAGCAAGATCGCGGTCATTTTCATCGCGTCCTTCCTCGTTCAGGTGGTAACCATCTACCAGGGCATCAAGGGCGTCGACACCACGCTCATCAAGGCTGCCCGCGTGCTCGGCGCCAAGCAGACCGACATCTTCTTCAAGGTGACCATCCCCGCCACCACGCCCTTCATCCTCGTGGCGGCACGCCTTGGCCTGTCCACCTCGCTCACCACGCTCATGGCCTCCGAAATCGTCGGCGGCGACCGCGGCCTCGGCATGATGATCCAGCAGGCCAGCGGTTACTACCAGATGGATACGGTGCTGCTCGGCATCATCATGCTCGGCATCATCGGCATCTGCTTTGAGAAGATCGTTCGATTCCTCGAAAGGAGGTTCACCGGATGGCAGGAAACGGTTCAGCAGTAAAGGTCCACATCGACCATGTGGTGAAGAAGTTCCAGACTCGCAAGGGTGAGATGGTGGCCCTGAACGGCGTCGACCTCGACATCCACGAGAATGAGTTCATCACCGTCGTGGGCCCCTCCGGCTGCGGCAAGTCCACGCTCTTGAACATCATCGGCGGCCTCGAGACGCCCACCGAGGGCCAGGTTACGGTCGACGGCAAGCCGGTGGATGGGCCGAGCCCGGAGCGCGGTATCGTCTTCCAGCAGTACGCGCTCTTCCCGTGGCTCACGGTTATCAAGAACGTCATGTTCGGCCTGAAGCTTCAGGGGAAATCGAAGGAAGAAGCCGAAGAGATCGCCCACCGCTATCTCAAGATGGTCGACCTTGAGGACTTCGCCAACCACTATCCGAAGGAGCTCTCGGGCGGCATGAAGCAGCGCGTGGCTATCGCGCGCGCCTATGCCACCAACCCCCAGGTGCTCCTTATGGACGAGCCTTTCGGCGCACTCGACGCGCAGACGCGTACCCAGCTTCAGCAGGAGCTCATCGAGACCTGGGAGAAGGAGCGCAAGACCTGCTTCTTCATCACCCACGACGTGGAAGAGGCCATCATCTTGGGCCAGCGCTGCGTGATCATGAGCGCGCGCCCGGGCCGCGTGAAGGACATCATCGACATCGATATCCCCTATCCGCGCGACCAGGCAACGAAGATGACGCCCCGCTTCCTCGAGCTCAAGAACGAAATCTGGAGCCAGGTCTACCAGGAGTACCTGTCGGTTCGCAAATAACGGGCGCACGGGCGGCCGCCTGAGGCGCCGCCCAGCTCTCAAGTGGGAAAAGCGCACCGTCCCGCGCGGTGCGAGGTTGAACAAGAGAAGGAGAAGATCATGTCCAACCTGAACGATATCAACATCAGCCGTCGCAGCATGCTCGCCGGTCTCGGCGGACTCGGCCTTATGGCCGCCGGCCTCGCCGGCTGCAGCGGCAGCAACACGCCCGCCGGCAGCACCCAGGGCAGCGCCGCCACCGGTGGCTCGTCCTACGATCCCGTGACGCTCCGCGTTGCCTTCATGCCCAACCTCGGCTCCGCCGGCACGCTCTTCGCTGCCATCGACCAGGGCTATTTCGATGAGGTGGGCATCACCGTCGAGACCGCTCAGTTCCAGGGCGGCCCGGCCGAGATCACGGCCATGCAGTCCGGCGACATCGACATCGCCCAGATCGGGCACGGCGCGCACACGCTGTGCATCTCCGGCGACGCCGTTGTCTTCGCCTTCGACCAGCTCTCCCAGGCCGACGCCGTCGTGGTCGACAAGACCAAGGTCCCCACGGCCGCTGACCTCAAGGGCAAGACCGTAGGCGTCTCCACCGGCACCTCCTCCGAGATCATCCTCGGCCTCGTGCTGCGTGACGCCGGCCTCACCGAAGACGACATCACCAAGGTTGAGATGGACGTCTCCGGCATGACCACGGCCCTCATCTCCGGCCAGATCGACGCCGCCGCCACCTGGTCGCCCAACACCGTGACCATCCAGGAGCAGCTGGGCGACAACTACCTCGTCCTCGGCACCAACACCGACTACTCCGACGAGGTCGCCTTCCCCGGCAGCTATGTGTGCCTGCCCGAGTACGCCGACGAGAACGCCGAGGTGCTCGCTCGCTTCGGCGCCGCCATCGCCAAGGGCCATGTGTATCGCGCTGAGCACATCGAGGATGTCGCCAAGCTCCTCGCTTCCGAGCTCGACCTTCCCGAGGAGACCCTCCTGCAGTCCACGGGCGAGGGCGACTGGCAGGGCGCCGTCGACTGCCAGGGCGACACCGACACCATTTTGGGCTACTACCAGGCCCAGCAGCAGGTCTTCCTCGACGCCGGCACCGTCACCGAGGAGGTTCCGGTAGAGAACTACGTGAAGACCGACATCATGGACGAGGCCAACACCATCTTCGAGGAGATCAAGTAGCCTCTCCCGCAGGATCAACCTGTGTAGTCTAACGAGCAGCCGGGCCCTGCGCGAGCAGCGTCCGGCTGTCTAGCATTATGGGAATACCTGCGGCGAACGGAGGGCATGGAAGGCATGCGAGAAGCGGCCCCGGGCATCTTCGCCCGGGCATCCTCCTCTTCACCTGGGCATCCTCCTCGCCTCGTTTCCGGCAACTCATACGAATCGTTCGTCGCGACGTGAAAGGACGAAACATGAAGCACGATTACTACCACATCTCGGCCGAGGAGCTTGGCCAGGGGGCACGCGTGCCCCTTCTCAAGCTGGGCGACTCCGGCGAGGTGTTCTACCAGATGGCCCTCGAGATGGTGACCGAGATCGAGCGCAAGAACGCTCTTGGCGAGAAGACCGTCTTCATCTGCCCGGTTGGCCCCGTGGGACAGTACCCCATCTTCGTACGCCTCGTCAACGAGCGCCAGCTCTCGCTCAAGTCTTGCTGGTTCATCAACATGGACGAGTATCTCACCGACGATGGCGCCTGGATCGACGAGTCCGACCCGTTGTCGTTCCGCGGCTTCATGAACCGTGAGGTGTACGGCAAGATCGATCCGGAGCTCCTTATGCCTGCTGAGCAGCGGGTGTTCCCCGATCCCACGGACCTGGAGCGCATCACCACGCTCATCGAGGAGCTGGGAGGCGTCGATATCGCCTTCGGTGGCATCGGCATCACCGGGCACCTTGCCTTCAACGAGCCCGACGAAAGCCTAACGCCCGACGAGTTCGCTGCCCTCCGCACGCGCACGCTCGATATTCACCCCGAAACTCGCGCCACGAACTGCATCGCAGACATGGGCGGCTCCCTCGAGGACTTCCCGCGTCGCTGCGTGACCATCGGCATGCACGAGATCCTGGGCGCCCGCAAGGTGCGCCTGGGCGTGTTCCGCGACTGGCACCGCGCCGTGGTGCGCCGGGCCGCATACGGAGCGGTCACCGCCGGGTTCCCCGCGACGCTGCTGCAAAACCATCCCGATGCGCTCATCTATGTGAACGCGAACGCGGCGCAGCAGGCATACTAACCGTCAAACATAGCGGGCCCGGGGCCATCCCGAGGCCCGCTATCTGCGAGAAGGGAGACCTTATGGACTCTTCGCTCTACATTAAGGGCGCAACGGTGGTCCTGCCGACCGGCAGCACGCGCTGCGACGTCGTCGTGGAGAACGGCCGCATCACCGGCCTACCCCGTTCCTATGCGAATCTCCGCGAATTGCCCGAGCTCAACGCCGAGGGCATGACCGTACTGCCCGGCTTCATCGACATTCACACGCACGGCGCTGCCAACGTCGACGTGAACGCCGCCGATGAAGAGGGCTTGCGCACCATCGGCAGGTTCTTCGCCAGCCAGGGCGTGACCGGCTGGCTCTGCTCGGTGCTCACCGATACGCCTGAGCAAACGCTCTGGTGCATGGAGCAGGCGAAGCGCGTCATCGAGGGCGGCCCCTATGATGGCGCCGCGCTTCTGGGCATCCATCTCGAGGGACCCTGCCTCTCGAGCGAATACAAGGGCGCCATGCCCGAGCACCTGCTGATGCACACCGCGAGCATCGATCTGTTCCGTGAGTACCAGGACGCGTCGGGCGGGCACGTGCGCTACACGACCCTCGCTCCCGAGATTCCCGGCGTCGAGGAGCTCATCCCCGAGCTCAACGCCCTGGGCATCACCTGCGCGATCGGGCACAGCGGCGCCGGGTACGACCAGTCCATGGCCTGCGTGCGCGCCGGTGCTGCGAGCGCGACCCACCTGGGCAACGCCATGCGCCTCTTCCATCAGCATGACCCCGCGATTTGGGGCGTCGCCATCGAGAGCGACCTGTACGTCGAGGCCATCTGCGACGGACGCCACCTGCATCCCGGCAGCGTGCGGCTGTATCTGAAGTCGAAGGGATGGGACCGCGTGGTGGCCATCACCGACTCCATCATGGCCGCAGGCCTCCCGGACGGCAACTACAAGCTCGGTGTAAACGATGTCGTGGTTGAGGACGGCGACGCGAAGCTCGCCTCCACCGGCGTGCGCGCGGGCTCCACGCTCACGCTCGCGCAGGCGCTGCACAACATCGTGAAGTTCGCCGATACAGACGTCGAGCATGCCGTGCGCCTCATGACGAAGAATCCGGCAACGCTCATCGGCTTTGCCACCAAGGGCCAGATCGCCTGCGGCTATGACGCAGACCTCACGATCGTCGACGCCGACCTGGAGGTCGCGCGCACCATCGTGGGCGGCCGAACGGTGTACGAGCGCTAAGGCTTTCCACCTGACCGGGGGTCCCGGGTTGCTTCTTCGCTGGTCCTCGCGATTCAGCAAAGCTGAATCGCTGCGGAAGCGCTCAGAAGCAGCTCGGGACCCCCTTCGCTCGGTTGCGAGCTGCGCTCGCAACCATCGGCCTTGAATAAGTATTGAATGCATTGTTGTTCGGGCCCGCAAATCCAAGCAACCTACCAGGTTGAAGCCCCGGTCCCCCACCCGGCGCGGCATATCTCCTCGCAGGCCCAACCACTTTCCGGCAAAGTCCGAGCCGTCAGGCACGCCGCCCTCTATCCTCTGGCGCAGTTCCGCAGCAAAAAAGGCCCAGAGGGCCTTTTTGCGAGGACTGTCTGAGCACAGAGGATAGAGGGCGGCGTGCCCGCCGTTACCTCTTCCCCGACAAATGGTTGATCAGCGAAGCCTGATACGCCGCGCCGAAGCCATTGTCTATGTTGACGACGGAAACGCCACTCGCGCAGCTATTCACCATAGCGAGCAACGCCGTGAGCCCGCCGAGGTTCGCCCCGTAACCCACGCTCGTGGGCACGGCGATGACCGGACAAGCGGCAAGGCCCCCCACCACGCTCGGCAGCGCGCCCTCCATGCCCGCAATCGCGATGATCACCTGTGCACGGGCAATCTCCTCACCATGACGAAGCAAGCGGTGTATGCCCGCAACGCCCGCATCGTTCACGCAGGTCACGCTGTTGCCCAAGAAACGCGCTGTCAGCACCGCTTCCTCGGCAACGGCGATATCGCTCGTGCCGGCCGTTAGCACCAGAATCTCGCCGTTTCCATCCGGCTCGGGGAGCTCTCCCACCACGCCCGCATGGGCTTCGGCGTGGTAGGCGAACGAGCAGCCCATCTCGGCAAGCTCGGCAGCCTTCCGTTCATCCATGCGCGTGATGAGAATGCGCTCCTGCCCCGCCCTTCGCATGGCATCGACGATTCCCGCAATCTGCGCGGCGCTCTTCCCTGCGCCATAGATCACCTCGGAAACGCCCGTGCGCACGCCGCGCTCGGTGTCTACCTGCGCATAGCCCAAATCTGCGACGGCGCCCACGCGGACGCGCTCCACCAGCTCGCTCGGGGACAGCTCCCCCGCCGCGACGGCCCGCGCCAGCGATTCCAGATCCGATGCGTCCATTGCGTTCCTCCTCTGTAACCTTTTCATCTATGGTAACAGCTGCCGTATAATCGGGTATCAACGCGCAGAGAAAGCACCGAACCGCCTGCGACCTGCAGCGGCAACGAACAACCAGTTGGGAGCATGATATGAGCGAGCACTTCGATGCGAATCAAATCGACGAGGCGAAAGACTCCGAGCAGCTCCATCGCACGCCCGGCCCAGCCCTCCCCATCATCTCGCTTGTTGCCAGTATTGCGGGCGCAGCAATCGGCTATTACATCAATTGGCCGGTCGGCGTCGTGCTCGTCATCACGAGCATCGTATGCGGAATTCTCGCGCGCAAGCGTCGCGCCCCGTATCGCTGGGCCGCAACGATCGGCATCATCATCAGCGCACTCTGCTTGGTCGTCTGCGTCGTCGTGGTCAGCATCGTGATGTATCAAATGCAGCAGATGAATAGCCTGCTCTCCTAACATGAGACAGTTGTGCCAGGAGAAACTGTCTCATGGCGCAGACGCGTGAACACGCTTGGCCGCAGGCTACAGGAGCGCCGCTTCCCATGCGGCCTCGCGAAATCCCACGAGCACGGTATCGCCCGCCACAACGATTGGGCGCTTGACCAGCATGCCATCCGTTGCCAACAAGGCGCGGGCGTCCTCATCGGACATTCCCGCATCGAGCTTGGCCTTCACGCCGAGCTCGCGATACTTCATGCCGCTCGTGTTGAAAAAGCGCCGCACCGGTAGGCCGGACCGCTCCTGCCAATCGGCTATCTCAGCTGCCTGCGGATTGTCCTCCACGATATGGCGATCGAAGTAGCTCACGCCATGATCGTCCAGCCACTTCTTGGCCTTCTTGCACGTCGAGCACTTGGGATATTCGATAAAAAGCACCTCGGTTGCCATGAGCACCGCTCCTCCTAATCGCGCCGACATCCATCGGCCGCCCGATGTTCCAGCCCGATTGTACCCCGGAGCATGCAAATCATGTCATACGGATGGGCGGAGGCGAGCACGTTCCAGGAAAGTAAAGGATGCATTTGCGTGTCGTGGATGCAGAGCGGACAGCGCTCCTACCGATGGCGTGCGTCGAGTTCGCCAGCGAACTCCTCGATGGTGACGCCGTAGCGCTCGAGCGTGACCAGCAGATGGTAGAAGAGGTCCGCTGCCTCGTAGCGAATATGGTCGTGATCTTCGTCCTTGCACGCCATAACGACTTCGGTCGCCTCCTCTGCGACCTTCTTCAGCAACTTGTCCTCCGGCCCCGTGAGGAGACGCGCGGTATAGCTCGTCTCGGGCGATGCCTCCCGACGGCCGTGAATGACCTCGGCTAAGCCCTTCATCGTGACGCCGATATCTCCAGGCACGACATTTGCCGTTCTCTCTCCCATATTCATCCTCCAAATCCGCGTTGAACACCTGCACGCCCCGCTAAGCCCGTTCTTCCCGCGCGCAAACGTCGGCAAATCCATTGAGCCGCAGAACAGCTTTCAACTTTTGGGCACTCGAACACGAGTCGCTCATGTAGTCTTGAACTGGCCGCCTCGATTACCTGCGCGTTTGCGCAACCAGATTGCCCGCTACTCGCATCATCCCCAATGAAGTGCCCAAAAGTTGAAAACGCTATTCTGCGCTACCGAGATGCTGGAGAAAGCAGGTGCGGTTGCCGGTGTGGCAGGCGGGACCGGGCGAGTCGACCTTGACGAGGAGGGTGTCCGCGTCGCAGTCCGCGAGAATTTCCTTGACCTGCTGCATGTTGCCGCTCGTGGCTCCCTTGTTCCAGAACTCCTGGCGGCTGCGGCTCCAGAACCACGTGGTCCCCGTCTCCTGCGTGAGGCGCAGCGATTCGGCATTCATCCACGCCACCATGAGCACCTCGCCGGTGTCGTACTGCTGCACGACCGCCGGGATGAGTCCGCGGTCGTCGAAGGTCAGGTCGTCGATGGTCATTTTGAGCTCCTTTTGCGCGAGTCAAGATGGTCGAAATGGGACGGGGCGTGTGCGATCAGTGAGACTGCGCGGCAGCGGTGCCGGGGGAATCTACCACGCTGTTCCGCACATGAGTCAAAAATGAGTCAAAACGAACCCGTCCCGTTTTGCATCATGAGACAGTTTGACCCGGCACAACTGTCACGCTTCATACCCCGTGGCGCTAGAAATCCAGTCGGACGGGGATACCCTGAGCCGCCATGTACTCTTTCACCTCGCGGATGCTGAACGTACCGAAATGGAACACGCTCGCCGCGAGCACCGCGTCGGCCTCCCCTTCGATGATTCCCTCCGCGAAGTGCTCGAGCGTTCCCACACCGCCGGACGCGATCACGGGAATGGGCACCGCACGCGCCACCGCACGCGTGAGCGCGAGATCAAACCCCTCCTTGGTGCCGTCGCGGTCCATGCTGGTGAGCAGGATCTCTCCGGCGCCGCGGCGCGCCGCCTCCTCCGCCCACGCCACGGCATCGATGCCCGTCGGCGTGCGCCCGCCTGCGGTGTAGACCTCCCAGCGATCCGCTCCCGGGGCGCCCGGCTCGCCCACGCGCTTCGCATCTATAGCGCAGATGACGGCCTGACTGCCGAACGCAGCAGCAGCTTGGGTGAGAAGCGAGGGGTCCTTCACCGCTGCCGAGTTGAGCGACACCTTGTCGGCACCGGCCGCGACCATCTGGCGCATGCCAGCGAGGTCACGAAAGCCGCCGCCCACCGTATACGGTATGGAGAGCTCCTCCGCTGCATGGGCCGCCATGTCGATCGTAGTCGCACGGTTATCGCTCGTCGCCGTGATATCGAGGAAGATCACCTCGTCGGCGCCCTCACGGTCGTATGCTGCAGCGAGCTCTACCGGATCGCCGGCATCGCGAAGCGCGACGAAGTTCACGCCCTTCACCACGCGTCCGTTTTTCACATCCAAACAGGGTATGACGCGTTTGGTAAGCATCAAGCCTCTCCTCCCTCGGCGGCAGCAAGGGCCTCGGCCAGGCTGAAGGCCCCCTCATACAGCGCACGCCCCGTGATAGCGCCCTCTATTGCCTCTGGGCCCGCCGCCGCGAGCGCGCGGATATCGTCGAGCGACGAGATGCCTCCCGACGCCACGACGGGAAACCCGGCGACCTGCGCCACGCGCCGGTACGCTTCGGCATCGATGCCCGTCTGCATGCCATCGCGCGCGATATCAGTGAATACGAGATGTTTGAACCCAAGGCTCGAAAGCTCTCCCACCACGTCTTCGACGCTGCGCGACACGCCCTCGCGCCAGCCGTTCACCTTCACCTCTCCATCGCGCGCGGCCACATCGGCAACCAGCAGGCCTCCGAACGCACGGGCTGCCACCTCGGCAAACCCCGGCTCGCGCACCAGAACCGTACCAAGCGCGATGCGCTTGCAACCGAGCGCCGCGAGTTCATCGATGCGCGCAAGCGAGCGAACGCCGCCACCGATATCCACCGAGAGGCCCTCGACCGCGCAGATCGCCTCGATAGCACGGGTATTAGCCCCGCGCGCCTTTTCGTCCTCCTCGAGCGCAGCGGAAAGATCGACGACGTGCACCCATGTTGCGCCCTGCTCCGCAAACGAGCGCGCCACGGCAGCGGGATCGTCGCCGTACACCTTCATATGCTCCCGGTCGCCGCGCTCAAGGCGCACCACCTTGCCGGCGATAAGGTCGATAGCAGGAAAGAGGATCATGTTCACCTCCGCAGGTAAAACGGATTGTTGGATTACTCCAGCCCCTTTGACAACCTCGCCAGCTCGACGAAGTTCTCGAGAATCTGATGCCCGTGTGCCGACGATTTCTCAGGATGAAACTGGCAGCCGTAAAGGTTGCCGCGGGACACGACGGAAGCGAAGTTCCGGGCGTAGTGCGTCAGCGCGACGGCATCGGAGGTATCGATATCGGTATCCACCGCATAGGAATGGGTGAAGTAGACGTTCGTGCCCTCGGCGAAACCCTGGAGCAGCGGATGCCCCGACCCGGAATGCGTCAGATGGACCTGGTCCCAGCCCACATGCGGCACCTTGAGGCGCCGCGAGGGCAAAACGGTGCACGAGCCGTGCAACAGTCCCAGACCCCGCGCCCAACGGCGGCCCTCGGCCTCGAAGACCGTGCCCGGGGCAAGGCCCGCCCCGTACGGTTCGGTTGATTCAACTGCGGCGCCATCCGTGGGAACGCCTTCGTCTCCGCGTTCGAAGAGCAGCTGGAGCCCGAGGCAGATTCCCAAAAACGGCACGCCCGCTCCGCCGCGAACCGCATCGAGCACCGCCTCGTCCTGGCCCGATTCGTGCATGAACGCGATCGCATCGTAAAACGAGCCGACGCCCGGTAGCACGAGGGCATCTGCCGTGCGGATCTGCGTCGGGTCGTCGGTCACGAGCGCCTCGGCGCCCGCGCGCGCCAAGCCGCGTGCCACGGACGACAGGTTTCCCTTGTGGTAATCGATAACGGCTATCGTGGGGGCGTTCGCCATGACTTCTCCTTCAAACGATCAAACGTAGAGATGAAACGTAGACACCGGGTGTTGGCGTTTCATGTGCGAACCGTGAAACGTGAACACCGGGTGTCGGCGCTTCATGTGCGAATCACGCGCAGCCTCTACAGCGAGCCCTTGGTGGAAGGGATGCCGCGCACGCGCGCGTCGTACTCGCAGGCATGGCGCATAGCGCGCCCGACGGCCTTGAAGGCGGCCTCTATGATGTGATGCGAGTTCGCACCTGCGAGCTCGCGCACATGAAGCGTCACACCGGCATCGCGCGCAAAGGCGTAGAAGAACTCCACCGCCAGCTCGGTGTCGAACGTGCCCACGCGCTCGGTGGGAAGCGGAAGGTCGCAATACGCCTGGCCACGGCCAGAGATATCGACCGCCGCCATGACGAGCGTCTCGTCCATCGGGATGGCGACATCGGCGAAGCGCGTGATGCGCGCCTTGTCGCCGAGTGCTTGGGCAAAAGCACGACCGAGCACGATGCCCGTGTCTTCGACGGTATGGTGCGCATCGACCTCGGTATCGCCCAGGGCCTCAACCTTAAGATCGAAGAGCCCATGACGGCCAAACGCGTTCAGCATATGGTCGAAGAACGGCACCCCTGTATTGATATCGCAAGAACCGGTGCCGTCGAGCGTGAGCGTGAGCGTGATATCCGTCTCGCCCGTCACGCGCTGCACCGTTGCCGTGCGCGCGCTTGCCGAAAAGAGCTCGTCGAGACCGGCGCTCGTGCGCGCCGCGCTTTCGGCAGCCGTGGCAGTGGAGGTCGTTTTGAGGTCGCGCGGCTGCTTCTTGTAGATGGTCATGAGGCATCCTCCTCCAAGAGCTCGGTGAGCGCGGCAAGAACCGCATCGTTTTCCTCGGGAGTACCCACGGTGATGCGCAGGCAGTTCGAGAGCCCGGGGGCGTAGCTGAAGTCACGCACCAGAATAGAATACTCGTCCCGCAGCCGTTCGCGCACGTTTCCCGCCTCTGGCACGCGAACGAGGAGGAAATTCCCCTGGCTCGGCCAGACGCGCCCGAGCGGCTCGGGAGCGGTGCGAGCGAGCAGGGTGGAAAGCGCCACTCTCAGCCGCTCGCGCTCGGCGCGAATCTGGGCCACCACGGGCGCGTAGACGTCGCGAGCTCGCACCGCCGCCAGCGCAGCCGCCTGCGTGAGCACGTTCACCGAATAGATCTGACGCACCGCCGAGAACACCTCGATGACGTCGGGAGCCGCGAGCACGTAGCCGCAGCGAATACCCGCCGCGCCGAACGCCTTCGACAGCGTTTTGAGCACAACGAGATTCCCATGGCGCGCGAGAAGCGGCACCGCCGAGGTCCCCTCGTCTGCAAATTCCCCATATGCCTCGTCAACGAGCACGATACCCTGACAGGCATCGCAAAGGCGCTCCACCGCATCGAGTGGGAAGAGGTCGCCGGTAGGGTTGTTCGGCGAGGTCACGATGACGAGGTTCGCCGTCTGCGCCGCGCGCACGAGGTCATCCACCCGGGGCGCGAAGGACTCGGGATCGCGAGCGACAGACAGCGTTTCGGTCTCGACGAGCGAGGCAAAGAACGCGTACTCGCTAAAATCGGGCGGGCAGGTAACGAGCGCGCGGCCGCGCCCCCCGAAGGCAAGCATCACGTTGAAGAGCAGCTCGTCGCCCCCGTTACCCACGCAGACCTGCTCGGGCTCCAGGCCATGCCAGCGAGCAAGCTCGGCACGGAGCTCGCCGGAAAGCGGATCTGGGTAGCGGTTGAGCGGTGTCGAGGCGAGGGCTGCGTCGATGGCATCGCGCACGCCCGCAGGCAGCGGATAGGTGTTTTCGTTAGCCGAAAGGTTGATGCTCGTGGGCGTGAACTTGGGGTCGTACGGCTCGATATCCACGAGATGCGGCTGGACGAGCGCCCGCATGGCGGGAGAGAGCTGGGCCATGGCTACTCCCCTTCCCGAGCGGAATCGGAAGCCCCGGAGCTTGTCGCGGAAGCGCTGGCGGCGGCGCTGGCGTCATCGGCCGCACCGGCGACCGCGGCCGCACCCGCGCCGGCGACCGCGGCCGCATCGGCCAGCCCGGCGGCAACGGTCCGGGCATCGTCTTCGGGCCAGGCAACCTGCGTGAGGTCCACAGCGGCAAGCACATCGAGCCCCACGGATGCCGCGCCGCATTCCAGCTTGCGGCGACGGAGCCCCACGGAAAGGGCGTGCGCCCAGAGGCCCTCGCCCTCGGCGAGCGTCTGCGTCGCAGGCGCGTCGCTGAGCAGACCGGCGGGCGTATAGCATACGACCGACGAGCGCTTGACGAAATCGTCGACCGAAAGCGGGCTCGAGAAGAGGGCGGTGCCGCCCGTAGGCAGCGTGTGATTAGGGCCGGCCACATAGTCTCCAAGCGGCTCGGAGCTCCAGGCCCCCACAAAGATCGCACCCGCGTTACGGATACCGCCCAGAAGTCCGAGAGCATCCTCGCAGTGAAGCTCAAGGTGCTCCGGCGCCACCGTGTTCACCGCGGCGACTGCCGTGGCTATGTCCGGAGCGATGACGATGGTCCCCTCGTTGTCAAGCGAAGCGCGCGTGATCTCCTCGCGAGGGCTCTGCGCCACGAAGAGCTCGATGGCGCGCTCGACCTCTGCCGCAAAGGCAGCGTCGCAGGTGATGAGGTAGCAAGCGGCGAGCGGATCGTGCTCTGCCTGAGCCATGAGATCGGCTGCGACCACGGCAGGCTCGGCGGTGGCATCGGCGAGCACGCAGACCTCGGATGGACCGGCGACCATATCGATTCCCACATCGCCCGAGACGAGCTGCTTGGCCGCGGCCACGTAGGCGTTGCCGGGACCAGTGATGACATCGGCCTTTTCGATACTCTCGGTGCCGTAGGCGAGCGCGGCGATGGCCTGGGCGCCTCCCACGGTATAGATCTCGTCCACGCCTGCGATGCGCGCCGCAGCGAGCGTCTGGGGCGAGATGCCCCCGGTCTCGCTCATCTGCGGGTCGTTCTGCGGGGGTGTCACCATGACGATGCGCCCCACGCCGGCGACCTTGGCCGGTATGATGTTCATGAGCACCGTGGAGGGGTATTGCGCGCGACCGCCCGGCACGTAGACACCGGCAGCAGCCATGGGCGTCACCTTGACGCCGAGCATCGTTCCGTCGGCGCGCGTCGTGAACCACGACTGCTCGACCTCGCGCTCGTGAAACGCGCGAATCTGCGCCGCCGCCTTTTCGAGCGCAGCGCGGAAGCTTGGACTCACAAGCTCGAGCGCCCGCTCCAGCGCCTCCTGGGGCAAGCGAAGCCCCTCGAGCTCGACGCCATCGAACTGCTTCGAATAACTACGCAGGGCATCGTCGCCGCGCTGGCGCACATCCTCCACGATGGAGCGCGCCGAGGCAACGACGGCGTCGGGCAACACGCCCTTGCGAATGAGCTGCCCCGCGCGAAGGCGCTCGCCGGGTGCCAGGGTGATAGTCTTCATGCTACTTCCAATCAGCGCAAAAGGCGCCCGCCCCCGCGTGCGCCGTGAATATTCCCGTACACTTTAGCATGGTAAAGTTTCATCCACAAAACGGGACGTTGCGGGTGCTGAATGGAAACAATCTGCACATCGGAAGGTGAGACAGTTTGACCCGGCACAACTGTCTCATTACCAAGCGGGCACGCCGATAAAGGGGGCCGCGCAGCGAACGGCACCGTCGCGGGCGCCTTCCACTCCGGCATGCTCGCCTACCCTATCGACGTCACCGAGGAGGCGGACACCACCGCTGCCAGCGACGCCTATAGGGGCGCCCCTGCAGCGACACGTGGTGCGCCGGCCTCATCGATGCGGCACGCTGGGCAACCGGAGCTGCCGCTCTCGCCGTGCAGACAGCAGGTGCCCAGGCCTCCATCCCCACGCTGGCGGACGCTGAGGCGACGTTCGGCACCCCAGTGCCGCGCTAGAGCTTTTTTGTATCCCAGCTATCGTATACTCAGGGCAGATCGGGCCGCACGCCCCGATCTCAGCACGAGCGCTAGGGGGTCACTATGGAAGCCATCACGCGTCGAGGTCTTGTGGGTGCCGGGATGTTTATGGGCATGACAGCGCTTGCAGGCTGCGGTTCGCAGCCGCCGGAGCCCGTCGAAGAGGATACCGAGAGCATCGAAGAGCCCGAGCCTCAAGAGAGCGAGCTCACGCCCGAGCAACTTGCCATCATGGAAGATGGTGAGCCGCTGAGCGAGGCGGCGATCAGCGCCAACTGTGCACTCTCCCAGGGCTTTGCGACCACCGACGGGTACTGGGACTATATCTGCGGCGGGGCGGGCATCTATCGCCTGCGCCCCGACGGCTCCGAACTCGAGCGGGTATGGGAGGGCGACGACTTCCATACGGCCAATGACCTCTGCGCCACCGGCGGCGCCCTCTATTTCGCTGGATGCAATGTCGACGGGCGAAATGCCGATACCATATTCCGCATGGATACCGACAGCCTCGATACCGAGGGCATCCGTTCCTTCCCCGAAGGCTCCGCATCGGGCCTCGACCTCGTGCTCGCCGTCATCGGTGGGCGCGTCTTTTTCGCCGATAGCCACTACGACGACAACGGCGCCACGGTTTTCTCGACCGCCCTGGACGGCAGCGACGAGCGCGAGCTCTGGAGCACCGTGCGCTCGCTTCCAACGTACGCATTCACTGAGGACGCCATCTGGTGCGCCGCGGGCGGCGCTGACGACCCCGCGATCGAACGGTTCGACCTCGCCTCGCTAGCCGCGGAGACGCTCCTCGACAGCAGCTCCGGCCTGACGAGCGTCAACCGCATCGTCGCCATCGACGACGCGATCTATTTCGACGCCGGGCTGAACGGGGAACCCGGCATCTTCAAGCTCGAAGCAGGCGGGGAGCCCGTGCACGTGAGTTCAAACCATCTCCTGGGCGCAGCAGGCGGCTACCTCTACGCCTATGGTTCCCCGGGGGAGAGAAGCCTGGATGTGAACTATACCTTCACGCGCATCGACCTCGCGACGAACGAAGAGGTGCCGTTCGATTATCCCGAGCCCTACAACACCCATAACTCGTCATTCCAGTTCTACGGTTTCGACAGCCGCCTGCTCATCAACGTCGGCGACCGCGCCTACGTGGTCTCACCCGAGGGCGAAACCCTCTTCCAGTACACCTTCGCCCCCGAAGGATAGGGCAGCTCAACACAGGGGCTCAACGCCCCGCCTGCGGGCAACGTGTTACCCGCGCTGCCCGCAGGCGGCTGCATACGCTGCGAGCCGATCAGCGAGCATGCGCACGCGTGCATCCAGGCGAGCACGGCCGGGATTCACGAAGAACCGTGCCGTGCACTCCATGAGCTCGCCCGTGATAACGAGATTGTTCTCGCGAAGCGTGGTACCCGTGGCCGTGATGTCCACGATGCGGTCGGTCATGCCCACGATGGGCCCAAGCTCGATGTTCCCGTGAAGCGTCACGATGTCTGCCGCGATGCCCCGGCTCTCGTACCACGCGCTCGCGATGCGCGGGTACTTGGTGGCCACGCGAAGGCACCCGCGGCGCGCATAGGCGCGGTCGGCCGCACCCGCTCGGTCTGCAGGCTCGGCCTCGATGAAGCGGCAGGCACCGTAGTGCATGTCGACGAGTTCGAGAAGGCCGAGGTCCGCCTCGATAAGGGAATCGCGGCCGCAGAAGCCGCAATCGGCCCCGCCGCCCGCCACGAAAGCGGGGGCATCTGTAGCGCGCACGATGATGAACTCCACATCGCCTATAGACGGCCCCGTCAGCCGCGCGGTCGCGCCGGCACCCTCGCCTTCGGGTTCCGAACCGGCCGTCGTGCCGTCCTCGGAGACCTCGCCGCCCGCTGCCTCGCCACGCAGATCGCGAGCATGGATGATGAGGTGGCGCCCCGGATCGCGCAGGCCCGATACATCGAGCCCTACGGCCTCAAGCGCGGCGATGGTTCCGGCATTGAGCGAGCCCTTGGGAACCGCGATGCGCAAGGGCTCCTCCATGGCGCGGGCCACGGCGTGGTCGGCACTCGCGTCTCGTGCATCCTCGCTTGCCGTGCACGCGCCCTCCAGCCGCTCGAGCGAGAAGGCGAAGCCCGCTGCCGGCACGCGGTCGAGCTCGGGAAACACTCCATCAAACGCCGAGTCGTAGCGCCCGCCCGTACCAACGGGATCGGGCAGGTTGCCCGCATAGACCTTGAGCACGAGGCCCGTGTAGTAATCGAAGGAATTCATGATCGAGAAATCGAAGGAAAGCGCGCCGTCCAAGCCGAATGGGGCCTCCAAGCTAGACAGCGTTGAGCCGGCTTTGCCCGCCTGCGCACCCGCAGCATCAGGCGCCGCGCCAGCACCCTCTCCAGCCTTGGTGAAGCGCTGTTCCAAGCGTTGCACAAGCGCTCTGAGCTCTCCAGTCAAAGGCTCCTCGATTCCCGCCAGCACAGCAAGCTCGTCAACGCGGTCGAGCGCCTCGATACCCCCGTGCAGCCGCGGAAGTTCGGAGATGGCCCTGCGAAGCGGCTCGCCGATGGAGCTCTGGGCAAGACGCGTATCAAGGTCGACAAGGTTGTTCGCGTGCACGAGCGAAAGCACGTCGCTCGAGAGCGACGCATCCCCACAGCGGGCGAGAAGCTCCATGAACGGGCGAACGCTCCCGAACACGATACGCCACGAGGTAAGGCCCAGGGCCTGCAGGGATTCGATCACCAGCGAGACCATCTCAACATCGCCCGCATCGCCGCCCTCTCCGATGAGCTCGAAGCCCAGCTGCGTGAACTGGCGGGCCGCACCGGAGTTGCGCGGCTGCGCGCGCACGAGCGGAGCCTCGTAACGCAGACGAAGCGGCAGCGCGGCATCCCGCAAGCGCGTTGAGACCAAGCGCACGATGGGAAGCGTGTTATCGGGGCGCACCACGATCAGGCGCCCGTCGTCGTCAAACAGCTTGAACGGGGTATCGGTGATGCGGCCGCCGCGATCGAGCGAGCTCTTGTCTTCGAGCAGCGGTGTCTCGACCGGCAGATATCCATGGGATTTGAAGCACCCGGCAACCGTCTGCGCGATCTCCTCGCGCGCCTGGGCCTCCTCCGGCAAGATGTCCCGGAATCCCCACGGTGTCGTCTTCATGAGCTCAAGCCCCTCTCATCGTGCTTGCGTGCGGCCATCACGCCGCGCTCGCGCGTCGTCCATGTGTATCACCAGTCGCTGTACTTTACCACACTGGAGTATCCGCTTGGAAAACAAAAGGTCAACACGGTGGCACGTGAACGTAACGACCCAGCCGGCTATCTCACGCCCACGCGCTCGGAATCGGGCTAGAGCGGCTTCGACACCGCGATTGCTCCAACCGGCGGCATGCCATTTCAACTTTTGGGCACTCCGACGCAAGACCGCCGAGTAGACCATTGAAGCGGAAGGCCACTACCAGGCATTTTGTCGATACGTTTCCCTTGGCTGCTTGGCAACACCGTCCCAAAGTGCCCAAAAGTTGCAACAAGACCCAACATAGCTTGAGAAAAGAGCGCGCAATGCCTGGATGAGAGCCCCAGGCCGCCCAAAACCATGCAGAACCCCCCTGCGCCAAGGAAACCAGACGTTACACCGCGCTACCTTCCCAGGGCAGCTCTTCCATGCCGAGCAACTCGACCGAGCGCACATACGAGCCGGCGTCGACGCTCCGCTCCCCCACGGTCGCCTCGCCGACCTGGTTGTCGCATGGATCGATGCGAACTCCCGGGCCAACGGGATCGAAGACGGCCTGGTAGCGCTGGCAAAGAACCGTGCGCCACGGATCAAGGTTGCCGAAGAAGAATCGGCGGCGCTCCTCATCGCCCATACGACGGGAAGAAGAGCCGAACGAGCAATCCGCCCAGGCCCAACCGATGGAAGGTGTATAGAAAAGCGCCCAATCGTGAGGGCCGATGTCGTCGGGGGCGCTATACAGGCCGCTCTGCCACCGCGCCGGAATGCCTAGCCTTCGGCAGAGCGTGACAAACACAAGGGCCATCACACCGCAGTCTCCGCGCAAACCGGAGAGCGCGTAGTCCACGATGCCATCAAGATAGAGATATGCAGGCTGATAGCGGTAGTCAACGTTGCCCGTCACCCAGAGGTAGACGGCACGCGCCACCTCAAGCGGGTCATCGCTCAAGGCTTGGCGGCGAATATGGCGGGCCACGGCATCGACGATCGGCGAAAAGCGCACATGCGGCGGCAACTCGGCAAGGTCGTCCTCGGTCGGGGCGGGCAACGGAGCGGCGACACCCGATTCGCATGCTGCGCGGGCGGCCTTGATGCCCTCAGTACTCCAAAGATCGACATACGGCGCATCGATACGATAGCGATATGTGATAGAGCGCGCACCGGGACCTGCGAATTCCCAATATGCGGTTCGCGCTTGCGCATCCGAAGCCGAAATGCGGGCACCCGGGCTCACATCGAGCACCTCGACCGAACGCTGCTGGGCGGCGTCTACGGCGAGGGGAAGCCAGATGCGCACCGTCTCTTCCGGCGTGGTATCCGTGACCTCCATCGATGCGCGAACGGTAATGCGACGCGAGGCGCCGCCCACCCGTGCCATCTCGGCACGCAAAGCCCGGCGCGGAGCCTGGTCGCGCACCGCAGGGGCAAGTCCGGGCACCTCCGCGGCATATGCACGCAGACCATCGATAACAGAAGGCAGGTAGCGCACCTCTCCCTCGATGATGCGCCAATCGATGCGCCCCGCAGCCTTCAAGCGCTCAAGATCGGCATATGAGATGTTGGGGCATTCCTTAGAGAGCTGCTTCAACGCCTCGTCCTCGGGCACGCAATACTGCGAGCCGAGCCGCGCGAGGCGATAGAGCTCCAACCGCAAGCGGGCCGCCACCTCGGGTACCTCGACGCGGTCGAGTGCCGCGCGGCAGGCGCGAGCCGCATCACGAAGCCGCCCTGCCTCCTTAAGCCGAACCACGTCAGAAGGAAGCGGTATATCCAGGCACTCGGCATCCGCGCTCAGCGCCTGCTCGCCAAGGCAGTCACTCCACGCAGCGCGCGCGGCGAACACGCCTTCGTCCTTCATCGACGCAAGCACCCGGTCCATAGCGACACCCTTTCTGCCAGAAAACCCTTGCGAATCGCTCCCCATGGTATCACGCGCGAGCGCAGCGATGCGCCAAGGCCCCGTGCACGCGCGAGCGCAGCGATGCGCCCGGCCCCACGCACGTCCGATGGCGCGCAGCGCCGAGGGCCCAAGCCCCTTGCGTCCCCACACCCCCGCCCGCAAGCGAGTAAACGCAGGAAGCCCCGGCTTCCTCCTGAGCGCTTCCGCAGCAGCTCGGCTTTGCCGAGCTGCGAGGACCAGCGAAGGAGGAAGCCGGGGCTTCCGTAGGGAGTGCACCCCTTGTTGGCTTACGCCTGATTCACCGAGCCAAACTCCTCCATGAGGGCCTTGGTCTTCTCGACGATGGCATCACGGCCGGGCTTGAGCAGCTTGCGCGGGTCGAAGCCCTTGCCCTCGAGGTCCTTGCCGGCCTCGACGTACTTGCGCGTGGCAGCAGCAAAGACAAGCTGCAGGTCGGTGTTCACGTTGATCTTGGAGACGCCCATGGAGATGGCCTTCTTGATCTGGTCCTCCGGAATGCCGGAACCACCATGGAGCACGAGCGGAAGATCGCCCACCTCGGCCTTGATCTCGGACAGGCGCTCGAAGGAGAGGCCGGCCCAATCCTCGGGATACACGCCGTGGATGTTGCCGATGCCGCAGGCAAGGAAGTCGACGCCGAGCTCGGCGATCTGCTTGCACTCGTTGGGATCAGCGAGCTCGCCGTTGGAGGTCACGCCGTCCTCGGTGCCGCCGATGCCGCCGACCTCAGCCTCGATGGAGATGCCCTTGGAGTGGGCGAGCTCCACGAGCTCCTTGGTGCGGTCGAGGTTGAGCTGGAAGGTCTCCTCGTGGGAGCCGTCATACATGATGGAGGTGAAGCCGGCCTCGATAGCCTTGAAGCAATCCTCATAGGAACCGTGATCGAGGTGGAGCGCCACGGGAACGGTCACGCCGGTAGCCTCGACGGCAGCCTTCACCATATCGGCGCAGACCTTGAAGCCGCCCATCCACTTGGCAGCACCAGCGGTGCACTGAATGATCAGCGGGCTCTTGGCCTCTTCAGCAGCCTGGAGAAGGGCGAGCGTCCACTCCAGGTTGTTGGTGTTGAAGGCACCGAGAGCATAATGTCCGGCCTCAGCCTTCTTGAGCATGTCAGCTGCATTGACGAGCATATGAACCTCCAAAAATGGAATGGTCTAAGACACACATAGGATACCACTCACCGATTAATCCGTGGCGCTCATCGACACATGAAAGACGTCGCGCCGAACGCCCCCGCGAGTCCTTTGTGGCTAGCCCTGCATGAACGGATTCACTGCGAGCTCGCGAGCGATGGTGGTCGACGGGCCGTGGCCGATGAAGCAGGTCGTTTCGGGCGGGAGCACGCGCGCCATCTTGGCAAGGGAAGCAAGGATGGTCTCTTCGCTTCCGCCAGCAAGATCGGTGCGGCCATGACTCCCCGGAAAGAGCGTATCGCCCACGAATGCTATAGGGTCGCCCACTCCCCGCTCGTCGCCCTCCGCTGCGCCGGGATGCTCCGCATAGAGCACGATACCGCCAGGCGTATGACCGGGCGTCGCGATGACCGTGAACGCGACGTCGCCAACCGCGACCGTATCGCCCTCATGCAGCAACCGGGTCGGAACGCCCGGATGCTCCGTCTCAATGCCCCACGCGCGCTGACGCTCAATGTTCTCGGCCACCATATCCACGTCGTCGGCAGGGAGCATGAAGGGGCATTCCTCGCCCAGCACGCGACGCATACCCGCGACTCCGCCCACATGGTCGGCATGTCCATGGGTGCACACGATGCCCGCGATGCGGACGCCTTCGTGCCGTTCCGCAAAATCGCGCGCCAGCTTCTCGCCCTCCCAGGCGGGGTCGATCACGAGAGCCTCGTCGCCCGCGACAACAAAATACGTATTCGTTTCGATGGGTCCATTGACCACGCATTCAATATTCATGTCAGATTTTCTTTCCCATATATCTATTAACTCTTGATTTTATAAAAAGCACCCAAATCAATGATTTGGGTGCAGCTCCTTACTTGCTCTCCATTGCTCTGCCACAGCGTTATTAACCAAAATCACCTAATGCGATAATTCATCTTCCAAACCTCAACCGTTCCAAAGCCCCTCATTCCTACTTGGGGAAAATACTCCCCTCCGGATCCAGTCGACCGTACCGACAGATTCGTAGGCGCAAGCGTGCTGTATGAATTTGGGAAAGACAAGGTCTTATAAGTACGGTAAACAACCACATCACCCACGACGTTCCCGCCCATCACGCCAGAAAAAGTCCAGTACACATCAAGAACGTCCTCTTGCATTGCACGGCGAAGCGACGGGACAACAGCTCCATTTGAATCAGTCTCAAACCGCCATCCGCAATCCGCTACAGACATTTCATCCGCATGGGCGCAACTCGGAATTGATGCCCAAACAGCTAGTGCCAGAATCACACCCATGCATACGCGAGAGCTTAGTTTAAAACAATCCATGCTGGCCCGCATAATTCTGTCCTCTCACACTACCGTATCCGATAATTGCATTTATAAAACTTGAGACATCCTCCTGAGCCACAATCGGTGCAACTAAGCTGCAACGTCAAAGTGCACTCATCAGGATAGATTCGCGAATAGCTATTTGGAAAAGCGAGTTGACGATATGTCGGATACAGCAATGGGTCATTATGGGAGCTATCACTATAGCAAATATAATATGCATATGTATCCAACACATCTTCATACATCATGCGAGGGGAGATTTGATTTGCGGAATTATCAACAAACCCGATGTTGCCACTCGCCTCCCCCAAGCTTGTTGCATACACATTCACGGGCAGGGCAAATGTGGCAGACAGAATTGCCATCGCTGAGAAAGCCACTATCTTGCTACGAATAAGGAATCTTAAACCCATCAGTTCAGCCAATAATCTTCGTGGCATAATATCCTCCTCTCAAATGGAATATGTTTTAATAATATGTTAACAATGTTATAAAGTGAGGAGGAATTGGATGAGCGGCGGGAAAACGCTTCCGAAGGAGCTAACTCTAGCGTTAATCGGGGCGGTAGGAATAATTGGTTGGGTTTTATTCAGCAACTATCCCGGAATCGGCCATATCCTCGTTCAAGCTGCTTCTGGAAATGCATCGCTCGTCGAGAGTCTTTGCATCGCCTTCATCGCCCTGTGCCCCTTGCCTCTTGGAGCTGGCATCGGTGGCATAATCTCCCGCAATGTGCCTCCAAGAAAAAATGCCTACACAACACCCAAGATCATCTTATTAGCATTAATCATCCTCTATGTCACAATTTGCATAGTCGGCACACTGTTCAGCATTCCCTGGATAGTCTCGCTTTTGGTTTCCCTCCTGTTTAACCCGGCAAGCTATCTCGCAACAACGCTACTTTGCGTATCTGCGTGCATTGCCGTACGTCATACATAAATCTGTCTTCAACAAGCTGGCGGCATTCGCGGCAGCCCTTCAGGACGAATGATTGCATAAAGGCCCACTACAGGCGCGTTCTTATCCCCGCAGCGAGCCTTTGCGCATCTTCCGGCGGTAAGCACCACCGCCAAGTGACGAAATCCGGCACCAAGCAGCTAGCTCCTGCGCTTCATGGTGGCGCCACCCTCACCAGGCATGAGACGGCGTGCATCGTAGACGCTTTCGACCTGGCTGATCGCCGCGAGCAATGGATCAAGGCCGCTCGCATCGGAAATCTCGACCAAGAAACGCAGCACCGCCATGCCGTCGCGCGAAGTCGAGGTGCTTGCCGAAAGGATATTCGCCCCCGCATCGCCGATCGCGATTGTCACGTCCTTCAAGAGCCCCATGCGATCGAGGCACTCGACCACGATCTCCACCTGGAAGAGCGCGTCCGCCTGGGTATCCCACCCAACTTCGATCATGCGCTCCGGGTGCTCCATGAGCCCCTTCACGTTGGGGCAATTCGCCCGGTGCACCGAGACGCCGCGACCGCGGGTGATGAAGCCCACGATGTCGTCGCCCGCCACAGGGTTGCAGCAATGGGCCAGGCGCACGAGGAGCCCGTCGCTCGATTCGCCCTTCACGATGACGCCCGAGCTATCGCGCCTGGGGCCGCGCGGCCGGCGGTTCGAACCGCGCGCGGGCTGCGCCGCCGCCTGCTGCTCCGCATCGGTCTTTGCAGGAGTCTCCGGCTTGGGATCGAGAATCTGCTCCACGCGGTTCCCCACCATGCGGCAGGCCACCTTGCCCGAGCCGATGGCGGCAAACAGGTCTTCGAGCTGGCGATAGTTAAGCTGTTCGCACACGGTGTGGAGCGCCCGGGTAGAACGGGCCGTAGAGATACCGTAACCGCGCTTGCGAAGCTCCTTGGAAAGGATGTCGCGACCGGCTGCGGCATCGTCGTCTTTGGTCACGGCGGTGAAGTAGCGCTTGATCTTCGAACGCGCCGAGGGCGTCTTCACGATGTTCAGCCAGTCGCGCGAAGGCTTCGCGTTCTTGTTGGTGAGGATCTCCACCCGATCGCCCATGACGAGCTCGTGGGCGAGCGGCGTCACCACGCCATTCACCTTGGCGCCCACGCAATGATTGCCCACCTCGGTGTGGACGGAGTAGGCGAAATCGAGCGGGGTTGCCCCGGCACGCAGGCTCATGACGTCGCCCTTGGGCGTGAAGACGTAAATCTCCTGGTCGAAGAGGTCGACCTTGAGGGTATCCAAGAACTCCTTGGGGTCTTCGATCTCGTCGGAGGCAGCCCAATCGAGCGAATGCTTGAGCATGTTGATCTGGTCGTCCAGGCGCTGGGCCTCTGCCGTCTTCGCCGCGCTCGAGCCGCCCGACTTCTTGTAGAGCCAGTGCGCCGCGATGCCGTACTCCGCCTGCTCATGCATCTCGAACGTGCGGATCTGGATCTCGAGCGGGCGCGCCGTGGGGCCGATGACCGTCGTATGCAGGCTCTGGTAGTTATTGAGCTTGGGCATGGCGATGTAGTCCTTGAAACGCCCCGGCATGGGATGCCAGAGCGAGTGGACCGCACCGAGGGCAGAGTAGCAATCGCCCACCGACTGGCAGATCACGCGCAGCGCCACGAGGTCGTAGATCTCGCTGAACTCCTTGCCCTTGCGCTTCATCTTCTGGTAGATGGACCAGTAGTGCTTGGAGCGCCCGTTGATCTGGAAGCCCTGGAGCCCCACGCGCTTGAGCTCGTCCGTGAGCGTCTTGATGGTCTCCGCCAGGTAGCGCTCGCGCACCTCGCGGCTCTCGGCCACCATGCGCGCGATGCGCTGATACGCCTCGGGCTCGAGGTAGAAGAAGGAGAGGTCCTCGAGCTCCCACTTGATGGAGCTCATGCCCAGGCGGTCGGCGAGCGGCGCATACACGTCCATCGTCTCGCGTGCCTTGAAGAGCCTGCGGTCCTCGCGCAGCGCCGCAAGCGTACGCATGTTGTGCAGGCGGTCGGCGAGCTTCACGATGATGACGCGGATGTCGCGCGACATGGCGAGGAACATCTTGCGGAGGTTGAGCGCCTGCTTCTCGTCCATGCTGCTCACCTCGATGTTGGTGAGCTTCGTTACGCCGTCCACGAGCCCTGCAACCGTCTCGCCGAACAGGCTCGTCACGTCGGCGAGCGAGACCTCGGTGTCCTCGACCGTGTCATGCAGGAGCGCCGCGCAGACCACGTCGCAATCCATGTTGAGCTCGGCCAGAATGATGGCGACCTCAACGGGATGGTTGATATAGAGCTCGCCCGAGCGGCGCTTCTGGGCAGAATGCTTCTCCGCAGCGAAGCAGTACGCGTGCTCGACCTTCGCGCAATCCTCGGGACTCATGTACTTGCTGGAGAGCTGCGCTAGGCGGTCGTAGTTGTCGGCACAGATCTCCTGCGGAAGGTCGTCCGCCTTGGTGTAGTGCACCATCTGCGAGAACGATGTGAGCGACGCATCGTGCGCCGCGCGGGTTGCAGCATCCATATCGACCCCTAACCTCAGCTCCAGCCCTATGGCGTGATAGGACGGTTCACTCGTGCAAGCATATCATGAGCCGGGGCATCGAGCGCCCAGCCGCGGAATGTTGTAAACGCGAGACGCGTGCGGAGCCCCTCGAGATATCGCGTTGAGCTCGTGAGCGACATGTGCCCGGGCCTCTCGCTCATCTCGATGCGGCGCGCGTCGTCGAAGCCCTCGACTCGGGCGAAACCCAGCTCCTCGAAAATCGCGATGCCGCTCTTGACGGCCCGCTCATCAACCGGAGTGCGCGCGTCGATGGCGAGGCACATGCTCGAGATGTCGAGGTCTGTGGCCGAGAAGCTCTCCTCGCCCGTCTTTCCGCGATGCGACCGCCACATGGTCTGAAGCGCTCGGTAGATGGTCACAAGCTCCTCGCGCTCGGGCGCCGCGGCATCGAGCATGCGCTCATTGATGCGCGCGTCGCGCGCGGAGTACAGCAGGTGCACGGTAGCCGGCTCGCCGTCACGGCCTGCGCGGCCGCTCATCTGGTTGAACTCGGTAGCGGAGAACGGCATGTGGTAGAGCACCACGTGCCGGATATCGGGCAGGTTCACGCCCTCGCCGAACGCGGAGGTAGACACGATGCACTCAAGCGCGCCGGCGCGGAATGCCTCCTCGATGCGGGTGCGGTCCTCGCGCGCAAGGCCCGCATGGTAGAACGCGATGGCATGGGCGAGCTCGGGCACGCGCTTGCGAAGCGTGCGCGCGAGCTGGGCCGCTTGGTCACGCGAGTTGACGTAGACCACGGTCTTCTCCCCCGCCGCCACGATGGAGACCAGGCGGTTCTCGCGGGCCGAGAGGTCGCGGTCGTCCTCGAGCTCGAGGTTCTCGCGGATGGTCTTATCGACGACCACGCGCCCGATATCGAAAAGCTGGCAGATCTCGTCCGCCGCGTGAGCATCGGCCGTCGCGGTCACGGCAAGGACCGTCGGGCTGCCCAGACGCTCGAGCACATGCGGAAGCTCCAGGTACGCGCTTCGCTCGCCCGACCTAGCCCGGGCGGCATGATGCGCCTCGTCCACCACGACGAAACCCACGCGCCCAGACTGGGCGAAACGGCACGCGTGGATGGCGAGAAACTCCGGCGTGGTGAGCACGATGTCGAGCGATCCGGCCGCAAGCTCGGCGAACGCTCGATCGCGCGCGGGCTGGAGCGTGTCGCCCGTGAGCACCGCCGCGCGAACGCCGAGGGCGGTGCAGGCTGCGATGAGGTGAAAGGCCTGATCGGCCACGAGCGCACGAAGCGGGTACACGAGCACGCTTGCACGGCGGTTGACCACCGCCTCGCGGACGGCATGCACCTGGAAGATGAGCGACTTGCCCCGCCCCGTACCCATAACAGCGAGCGTATTCATGCCTTGCCCGAGCGCCTCAAGCGCGTCGCTCTGGGCGCGGTGCGGCGCAGAGGCCCCGATAAAGGTGTGCAGGAGTGAGCGCGTGAGCTCGTCATAGGGCAGCTGTGCTAGAAGGGCGCGGCGAGCGGCACCTTGCCGGGCGGTAGCGGGCTCCGCACCGCTCTGTCGGGCGGCCGGGGCCTCCATGCCGGATGGCTCCTTCTTCGACGTTGCCTCCGACGAAGAATCGCGGGCTGGGCCTGCGCTCGCCTGGGCCCGCGCATCGGCATCGCCCGGCGCGTGGCAGAGAATGTCCTTCACCATGAGCTTGGGCTTCACCCGACCCTGCCAATGCTCGGCAACTGCCTCGAACACGAGGTCGACCACCGAATCGCAGGCGCACACGGTATCGATCTCGGGCACGCGGAACATGATCGCCGCCACGCTCGCAGCGCCATCTGTCGCCGTGAAGCGCATATGGTCGCCGGTTTTTCCCACGCAGAAGCGATCGGCCATGGTCACGCCCGTCGCTGCAAGGAGCGGCACCTTGTTGCCCTGACCGAAGGGCTCGAGAAGCGAAACCTGCTCGATCGTCTCGATATCGAGCTCCGAAAGGCGCACCGTCGTGGCGATCTCGCCCGTGTCCTCGAAGGCCTCGGACGGGAGCTCCGAGAGCACAGCGTCGAGCCGATCGCGAAGATCGTCCAGCCGGTCGGCGGGAAGCGTCACGCCCACGGCGCCCGCATGCCCGCCAAAGCGGGTGAGCAAATCGGAGCAGCGCTCAACAGCCTCGAAGAGGTTGACCGTGCCCACCGAGCGGCCGGATCCACGCGCAACGCCATCCTCGATCGAGAAGAGAAGCGCCGGTACATGGTAGCGGTTGACGATACGGCTTGCCACGATGCCCTTCACGCCCTCGTGCCAGCCCTCTCCCCCCACGACCACCACGCGGCCGCCGGCATAGGTGCTCTCAACGCGCTCGAATGCCTCGTCGGCAAGGGCCGCCTCGATGGACCGCCGTTCCTGGTTGATCTCTTCGAGCTCGGCTGCGAGGCGCCCGGCCTCGATGGGATCGCGCGCGAGCAGCAGGTCGAGCGCGAGCGTGGGGTCGGCCATGCGCCCGGCGGCGTTCAGGCGCGGTATGAGAGAGAACGAGAGCGAATCGGCGGTGACCGTGGAGAGGTCCGTCTTGCTCATGCTGGCGAGCGCCACATACCCCGGGCGCGTCGTGTTGCGCATCTGGTCGATGCCCGCGGCCACGAGCGCGCGGTTCTCGGGAGTGAGCGCCATCATGTCAGAAACAGTTCCGAGCGCGGCCACCTCGAGCAGGCCGTGCCACAGATCTGGCCGGCCCAAGCGGCCGCCCAGCACCTGAACGAGCTTGAGCGCGACGCCGGCGCCCGCGAGCTCATGCGAGGGGCCGCAGGAATCGAGCTTGGGATCGGTGAGCGGCACGCCCTCGGGCACCATGTCCGAGGGTTCATGATGGTCGGTCACCACGAGGTCTATGCCGCGCTCCTGTAAGAAGGCGACCTCGTTCTTCGCAGCGATGCCGTTATCCACCGTCACGACGAGCGATGGATGGCACGCATCGATCACGCGCTCAAGAGCCACCTCGCTCAAGCCATACCCCTCGTCGAAGCGGTGCGGGATGAAGGGATGAACCTTCGCCCCGAGCGCACGGAGCGCCTCGGTGAGCAGGCACGTCGAAGTAATGCCGTCGACATCGAAATCACCGAAGACCGCGATGACCTCCCCTTCCCGGATGGCACGCTCGACGCGGTCGGCCACCTCGGCCATGCCGGGAATAACGAGAGGATCCGCCCAGTCGCGCTCAAGAGAAGGCGTGAGGAAGCGCCGGCCCTCTTCGACCGACGAGATGCCGTGCGCGACCATGATGCGCGCCACGAGCGGGGCGATATCGAGCCCGCAGGAGAGTTCGTCGGCGAGGCGCGGATCCTGGTGGGCGACGACCCAGCGATGCGTGGTGGTAAGCGACGCCAAAGCGATCACCTCGCCCAAACATCGCATGCCGCCCGGGCAACGATGCGCTGGGGCAAGCGGCGGAACGATTGGAGATGAAGGGCGCGAGGGCCGCTAGAGAGCGACCGCCGCACGTGTGCTATGCGGTTCATGGCGAACGTCCTTATGGAAGTGGCCCGCTGCGGCAGGCCGAGCTGCTGTTCGCCCATCATTATACGCGCCGTGCGGACATGCTCGCGCGAGAAGCGCGGGGCCCGAAACGATGGAACCTAGCCGGCAGGATGTACCATGCTCAGCATGCGAGCAGATAGCGCGTCTCGTACGGGGCGAGCTCGAGCGCACCGTTAGCGCAACCGCTCCGGCCGCCGAGGCGCCGTCTGCCAAGAGGTCGCGGAAGCTTCCGTTATAAAACGAACCGGGTTCGTTTTATCATTTTCAGCGTGCGAGCAGGTAGCGGGTCTCGTAGGGGGCAAGCTCGAGTGAGCCCGCAAGCTCGACCACCTCGGCTGCTGCATCGCCCGCCAAGAGGTCGCGGAAGCTGCCGTTAAGCTCACCGGCTTGCACCGAAGCCGGCTGCCCGGAAGCGTTCACGGCCACGAGCACGCGCTCGCCGGGCCCGCCGTCCCAGCCCTCCGCCACGCGCTCGAACAGCAGCTGCTCACTTGCGATCTGCACGTTGCGATAGCTTCCGTAGCAAAGCGCACGGGCGCCGGGCGCGAGCGCGCCCTGCTCGTCGCGGCCGGTGCGCGCGCCGATAAGGCGGCCGACCCACGCCGTAAGCTCGTTGGGCGCGGGCTCGTCGAAGGCGGGGCGCAGGGCCCAGTCGTCACCGCCGCCCTTCTGCCCTTCTTGGCCCCACTCGCTCCCGTAATACGCACACGGGATGCCCGGCATGCCAAACAGCAGCCCGTATGCTGGCCGAATGCAGCCCGGATCGCTCAAGATGCTTGCCAAGCGCGATACGTCGTGGTTGTCGGCGAACGACAGCAGGTGCAGCCCTCGATAGATGCACCACGGGTCTCCACCGAACTGACGGTGCAGCGAATGGGCGATCTCGAACATGTTGTGGGAGTTGAAGCTCGAATACAGCCCCTTGTAGCACTCGTAGTTGGTACAGGAATGCAGCATGGATTCATTCACGATCTGGCTGTAGTCGCCGTGGAGCGTCTCGCCGATCAGCACGAACGACGCATCGCCCGGAACGCCGCCGGCTACGGGCGTTGCCGAAAGCTCGTTCGCGACCTCGCGCAGCCTCCGAATGAAATCGTGATCAAGCGAGTAGGCCACATCGAGACGCAGCCCGTCGATGCCGAGCTCCTCACGCCAGGTGCGCACGCACTGGATGAGATGGTCGACCACCTGGGGATTGCGGAGATTGAGCTTCACCAGCTCGAAATGACCCTCCCAGCCCTCGTACCAGAAGCCATCTCCATAGGCGGAGTCGCCATCGAAGTTCGTGATGAACCAATCGCGATAGGCGGAATCCCACCCGTGCTCGCGCACGTCTCGAAACGCCCAGAACTCGCGCCCCACATGGTTGAACACGGCGTCGAGCACCACACGGATGCCGTGGGCATGGAGCTCTGCGACCACCGCAGCGAAGTCGTCGTTCGTACCGAGGCGGCAGTCGACCGTCGTGAGGTCGCGCGTGTCGTAGCCGTGCGCGGAGGATTCGAAGACCGGGTTCAGGAGCACTGCACCAACACCGAGCTCATCAAGATAGCTCGCCCAGCTGGCCACGCGCCCGATGCGCGAAACGCAGACGCCGTCGTTTTCGCGCGGCGCACCGCAGAATCCGAGCGGATAAATCTGGTAGAACGTGCTCTCATATGCCCACATGTCCGCACTCCTTACAATCGCCTCATGGGATATGGCGGCAGGATTTCGCCCTATGCCGTCGGGAAACATGGCGGTGAGCGACTTCGTCCCGCAACCAGGACGACCTGATTTGACAATATGTCAATTATGCATCATCGGCGGGCGAGGTACCAGCGGAAGAGCACGCTTCGCGGGGCGCAGGGGGGCAGCGGGGGGGTCACTCGGGCTTTGGCGGGCGATTTTGGGACAACGCGGGCGTGCGAAAGCAACTTTTGGGCACTTCAGGCGCATGAAGCCGAGTAGCGCGGACAATAGAGTGAACAAAAGCCTAGGAAATAAGGGGTGCCCAGTGAGTCGCTACTCAGCGTCCCCCTCAAGAAGTGCCCAAAAGTTGAACTCAAGCTGCCCAGCGGGCTCCTCGCACCGTGTATCCCGCCCGTACGCCCGTACAGCGAGCCGGTTGTGGTGCCATCCGCGCAGTGGGCAACAGCGGAACAGGCAACGACCCGCACCTCGGCGCGGGAGGTGCCTCGCACTTCATAAATAGAGGCCCCCAACAGAAAAGAGGCCGGAGCTTGGCTCCGGCCTCCCATTCGCATGCAAGCTGTTGCGAGCTGCTACTCCTCGACCAGCTCAAACTGATCCGGACCGACGCCGCACACGGGGCAGACGTAATCCTCGGGGAGCTCGGGGGTATCGACCTCGACCTCGTAACCGCACACAACACACACGAACTTATAGGTCTTCTTCTCGTCGCTCATGTGAATCCATCCTTTCATCGGGCCGGTGTACTTCGTGCCGGCGTATTGCGAGTATAACCCGCAGGGCCCATCTGCATACCCGTTTTTGAGAACTCATCCGAATACCAAAATGTTATTCGCTTGATGGCATACCGATGGTCCGGCACAGGCGCATGAGCAAGCGGGCACGCAAGCACGCCGGCGGCGGGATGTGCCAGCAGCCGATCACGCGGAGCAAGGACCGCGCACCGCTTGGCGCAATCTCGCCCAAAAGCCTATGAAACCCCTCGTATCCGCTTATCCCTGATACGACGAAGCCTTGGGCGGCGTCTTACCCTTGAGCACGGCATGGTAGTAGCCGTAGGTAAGCGGCTCTTCACTCGAAAGGCGCTCGGCATCCACCACGTCACCGATGAACAAGAAGTGCGTGCCAACATCCACCGTCTCAACAAGGTTGCACGCGAAAAGCGCGCAGGCGTGCTGCGGAGAATACGGGCTCCCCACCGCAGAGGTCTCGCAGCCATACTTCTCGAACTTGTCGTAATCTGCGCTCGTGCGGAACCCGAAGTTCCCGATGTAGGGCATGTCTGCCGTTTGGTCGATAGCCGTCACCGTGAACGCGCCTGCCTTGGCGATCACGCCCGCAGTGACGTTCTCCTTGTTGACCGCCACCGAAATCCTCGGTGGAGTTGCCGTGACCTGCACGGCCGTATTGATCACGCATCCCGCTTTTTGGCCATCTGCCTCGGCAGATACAACATACAAGCCGGACGTCATCGTGAAGAAAGCGGTCAGATCCATACTTACCCCTCTCGTGTAACGGGGCACGGACAACGCGCCCCTTCGTACCAGTCTAAGGCCCACGCCACAACCGTGGAGGGATGATTCGGCCAGCGGCCCGCGCGCAGCCGGCGCCCGCGCTTTGCCCGCACACAGCCGGCGACCGCACCGTACCCACAGCGCTGCACCCCGGCCCCGCTAGCGGCTACGCTCCTTGAGCGCGCGCTCGATCTCGCGTTGCATGTCGCGCTTTGCCATGTCCTCGCGCTTGTCATAGAGCTTCTTGCCGCGGCCGAGCCCCAGCATGAGCTTCACGCGCCCCTGGTCGTTGAAGTAGAGCTCGAGAGGGACGAGCGCATAACCGCGCGTGCGCAGCTTCTGGTCAAGATGGTCGATCTCCTTGCGATGAAGCAGGAGCTTGCGCCGGCGATCGGGGTCGCGGTTGAAAATCGAGCCATGGCTGTACGGGTGGATGTGCACGCCCATGAGCCAGCATTCGCCACCTCGAATGAGCGCGAAGGTGTCGCTGATCTGGCATCCTCGCTCGCGCAGGCTCTTGACCTCGGTGCCCGAGAGCTCCACGCCGCATTCATAGGTTTCCTCGATGAAATACTCATGGTGCGCGGAACGGTTCTTCGCGATGAGCTTTCGCTCCCTACGACTCGGCATCGGGGCCTCCATCCTCGTTTTCCGCCGCCGCAAGGCCCGCCTGCGCGCTCGCCGCCATCACGGCATCAACGACCTCGCCCTCACTGGCGGGCACGTTACCACCGGAATGCTCCGCCGCCAGTTCCGCATCCGTTTCGCGAATCAGCTGGATGAGCGCCTTTGCCGCATCCTCGCCAACCAGGTCGCGGGCGCGCAGGGTGTACCGAGTCGCCTCGTTGCGGTCACCCTCCTGCGCGGCATCGGTAGCGCACATGAGCAGGCAGATAGCGATCTCGGCGTTCGGATCGGCTTCGAAGCCCTGCTCTTCGAGTGCGCGGGCCGCCTCTTCCTCGCTCGCATTCGCCTCCTCGGGAGCTTCGGCCATGAGGCGCTGCATGAGGGAGAGCGTCTGCCGCTCGCCGGGAGCATACGCCGCCGCGCGGCGCGCGAACCCCGAAGCGAGCATCTTCTCATCCTTATCGAGGAAGAACAGTCCCAGACCCGCGCACGCGCGCCCGAAGAGCTTGGCATCTGCCGCACGCGCGAGCACGGAGTAGTTGAGCGCCGCCCACTCGCGCGCATCGCCGAGCACGCGGTACAGCTCGGCAAGGTCGAGCCGGTAGGCGCAGTTCATCGGATTCCAGCGCACGGCCTGCTTGAGGGCATCGCGGGCGAGCGCGTACTCCTGCTGCTGGATATAGACGAAGGCGAGGTCCGAGTACACCCGGTCGAACGGAATCGGAGCCTGCTGGATGGTGCGCGGGTCTTTCTCAACCCGGCGATACGCCAGAAGCTCGAACGAATCGGAAAACGTGAAATACTGAATATGGTCGGTCGCACGGCACACGCGCTCCGCATAGTCCTCGATGGCGTCGCGCATCTCCAAAAGCGCGGGCAAGGCGCTCTCAACATCTCCCTGACCGAGGAAGTTCTCTACGTGCTGGATGTCCTCCAAGCTTACGGACAGGTCCATTGGTCCTCCAAAAAACTTGCATCGAGCGGCGCATGCAGCCGCCCGGCGTACTCGCTGCTTCGCATCAGTGTAGCGCACGCGGCGAGGTGACGAGCGCCAGATCGAGATGGCCGCGCGCGGGATTGGCCGAGAGCACCTCGACGATCACCCGGTTGCCGGGGCGCACGGTGCGGCCGCTCACCGACCCCACGAGCGCAAGCTGGCGCCCGTCGAAATCAAACCATTCATCTCCCAGGTCACGCAGGTGGATGAGCCCCTCGGCCTGCGTATCGTCCATACGGGCGAAGGCGCCCATCTCGCTCACCCAGCTGATCACCGCATGGTACTGCTCGCCGATGCGCTCGCCATAATATCGCGCAACCTCGACCTTCTGCGAGGCATGAGCCGCCGCGTCGGCGATGCGCTCGCGCTCGCTGCACGCCCTGCAGAGCGCAGGGAGCACGGCATCGAGCCCCTCTCGCCCCGCGCCCACCAGACGCGGAGCGCGCTCGCGGACCGCGCGTGCACCCAGGCGCTCCCGGGCAAGGGCGAGCTTGAGCGTACGGTGCACGATAAGGTCGGGGTAACGCCGGATGGGGCTCGTAAAGTGGCAGTATGCCTCGGCTCCAAGCGCATAGTGCCCCTCGTTGTCTGGCCGATAGACCGCACGCTGCATGGCACGCAGCAGCAGGGCGTTCACAAGCTCAAAGACCGATGTTCCCGCCGCCTCATCGATGGCACGGCGCATGGCTTCCTGGCTGCCTGCAGAGATGGCAAGGCCGAGCGCCCTGTCGATGACGCCGAGCTCCACGAGGGCTGATGCCGCGCCCTGAAGGTGATCGGGGGCCGGAGCATCGTGCACGCGGAATGCGCTCGCAACGCCGCGCCGCGTCAGGTATGCCGCAACGCACTCGTTCGCAAGGAGCATCGCCTCCTCGACAAGGCTCGTTGCAGCGGTCCGCTTGCGGCACGTGAGCTCGTAGGGCCTCCCCGCTTCGTCGAGGAGCGCGTGAACTTCTACGGTATCGAAGTCGAGCGCGCCCCGCCGTTCGCGAACCGTGCGGCGCAGCCGCGCAAGGTCGTCCGCTGTGCGCAGCACCTCGACAAGGTCCGCTCCCTCAGCTGCCGCATGCGCAAGCTTCCGAGCAAGGGCGCTGTCCGGGCCGCCCTCGGCCGCAGCAGCCTCCCCTGCCTCCAGAAGCCTATCCGCCTCGCCGTAGGCCAGGCGCACGCGGGAGCGAATGATGCTCGGGTACATGCGCGCACCCTGCACGCGCCCGCGGGCATCGAGGTTGATATCGACCGTCATGGCAAGCCGGTCCTCATCGGGTCGCAGCGAGCAGAGGTCGTTGCACAGCCGTTCGGGAAGCATGGGCAGCACGCGGTCGGCGAGATACACCGACGTGCCGCGGCGCCGCGCTTCAAGATCGATGGAGCTTCCCCACGCAACGTAGTGCGACACGTCCGCGATGTGCACACCGAGCTCGAAACCGCCCGCAGGCGTGCGCTCAATCGAGATGGCATCGTCGAAATCTCGCGCGTCGGCAGGATCGATGGTGAAGGCGAAGCGGTTTCGCACGTCGCACCGAAGCGGATCGGCGAGCGCGCCCTCAATATCTTGGACAAGCTCAGACGCCGCGCGCTCGGGCTCCTCAGGATAGCCGTCCTCAAGATCGAAACGGGCCATAACGCACTGGATGCCCAGGTCGGCAGCATCCTCGCCACCGATGCGGCGCTCGATGGTCACGACACCCGACTCGTAACGCGACGGATAGGAGACGATGCGAGCGCGAACGATGTCGCCCACCTGCACCCCTGCATCGCGCGCGGAGCGGTCGTGCGGGAGTATGAAGAAGTCGGCCTTTATGCGCGTATCGAGCGGATGCACGGCACCGAGCGGGCCCGCTTCGGCGTAGGTGCCCACGATGGAAGCCGCCGCGCGCTCAATCACGCTCTCCACCGTGGCGCGCTTGCCGCCCTCACCGCGCTGGACGCTCACGGCCACAACGTCGCCGTCCATGACCTCGCGCAGCGCGCGGCCAGCCAGCTTCAGCGACCCTTCGGCTGTCTCGACGAACCCGTGCCGTTCGGTAAGGCGAACCGTGCCCGTCAGGCTCGGTCGCCGCTCACGCCGCACCGGCGAACGCCGCCCGCGCCCCGAACGCTTTCGGCCCATGCTTCTCACCTGCCTCCATCCAAAAGGAGAACATCAGCAGAGCCGATGTTCCCACACACGTTCTACCCACTGTCCCAAGGTATCCAAGGTGTAGCCCAAAACCTTTACAGGGAAGGCCGGCCTTTCCTCGCGCGCGATTCCGCAGGAGTTCAGCAAAAGCTGAACTCCGAGGACCAGCGCGAGAGGAAAGACTGGCCTTCCGCTCGTGAGCATTCTTGGGCTACACCTTGAGATACCGCCGCATCGCGATGGCGGAACCAAAGAGACCGATGACCAGGCCGACCAGAATCAACGCGCCGTAGGTCATGAGGTACACCTCGAGCGGAATCTCGAACTGCCACCAGCTCACCATGTTCATGACGCGCGGCATGAGGAAGTTGCGGACGAGTTCCAGCACGCCAATGGAAAGCAGCGCGCCCAGGAGCGCCTGCAACACGCCCTCGGTCACGAACGGCCCGCGAATGAAGCCGTTCGAGGCGCCCACCAAGCGCATGATGGCGATCTCGCGCCGGCGCGCCGTGATGGAGAGGCGAATCGTGTTGTTGATGAAGATGAACGCGATGAAGGTGAGCAGCGCCACGAGCACGATGCAGGCGATGCGAATGTAGCCCGTCACCTGGAACAGACGGCCCACCATCTCCTGGCTGTACTGCACGCTCTCGTCAACATCGCCGTTATCGGCCATGGCCTGGAAGTCCGTATCTTCCTTGATGCGGTTGGCCATGTCCTCAACCTGCGAAGAATCCTCCATCACGACCTCGTACGAGCGGGGCAGCGGATTCTCGCCGTCGAGCGCGGCAATCGTTGAGTCGGCGCTCGACGACATGTTGCGCCAATCCTCCAGCGCGTCGTCCTTCGACTTGAAGTTGACGCTCTGGACGTTCTGCCAGCTCTCGAGCTTCTCTTGGAACGCCTGCACCTCGTCGTCGGTGGCGTCGTCCGAGATAAAGACGTTGATGGTCACCGTGTCCTCGATCGTGCCAATGGCAGACGTAACGAGCGCCGAGCCCACGATGAAGAGGCCGATGATAAAGAGCGACAGGAAGATGGTGATGACCGCACCGAACGACGTGGTCCAGTTGCGGAAGAAGTGGCTGAAGGCCTCGCGGAGCGAGTAGCCGATGTTAGAGGGCGCCATAGTTGCCGTAGCCTCCCCTCTCCTGGTCGCGCACGACGTGGCCGGCCTCGAGCGCGATCACGCGCCGGTGCATGGAGTCGACCATCTCGCGGTCGTGCGTCGCAACGATTACCGTGGTCCCCGTGCGGTTGATGCGCTCGAGGAGCTTCATGATGCCCAGCGAGATCGCCGGGTCGAGATTGCCCGTAGGCTCGTCGCAGATGAGCAGCGGCGGGCGGTTGACCATGGCGCGCGCAACGTTCACGCGCTGCTGCTCGCCACCGGAAAGCTGGTCGGGCGTGGAGTTCATCTGCTCCGCCAAGCCCACCAGTCGCAGCACCTCGGGCACCTGCGCGCGGATGACGCCGCGCGGCTTGCCGATGCACTCGAGCGCGAAGGCCACGTTCTCGTACGCGGTCTTGTTGGGCAGGAGACGGAAGTCCTGGAACACGATGCCCATCTGGCGGCGCAGGTAGGGCACCTTGCGGTTGCGAATGCGGGTGAGGTCCTGCCCGGCGACCATGACGCGGCCCTGGGTGGGCTTGACCTCGCGCATGATGGTGCGCAGCAGGGTGGACTTACCCGAGCCGGAGTGGCCCACCAAGAAGACGAACTCACCGGGGTAGATCTCGATGTTGACATCCTCGAGCGCGGGCTTGTTGGGCTGTGCCGGGTAGATCTTGGTCACGTGCTCCATCACGATCACCGGGTCGACGCCCGCCTCGCGCGCCATCTTCTTGCGCGATTCCTGCACCGGCGCGAACACCTGCGTGAAATCAGAGCTCTGAAGCGCGGTGTCGAGGGTCGCGACCTCATGGGCCTGGTCGGCGGTTACCTCGGGTTCGGGAGCCGCCATGGGATCGGGGATCTGAGGCAGTTGGGAGCTTAGATCGCCTTGCGGCGCAGGTGCGTCCAGAGGCGACGGCACGCCCGCAAGCGCATCCGCAGAAGCGGAGGCTGCGAAGTCGTTGTTCGCCGGTTGGTAGGCAAACGGGTCAATGGTTGGTTCAGAGACGCTGTCCTGGGCGGCATAGGCCGCGGGTTGCGCGTACGCCTGCTCGGCAGGCGCGGCGCCGAACAGGACGTCCTCGTTCGCATCGGCGCCTGCTGCAAAGCGCGAACCGGCCTGTCCCTCGGATTGCCCCTCGTACGAGGTGGAATACGCAAAATGGGAGGCCGTCTGCGGCTCTGTTTGGCGCGGAGCGTCCTGCCCTTCATCGGGTTTACGGAAGTGGTTGCCCACTGTTGCTCCTTCAAGTCGTGCGTTTTATCTACATGCGCGATTTATTGTACCAGCAAGCGCCACCGCACACAGAAAAGGCGTAGAGGAGCTGTGCCCCCGCGAGGCGGTGGCGTACAACGCTAAGCGGGGCAAGCGCACAACCGGCACTCGCCCCGCCCCACACGCCCGCACGCAGGCGAGCGGCATATCGCTAACCGTCTACTTACCCAGCACCTCGCGCACGCGGGCGGCGAGACCTGCAGCATCCAGACCATAGTAGGCAAGAAGCTCGGCCGCGTCGCCGGACTGGCCAAAGGTCGTCATGCCCAGGCGCGTCACCGGCACGGGGTGCTTCTCGCTGAGCAACTCGGCCACGGCGGAGCCCATGCCACCATAGATGCTGTGCTCCTCGACCGTCAGCACGCGTCCGGTCTTTGCCGCGGAGGCGATGATCGTCTCCTCGTCGAGCGGCTTCACGCTCATGACGTCCACGACTTCCGCCGAGATGCCCTCAGCGGCCAGCGCGTCTGCCGCCGCAAGCGCCTGCGCAACCTCCACGCCGCACGCCATGATGGAGATGTCCGAGCCCTCGCGCAGCACGTTGGCGAAGGCGACGTCGCAGGTGAAGCCCTCGTCATAGACCTCGGGCAAGGGCTCACGCCCTAGACGCACATAGAAGGGACCAGGCGTTGCCGCAGCCAGGCGAATCGCAGCCACGGCGCTCGCGTAATCCGCCGGCACGAGCACGCGCATGCCCGGCAGCACGCGCATGAGGGCGATGTCCTCGAGCGCCTGGTGGGTCGCGCCGTCCGCGCCCACGGTAATGCCCGCGTGCGTGGGGCAGATCTTCACGTTCAAGCCCGAATCGCACACGGTATTTCGGATCTGCTCCCAGCAGCGGCCGGTGCCGAACACCGCAAACGAGCCGGTAAACACCGTGCGCCCGGTGAGCGCCAAGCCCGAGGCCACGCCGATCATGTTCTGCTCAGCGATGCCCACATCAAAGAGGCGGTCGGGATAGGCCGCCCCGAACTTAGCAGTCGTCGTGGAGCCGCAGAGATCGGCGTCCACGGCCATGATGTCCATGCCCTCGTCAACGAGCTTGATGAGCGTCTCGCCGAACGCGGCGCGCGTCGCTTTCGCCATGACTTACGCCTCCTTCTGCGCGGCGAGGAGCTCCTCGTACGCGGCATCGATCTCTGCAATGGCCTGCGCGGCCTCCTCATGTGTGGGCGCCACGCCGTGCCAGCTGGCCTGGTCTTCCATGAAGGAGACACCCTTGCCCTTCACCGTCGAGGCGACGATGATGGCCGGCTTGCCCGTCACCGCGACGGCCTCGTTGAGCGCGCGGTGCATGTCGGCGACGTCATGACCGTCCGCCGCAATGACCTCCCAGCCAAAGGCGGCAAACTTGTCCGCGACGGGCTCGATGCCGTTAACGTCGCTCACATGGCCATCGATCTGCAGGTTGTTGCTGTCGAGAATCGCCACGAGGTTATCGATGTGCTGGTGCGCGGCGAACATGGCCGCCTCCCAGTTCTCGCCCTCCTGGAGCTCGCCGTCGCCCGTGAGCACGAACACGCGCTTGGGGTCTCCACCGTCGCGCGCGGCGTCGGCCCGGAAGCCGAGCGCAATGCCGCATGCAACGGAAAGGCCTTGGCCAAGCGAGCCGGTGCAGACCTCCACGCCCGGGCATGCATGGCAGTCGGGATGCCCCTGCAGGCGCGACCCCATATGACGGAGCGTCTTGAGCTCGTCATGCTCGAGATACCCGATCTGGGAGAGCGCCGCGTACAGAATGGGGGCGGCATGGCCCTTCGAGAGCACGAAGCGATCGCGCTCCGGATTCTCGGCATCCTGGGCGTCGTAGCCCATCACGCCGGAGAAAAAGAGCGTTGCCACGATGTCCGCCGCCGAAAGCGACCCGCCCGGATGCCCGGAGCCCGCCGCCTCGAGCATCTCGACGACATCGCGCCGCATCCGGTTGGCGATGAGGGCAACCTGCGCGTCGTCGTGTGCGCAAGCGCTTCTCAACTGTTCTGTTGCCATGTCCGTCCCTTCAAAGAGAAGTCCCCCTAAGACTCGTTCATCATAACAGGTGGAAGGCGGTAACTGGAGGCTGCAACCACCGTCGCGAAAACTGCACCAGCGGCGGCACGCGAAACGATCCCGCGCCCGCATATGTGGCCGCAACCCGCCGGACGCCCGGCTTACAGACGGGCCAGACGCAGCTTCGCATGCATGGGATTTACCCATCTACTTTGGGGGTCTGACGAAATCCGATCCTTTGGCACGAGTTTTGTTCGCATCATCTACCTGCAGAATTGCATTATTGCTGCAGGTAGATTGCGTTCTATTATTTGGAAAAACTAGCCTCAAAGGATCGAATTAATATGAGCCGCCTCAGTAGGAAACCAATCCATGCATATTAATGCCGCCAGATTGCATATTACGCCCCATCGACGACGCAGCGGGACGCTCAGCGAACGCCGAGCCTGACCGCGCTACGCAGAAAAATCCTTGAAACCGTAACCGATGGCTTCGCTCACGTCGGTAATCATGATGATGGCGTTGGGGTCGTACTCATGCACGATGGTCTTGATGATGGGGATCTCGCTCTTGCTCATGATAAGCAGGATGACCGGTCGCTCGGTTCCGGTATACCCGCCGCGCGCCATGAGCTCGGTGCAGCCGCGGTCCATCGTCGTAAAAATCGCCCCCTTGATGTTCTCCCACTCGTCCGACACGATGAAGGCCGCACGCTGGCGGTTGCCGCCATCGACCACCGCATCGATCACGTAGCCGGAAAGCACCATAGAAAGCGCTGCATACAACGCCTGGATGAGCGAAAACACCGGCGCCGAGGCCGCGCACACCGCCACGTCGATCACCATGACCGTCGCGCCCACGGGCAGCGATGTCTTGCGCGAGATGATCTGCGCGATGGTATCCGAGCCGCCTGTGTTGGTGCCGGCGCGGAACACGAGGCCATAGCCAAGCCCCGAGATGATGCCTCCCCACAGCGCAGAGAGCATGAGGTCGTTCGCCGCGTCGGCGAAGGTTTCGGCCAGCGGCACGAAGAGGTCGGTAAAGAAGCCGAACAGCACGAAGCCCGTGATGGTGCGCACCGCATAGCGTACGCCGCCCGTGCGCATCACGAAGAGCAGCAATACGATATTGAAGACGATGGTCTGTAGACCAACGGGCAGGTAGAAGCCGTTGCGGCGCGCAAGCTCGGAGAGGATGGTGGCAAGACCGGTGAGACCGCCCGCAGCGAGGCCGTTGGGCACCATGAAGATGTCTACCGCGAGCGCAGCGATGGCGCAGCCCGCCACGACGAGGGGCAGGTCGCGCACGAAGCGCGAACGGACGAGTTCGGTAAGGTTGACGCGCGAGATATTCACCCGAGAGGCCATGGGCCCGTTCCTTTCTGCGCACGGCGCGCGCGGACCAACCGGGCCGCCTCGCACCGCCGTACCCTAACAGGCGCATGACGTTGAGTTTTCCGCTGGCTATGGTAGCACGTCAACCGTTCGTTCACACGGATGCCGCAATGTCGTGGACCAAGAAGGGCCGAGAGCGTGCATTCGTTCCACTTTTGGGAACATCTATTTCGCTTGCCGTCAGACAGCGCCCTTGCAGTCGCCGCAATCCTGCGGTTTCCCTCAATGCAAACCAAACTTTCCGGATGAAGCCGGAAAGATATTCCCAAAAGTGGAACGAGCTGACACAAACGGCGCAGAAAGGGCGTGCCCTACTCGCCCGCGAGGTGCAATGCACCGTCATCTCCAAGCGCGGCGAGATGCGCCTCGGGATCGTTCGGCTCGCCATCCTCCGAAGGCGGCAGATCATATGACACGTTCACGGCATGCAGAACGGGCACTCCGTCTACCTCATCGAGCCCGCAGATGGTCGCATAACACGCTGAACCTTCAGCTTCCATCGTCGAGCCCACGTGCCCGCACAGCTCAACGTGCTTCTGGTCAGCAGACCACGTCATAAACGTTGGGCGCTCGATATCACCCAAGTAAAGGTCGGAATAGATGTTGAAGTTAAAGTACGCGAGCGGCGCGTCGGGGTCGGGGTTCTCGCACGGTGCAGCATCGACCTCGTTGCAACGAAGCACCCGCCATAGGGCACAAGCTCGCAGGAAACGCTCAGCATGCCGCCGTCCATGAACGCCTTGTACAACCCGTCTTCGTCAACTTGCTCGCCGCCGAATGAAAGCGTCGCCGATGGCCCCACCATGATGGGATAGCTCGTACCAACGCGAACGCTCGGCACCGTCGCATCGGGCTGCTCGCTCACCACAACCAACGTCGTAAACGTGATGCCGCCTTCGGTTTCCCAACGCTCGTCTTGCACCAAGACGCCCGATACGGCAAGCGGTGTTGAGGCCGATAAATCCGTGCCGGTGTCGAGTTCTTGAGCAAGCGCAACCAATGCCGGATCCGCGTTTTCATCAACAAGTATCTGGTTGTTGGAGGACTGGTCGACCGGCGGGCTCGCGGCAGCAGCAAGGGAGCAGAACGCGGTAAGCGCTACAACCACTGCTCCCAAACCTACCGCAGAGCGCTTCGTCCGGCGGCCCGCCGCCTGCGGCACGCTAAAGGCATAGCATTGACCATAGCGCTCATCACTTTCCACATTCAAAAATGGCTCAGCACACGCCCACGCAAGACCACCCATACACCCGCCCAAGGTGTTGGCGCACACATCAACGATGTCCGTGAGCCCGAGCTCAAACACGTACTGCAGCACTTCGAGTACAAAAGAGACAGCGAGGGCCACGAGTGCAGCCCGCGCAATCGACCCAAAGCGACGGCAAAGATACCAGCCCAGTGGCACGAACAGCGCAATGTTGAGCAGAAGCATACCGGGATATACCTGAACCGTGGCAACAACATCGGCGAGGTTAAGATTAATGCCCCGGATGCCCACGCTCTTGCCCAGAATCGCAAAGAGCAGACCTGCGAGGTAGACACCGAACGCAACGCGCGTAAACGCAAGATACACCCTGTTATTCAGCGTCTGGTAAACAAGGGCCGCTGCGAACACCGCGAAGAGGAGCGACACGAGCATCATCGGCATCGAACTCGAGAGCACGCCCGGGCCCAACAGCCCAATCATGCCGGAATACGCCTGCGTGTTCAGAAGCAGCAGCACACCGAAAAACACTGCGACACCCGCCGTGAGCGCAACGATGAGGCGAATGACTCGCTTTGTTTTATTGTTCATGTTGTCACCTATACGGCCGCCTCGCATGAATACGAGTCGGCATTCGTCAGTCAGGTAATTTGCCGAACGCGGCGATGTACTCGTCCTCGTCCATCCAGTCGATGATGTCACCAGGCTTGCAGCGGAGCGCCTTGCACATGGCTTCAAGCGTCGAGAAGCGGATGCCCTTGAGACGACCGGTCTTGATACGCGAGATATTCACCGGAGAGATGCCAACCTTCTCTGCCAGCTCGATGGAGGACATCTTGCGGTCCGCCATCACGCGATCGAGTCGCATAACGATGGGCATGATGTCCCCCTTTCTAGTACGTCATAGAACGTTAGCGTCATTTTACAGAATGTTATCCGAGTCTTCCTGTAAGATTCTGCCGTATTCAGAAATGGCGGCAAAGATGAAGAACATGATGGACGTGGAGAGTTGGCGCAGGTCGAGCGTTGGACCAACCGCAGCTCCCGCTTCGTAGCCTTGAAAGCTCGACAGGGAGATGCTTGGGACAAGCAGCCCAAGCGCTACCTGCACGAGCATGAGAATCGCAATGACAAGAAGCCTATAGGTTTGTCCTTTGCTAAAGATCTCGCCCTTCCGTGCCACGACCAGAGCAAACGAAACGAAAACGACGAGGACAACGGCATCAAGAACATCGCTGCAAAACGTAATAATCAGATAGCACCACACATTACCAGAAGCTTCAAGATTAGATGGGAAGCCGATGGACAACATGTCGCTCACGTCAAAGATTAAGTTGATGAGACAGCCAAAAGTGAGCACGCAACAAAGCGCTATCAGCAGCCTAATTAGCTTCGATGCCTGTTTCGCCAAGTCCAGCATAATTGCTCCTCATGTAGCTTCATCCAATAAGAAGCTAAAAGCCGATCCTGATACCTCCGATTATTCTGCATGGCCTTTTGCTCTGCACCTCAATCGCAAACAGCATTAGAAAACTCCTTTCACGCCATTGCCACAAGCACGAAGCTCACGGCATCCTCAATCGACCGCTTGTTGTACGCACAGTATGGGTCGCGGCAATCTGCGCGACCATATTCCATATAAGCTCGTGCTCTACAACCACCTCCGCATAGATAGCGCTTGTTACAGTCCTTGCAGCCGTCGAGCTCGTCGACAGTAGGCAAAGCAAACCGAGCGAGCGAATCGCGCAACGTATCGGCTGAATCCTCAAACGCATTACCCAAGAGAAATGGAGCATAGCGCAGCATGTGACACGGATACACCGAGCCATCGGCGGCAACGCTCACGTCCGTTTTGCCTGCTCCGCAGCACGCACAGGCCTGAAGGGTTGGCTGCGCGCCATCAAGGAAGACGCTGTCAACACCCGCCGTTGCCCCTGCCGCCTGCATGACCTCGGCAAGGCGCACGAAATCGTCATCGCTCGGTGCAAGGTCGCCGAGTGTGCCGGTAAGTCCGCTCAGCAAGCTGAAGCCCACGGTAGCGCCGAGCTGTTTACCCAGCTCAAGGTATGCCGGGACGTCGTCTATGTTCTTGGCATGAATCGTTGGAAGAATATGCGCTTGAATGCCGGCACCCTTGATGCGTTTGATCACCTCGACCAGCCGGTCAAAGAGCTGCTTGCCGCGAATATAGGACGGGCTCTGCGACGACGGCCCATCAAACGAGACGGAAATGGTGTCTACCTTGCCTGCAAGCGGGGCGATACGTTCGTCGGTGCAAAGCATGCCGTTGGTAAGGATGATAACCGTGGCAATTCCGCCCTGTTTGGCATGCGCAGCAAGCTCGGCAAGATCCTCTCGTAGGAACGGCTCACCGCCCGAGACAATCAACTGCTCGACACCAAGCTCAACAAGCACATCGACGGCATGCGCCAGCTGGTCAAACGTCGGATCCTCATCACGGTTGCGTCCTTCATCCCTTGAGTAGCACCCAACACATGAAAGATTGCACCGATTGGTCACGTGGAGATAAGCGGAGCGAAGCCGCACCCGGTCGGCGTGCAAAACGCCCTCGCCCGCTCCATCCTCAATAATGCCATGCTGCCTCATGTAGGCAACAAGCTCGACGCAGTCCGCAGGCACGTCCGCTTCGGGGACATCGCGTGTCGCCATGGCCGCACATAACGCCGCCCCGCTGCTGGTCAACCCGATGATGGCGCCTGTTTCAACGTTTCCAATCGCAGGCACCCGCCCAAGATGAAACCGAACTGATTGCCTCGACAATTTCATAGCACAATATCCCTTATGAAGAAAATCGTGTTATAGATTGTAAGTGCATCATAACACACCATGCACAGCCCTCGACGCAGCCCTCCACCGGACTTTCTTGTATCCTCATCTATTATGTATTTTGTCCTATTATTCATATTTTATATTAATATCACACCTACATTATCCTTGGGCATTGCTCCAAGCGAGATCGGAGATTAGAAGATGAAGCACCCATCGCCGCAGGTGTCCAAAGTTTCTGCTGTAGTCGTGCTTGTCTTGCTCGCCTGTGCAGCTGGCATCGCTGTTCTCTACTGCCATGCTGCACAGCAAGCCGATGTCGCTGTGGAAACAACAGGGGGCTGGGATGACGCCATGCATTATTCCAGTGGGACGGTCATCTCATGCGACCAAGAACACCACACCGTTACCGTGCACATCGATACAGACTCAAGCGGCTTCGACGCGGGGAGCCGCCCCGTCTTTTCGTTCAAAGACACCGTTGACCTTTCATGGGTACAGGCGGGCGATCGCGTCACCGTATTTCATTGGTCCCCCTACGAAGACCCCACCATCCCCGTTCCAGCACGGTCGATTTCACAATCGGATGAGTAGATCGCGCGATGCTGCGCCTGAACCACGACTCAAGAATCGCGAGTAAAGGCGGTCTAGAGCTATGAGCCGGACCACCTTTCTCATATCAATCCCAGAAGTCCCGCGCACTGGTTCAAAATGACCCCGTCCCAAAATGAGTCATTTCGCGTACAAAGACGGCCTTTCGTAGTGCCCGAGATTGCCCTGAAAGAGGAGGGAGCACGCCTTGCGTGCGGCGACCGACGATTGAAGGGCAAGGTTGGGTGCTACAAAGGGCCGCCCAGGTTAGGAGACCTCCTCGCTCGTAGCCCAACGGTGGTAGCCGATGATGAACGGGTCCAGGTCTCCCTCCTCCAGCACGGCATCGACATTGCCGGTCTCCACGCCGGTGCGGAGGTCCTTGACCATCTGGTACGGATAGAGCACGTAGCTGCGGATCTGGTTGCCGAAGCCGATCTCGGTCTTGGGACCGCGGATCTCGTCGAGTTTGTCCTCGCGCTTCTGCAGTTCCAGCTCGTACAGGCGCGCCTTCAAGATCTGCATGCACGCGGCCTTGTTCTGGATCTGCGAGCGCTCGTTCTGGCAGGTCACGACGATGCCCGTAGGCAGGTGCGTCACGCGCACGGCGGAGTCCGTCGTGTTCACGCCCTGGCCGCCGGGGCCGCTCGCGTGGTACACATCCACACGGATATCGTCGGGCGCAATCTCGATGTCGATGTCGTCGGGCAGCACGGGGATGACCTCCACGCCCGCGAACGTGGTCTGGCGGCGCTTCTTGGCATCCGTGGGGCTGATGCGCACCAAGCGGTGCACGCCGGCCTCGGCGCGGAGCATCCCAAACGCATCCTTGCCCTCCACGGTGAAGGTCGCACGGTCGATGCCGATCTGCTCGGCCGCCGGGCAGTCGTTGACCGTGACCTTCCAGCCGTGGCGCGCACAGTACTTCATATACATCTTGAACAGCATGAAGGTCCAGTCCTGGGCCTCCAAGCCACCCTGGCCGGGCTTGATGGCCACGATGGCATCGCCGTGGTCGAACTCTCCGGTAAACCAACTCGTAAGTTCCAGCTGGTCGATGGAGCGGCCGAGAATCTCGGCCGTGGACGCTGCCTCGGCCACCAGGTCGGCCGCCTCGGGGTCGCCCCCCATCTCGCCGGCGAGCTCAAGCGCGGCGCGCGCGTCGGCAAGCTCCGCGCGGGCATCCTCGACGGCCTTCACATCATCGCGCGCCGCCGAGAGCTCTGCCATGATTGCGCGCGCATGCTCGGCATCGTCCCAGAAGCCCGGCTGGGCGCTCTGGCGCTCGAGCTCCACCGCACGCTCGCGCTTCTCGCCTAGATGCAGGTAGACCTCAACCTCATCGAGGCGCGCCGCCAAGGCGTCGAGCGCCTCGGCCGTGATGTTCTCCTCGGCCATTAGCGGTTCCTACCGTGGCAGTTCTTGAACTTCTTGCCGCTACCACAGGGGCAGGGGTCGTTGCGCCCCACGTTGGCGTACGGGTCGCCGCTCTCGGCCTTGACGTAGGTCTTGACCGTACCCTGTGCGGATGCCGGCGCGCGGCCAGCAGCGTTGGCAGCCTGCGCGGCGGCCTCGCGACGAATGGTCGAGGAACCGCCCTCGCCATCAACATCGGCCGGGCCGGAGTACGTCGCGTTCGAAAGCTCCGCAGGTTCCTCGGCCGCCCGCTGCGCGGCGCGCGGGGCTTGCTTGACCTCGATGCGCAGGATGGTGCGCAGGTAGTCCTCGTACATGGTGTCCACGAGCGTCTGGAACGCGCGGAACGCCTCGCTCTTGTACTCCACGAGCGGGTCGCGCTGGCCGAAGCCGCGGAGCCCAATGCCCTGCTTGAGGTAGTCCATCTCCTGCAGGTAGCTCATCCAGCGTGTATCGATCACGCGGAGCATGACCTGCGTGTTGAGCTCGCGCATGAGCTCCTCGCCCACACGCTCGGCCTTCTGGTCGTAGCAATCCTTGACATAGGCGAGCACCTGCTCGTTGATCGCGCTGAAGCTCGCGTCCTCGTCATCGATCTGCGGCGCGTCCATGCGACCGGTGAGCTCGACGATCCACTTGTGCAGGCCCTCGAAGTCGCGCTCGCCCTTCTTGGAGTCCTTGGGGCAGAACTCGGCGACGCAACGCTCGACGGTATCGGCCATGACGTCGGTGATGTGCCCGGCGAGGTCTTTGCCGTCGAGCACCTTGTTACGCTCGGCGTAGATGACCTGGCGCTGCTTGTTCATGACGTCGTCGTACTCGAGCACGTTCTTACGCATGGAGAAGTTGATGTTCTCGACCTTGCGCTGCGCGCCCTCGACGGCCTTGGAGATGAACTTGTGCTGGATGGGCAGGTCGTCCATATCGGCCGACGACATGAGGCTCGAGATGCGATCCATCTTGTCGCCACCGAAGAGCCGCATGAGGTCGTCCTCGAGCGAAAGGTAGAACTGCGTCTCACCGGGATCGCCCTGACGGCCGGCGCGGCCGCGGAGCTGGTTATCGATACGGCGGCTCTCGTGCCGCTCGGTGCCGATTACCGTGAGGCCGCCCGCCGCAAGCACCTGCTCGCGCTCGCGGGCGCACGTCTCGCGGGCCTGCTTGAGCGCCTCCTCATAGGCTGCCGCCCGAAGCTCCTCGTAGCCCTCGGCCTCGGGGTCGAGCCCCTTTGCCTCGACCATCTCGTTCGCGAGCTCCTCGGGGTTGCCGCCGAGCAGGATGTCCGTACCACGGCCTGCCATGTTCGTTGCGATGGTCACAGCGTCCAAGCGGCCGGCCTGCGCAACGATGTGCGCCTCGCGCTCGTGGAACTTTGCGTTCAGGACCTCGTGCTTGATCCCGCGCTTGTTGAGCAGGCGCGACAAGCGCTCGGAGCTCTCGATGGAGACGGTGCCCACAAGCACGGGCTGGCCCTCGGCGTGGCGCTCGGCAACCTCATCGGCGACGGCGCGGTACTTGGCATCGATCGTGCGGTACACGAGGTCGTCATGGTCTATACGGACCACCGGTTTGTTGGGCGGAATGACCTGCACGGGCAGGTTGTAGATCTCGCGGAACTCGGCATCCTCGGTGATGGCGGTACCGGTCATGCCGGCAAGCTTATCGTAGAGGCGGAAGTAATTCTGCAGGGTGATCGTGGCGAGCGTCTGGTTCTCCTCGCGCACGAGCACGCCCTCTTTGGCCTCGATGGCCTGGTGGAGGCCATCGGAATAGCGACGGCCTTCCATGATGCGGCCCGTGAACTCGTCGACGATCTTGACCTCGCCGTTCGTGACCACGTACTGCTTGTCGCGGTGGAACATGTACTGGGCCTTGAGCGCCTGCTGCAGGTGGTTCACGAGCTGGCCGGAAAGGTCGGCGTAGATGTCATCGATGCCGAGGCGCTTCTCGATCTTCTTCAAGCCCTGCTCGGTTGCTGCGATGGTGTGCTTGGCCTCGTCCATCACGAAATCGCCGTCGGGCTCGGGCGCGGGCTCGGGCGACAGCGGGTCGTGCTCGACCTCGGGGGCGCGCTTAAGACCGCGGACCGCGCGGGCAAAGTCCTTGTAGGTGCTCGCCGACTTGGTGCCGGCGCCGGAGATGATAAGCGGGGTGCGCGCCTCGTCGATAAGAATCGAGTCGACCTCGTCCACGATGGCAAAGGCATGACCGCGCTGCACGCGCTGCGATGCGCGAAGCACCATGTTGTCGCGCAGGTAATCGAAGCCGAACTCCGAGTTGGTGCCGTACGTGACATCTGCCTCGTAGGCAGGACGCTTCTGCATGAGCGGCATGCCGTTCTGCAAAAGGCCGACCTTCATGCCAAGGAAGCGGTAGATCTGGCCCATCCACTCAGAGTCGCGCTTGGCGAGGTAATCGTTCACGGTGACGATGTGCACGCCCTTGCCGGAAATCGCGTTGAGGTAGCCGGCGAGCGTTGAGACGAGCGTCTTGCCTTCACCGGTTTTCATCTCTGCAATCTGGCCATCATGGAGCGTCATGCCGCCGATGAGCTGCACATCGAAGTGGCGGAGGCCGGTGGTGCGCTTGGACGCCTCACGAACCACGGCAAACGCCTCGGGTAGCATGCTGTCGAGCGACTCGCCGTTCGCATAGCGCTCGCGGAAGAGCTCGGTCTGGTGGGCGAGCTCCTCGTCGTCCATCTTCTCGTAGGTGGGCTCGAGACCGTTGATCTTCTCGACAACCTTCTGATAGCGCTTGAGCTCCTTATCGGAGCCGATTGAAAGGAGTTTTGAGACGAATCCCATGTGGTTCCCTTTTCACAGGAGGTAGTTCGCGCCGCGCGACACCCGTCGCGCCCCAGAACCGCCCCCGATGGACATACTCAGACTGCTTAACTCTATCCCTTTGGCGCACGGACGATACACACGGCGCGCGCATCCCACGGAGAAACCACGGTGAATGGGCTCCCGGGGCCATGTCTCGGCTGTTTGCCTGCAACTCGGGCAGCTCCGACTCGCACGCACATCTTGCAAGCAGAGAATACGCATATCGACAACGAGCAGGCAGCGGCTTCGCGACGAACGTGCCCGCGCCGTTAGGAAGCACAGCAGTTTACTCTCATGGTCAATTTAATATGATTGGTGGTAGTTAAGAAGCGGCGCACGCCCAGCTAAACCTCATTTTGGGGGCTTATTCATGATTGCCATCGATAATCGGGCAAAAGGCACCCTGCCTGGACCACTCCACAACGCTCTTCAGCAGCGCTAGGTGCTCCCAAGCACCACTAACCGTACTAAATTGGCCATGAGGGCGAGAATTTATAAAATCGCAGCCGAACGAATGCCCATACAAGCCTCGCTATATGATTGGTTGCGTCAAGTAATTACGTCAACCATGCTAGGGGGCTCACGTTGAACATGAGACTGGCAAAACGCGAGGTACGCGAAGCGAGTGAGCTGCGGGCAATCGTCGATAGCTGCCAAACCGTGCGCGTCGGCGCCGTTGACGAAGAGGGAATGTTCATCGTTCCCATGAGCTTTGGCTACGACTGGGAACTGGACGAATCCGGCACTCCCCGCCTAACGCTTTGGCTGCATTCAGCTGGCGCGGGACGCAAGGCCGCGGCATTTGGGGCAAACGGAAACGCCGGGGTCGACGTCGCGATCGAGATGGACTGCGAAGATGGCGTCATCACCGGGCCGTACGCGTGCTCGTACTCCTTTGCGTACCGGAGCATCATGGGGACGGGGCGCATCTACCCCATCGCTAGCGGCGAAGACAAGGTCTACGGCCTCACGCGCATCATGGAGCACATGGCTCCCGGCGCACCGCAAGCGCTCGGCCCGGGCGTGCTCGACCGCACGGCGGTGTGGCGTATCGACGTTGCGCGCTTCACCGGCAAGCAGCGCCAGCCCAAGGCATAAGTCGCCAAAGAAATAAGACCTTGCCAGAACGCTGCATGACGGGTTTTCGCCCACCGAATCTAACGGGCTTCATCCAGACGGACTTTCAATAAGGTAGGCCGTTACCTTTCAACCGGGCAGGCCATTATTCAAGTGACCATTAATTAGGCGAGCCTTTATCAAGGCACCCAAAACAGGCGCGCCTCGACCTTCGTGATTGTTGGGCAGCTTTCGAATGTTCGAGGCATCGTTGGGCGAGATTCCGTCATAGCGCGGGCCCTATGCGGCGAAATATCGCCCAAATACGCCCCAGATGTCCGAACCTCGCCCGACAACGCCCCAGGCGTCATATTTCCCCGGGCGCCCGAATCTCGCCCGACAACGCTCCGAACATCCAAAGCTCGTCCAAAGGCGTGCGGCGCGCGCCAAGCAAGCGACAACACTCACATGGCGAGGCACATACAACAAAAAAACGACCCGCACCGGATTCCGATGCGGGTCGCTTCTTCCCTCTGTGCGCGCAGCAGGTGCTACTCAGCAGCAGCCTCGGTCTCGGCCTCAGCAGCGGGAGCCTCGGTCTCGGCGGGAGCCTGAGCGGCCTCCTCCTCGGCCTTCTTGGCGGCCTCGGCGGCGTACTTGGCAGCACGCTTGGCCTTCTCGGCAGCCTTGGCCTCGCGCTCGGCGGCCTTCTTGGCAGCGGCCTCCTCGGCGGCCTTCTGACGCTCAGCCTTCTTGGCGGCCTCGCGCTCGAGCGCAGCCTGAGCGGCACCGCCGAACTTGTCGGCGAAGCGCTGGACGCGTCCACCGGTGTCAACGAACTTCTGCTGGCCCGTGTAGAACGGGTGGCACTCATTGCAGAGTTCGACGCGAATCTCGGGGACGGTGGCGCGGGTCACGAAGGTGTTGCCGCAAGAGCAACGGACCGTGCACTCCATGTACTCGGGATGGATTCCAGGTTTCATGCAGGGACTCCTTACGATCTCGTCCTGGTTACCGACCAGGGCATAAGGCGTCTTGGTTTCCGACCAAGACAGAACAACTGCGATAGGATAGCACACCTGCGCGAAAGCTAGGCGAAGTCATAAAAGCATCATGCTCCAGGAGAACGCATGCCGCAACGTGCACCCGGCCTTACGGCATCTTAACCCGCGGCTGGGTTAGCCCTCATCGCACCCGGCGAAGCGCCTTCTCCCCCAGGTCCTCCCCAAGCGAAACGCCAACCGCGCGTGGCGGCGGAGCCCATGGAAACGACGACAAAGCCCAGAAACAACGGACCACTTGCCCAGCGCAGCAAAACTCTCGTCAAAGGTGCGGATTTTCGAGGACCGCCCAGATATACCCCGTTCAAACAAAATTAAAACCGCAGATAGGAGAAGTGTCGTTGTATAGGCTACTCCGCCCGAGCCATAAAATTCGATCCTTTGACGGGAGTTTTGTCCCGCGCAGGGCCACGAAGGGGCGGGACGCCTCGGATGCCGCGGCTAGGGCGTCCCGAAGCCTCGGATGCCGCGGCCGCAGCGTCACGAGCGCCGCGCGGGGGGGCAGCTTACTCCTGGTCGATGAGCCCTAGATGCACGAAGGCGTTCCAGAGGCCGTCGTCGTCCACATCGGTTGTAACCCAATCAGTGGCCTCCTTGGCCTCCATGCCGCCGGAGCCCATGCAGACGCTCTGGGCGCACGCCTCGAACATGGGGATGTCCACCTTGGCGTCGCCCAAGGCGATGGTGTCGGCCAAATCGGCACCGAGGTGCTCCACGAGCACGCGCACGGCATGGGCCTTATCGATACCCCTAACCCCAAGGTCGCCGAACAGCGCATGCTCGCCCTTTCCGCCCCATGTACCCGCTTTGAGGTCGGGGAACTCCTCGACAGAATCAAGATGGTCCTGATAGCTCGACAAAATGAAGCTCACTTTGTTGAGGTCGTCGCGGTAGAGCTCGGCACCATACACGATGCCGTGAAGGACGTCGTCGACCTCGAGCCCATCGACCTCCTCGGGCGTAGCCCCTTTGCCCAGCTTATACTGGCGCAGTACGGGCCGCGCCGCCTCCTGGAAGCGTTCGCTCGCAAACAGACCGTTGTTGCTCTCGAGGTAGAACTCAAGGCCGCGGCCGTGCAACCAGTCCACGACACGCTTGCACTGGTCGAATGTGATGAGCTGGTGCATCACGACCTCGCCTGCGTCCTCGACGTACGAACCGTTGCCGCCAATCATGCCGTCGAAGCCGATTGCCCAGATTTCTGGCAGATTCTCGGCCTTGCTGCGGCCCATGCACATATAGACGCGGTGGCCGCGGGCGCGAGCTAGCCGAATCGCGCGAACTGCCGAAGGCAGGACGTTGTTCTCGTAGTCCGTGATGGTTCCATCGACGTCGAGAAAAATGATCTTGCAATCGGCCATGGAGCATCCTTTCCGCCTGCCGCGAGAAGAGAACTGCCGCCCAACGCTTCGAGGCGAGGGCGGCACGCCTGCGCGCCCGCTCTGGGGCGACGCCATCGGCGCACCACCCCTCGAGCCGAAGGCGGCGCACCGGGAGCGCAGCCTCGTCTTCTCATCTAAAAGTCCTAGGGTCGCCGGCGCATGATGAGTCAAAACAAACCCGTCCCAAAATAGCTCACTCGCAGAGGTGCTCGACAACGCTGCATGCATCGATATCTATACGCAGTCGCATAACCTCTATCCTGCGCAGATGTTCTGCGATCGGCTGCTCTCCGCAGGGCGCAACGCAACCTGCCACGAAAGCCCGGAGCGGCTCGTGCGAACCGCCCTGGCCACAGGGGCCAACCACGCCGCGGTGGCCATCTCGTACTCGGGGCTCAACCAACAGCTCGATGCCCTCTATGGATGACTGTTCGCTCGCGACTACGAGCGCAGCATCGCGTTTCTGGAACGGTCGCTCCCCTACACGAGGCTGCCGGGATCGGACGACGCGGAGCCCGGCCAGGCGCACCCCCCCCCGATCAGCGGGAACCGGAGCGCGGCCGAGCGGTACGGGGCCCTCAATTCAGTCATAACTCCATATTTGCCACAGTGGTGATACGCGGCGGACGCCGAGCGCAGCATATATGGAGTTAAAGGGGCCTAGGACCGGTCATAGCTTCAAATCTGTCGCGGTGGAGATACGCGGCACCCGCCGAGCCCCGCTGGATGGCAGCTCCACCGCCCGGAGCCCCTTCGGCAGCAGCCCTCCTGGGCGCCCCTCCGCCGGATGCAGACCCCTCTACATGTTGCCCGCATGTTTCGCCGGTGTGGTTCTCCTGTGTTCCGCGCCGCCCGCCGCGCTGCTCCATTGCGCAAATGGGTATAGGTGAATCCATGCATCTACACCGCCCACGGGCCGGGGAGCCCGCGAGAGAAAGGCGCCTCATGGCAGAGAACGCATCCAACCGCATCGTCATCACCGTGCTCGGAAAGAATCGCCCGGGTATCGTCGCAAGCATCTCGCGCGTGCTCGGCGATGAAAACGTCGATATCCGCGATATCACCCAGAGCATCATCGAAGACATCTTCACCATGACGATGATCGCCGACATCTCCGCCGCCGCGTCCGATTTCACCACGCTCCAGGAGCGCCTGTCTGAAGCGGGCGAGAGCATCGGGGTGAACGTGCAGATCCAGCGCGAGGATGTCTTCAACTACATGTACCGCCTGTAAAGCGAACGCTTCGCCAGGCTGAGCGCCGCGCCCGGGCACGAGCTGCGGCGCCCACGGCCCGCGCGATCGGTTAGGTCGCGCCGCCTCGAACCCGAATGGAGGTTGCTGCCCGTGAGCATGACCGAGATCAATCTGAGGCACCCGCTCATTGCCGAGCGCACAACGATCGACTTCGCCGAGACCCGCGAGGCCTCCCCTGCCACCAAGCGCCTGTATGACGGCGCCGTCATGGTGCCCTACGACGAGGAGCTCTTCCGCTCCCATGATGTTAAGCGAGGCCTGCGCAATGCGGACGGATCGGGCGTGGTCGCCGGCCTTACGAGGATCTCGGACGTGCATGGCTATCGTCGCGAGAACGGGACGCTTGTCCCAGATGAGGGCAAGCTCACCATATGCGGATACAACATCGAAGAACTCGTTGCCCATGCGCAGCAGGAGCAGCGCTTTGGTTATGAGGAACTCGTATTCCTGCTGCTCACCGGCGAGCTACCGCGGCAAGACGAACTCGATGCCACCTGCGCGCGCATCGCAAGCCAGCGCCTGCTGCCCATGGATTACATCAACGAGTTCCCCATCACCACCAAGTCCAAGAGCATTATGAACGTGCTCGCGCGAGCCGTTCTCATGCTCTACGCCTTCGACGAAACCCCCGACGACATCTCCGCTCCGCACGAGATCGATGTGGCGCTCTCGCTCCTCGCCCGCTTGCCGCGCATCGCAGCCATCGCGCACAGCGTGCGCAACGCGGAGTTCGAGGGGCGCCGGGCGCACATCCCTCGGCCCAACCCGTCCTACTCGATGGCTGAAACCATCTTGCAGGTGCTCCGAGAGGGCGACAACTTCACCCACGACGAAGCAATGCTCCTCGATGTGATGCTCATGCTCCACGCCGAGCACGGCGGCGGTAACAACTCGACCTTCGCCTGCCGCGTTCTTTCGAGCTCCGCGACCGACGCCTATTCCGCCTACGCCGCGGCCATCGGCTCGCTCAAGGGACCGCGCCACGGCGGCGCCAACTCCAAGGTCATGGCCATGCATGCAGATATCCGCGAGCACGTGCGCCGCTGGGACGACGACGGCGAGGTAGCAGGATACCTCATGAAGATCTTGAACCGCGAGGCGTTCGACGGCGCAGGCCTCATCTACGGCATGGGGCATGCCGTCTACACGCTCTCGGACCCACGCGCCAAGATCTGCCGCCAGTACGCGCGCAAGCTCGCGGAGCAGAAAGGACTGGGCGAAGAGTTCGCGCTCATCGAGCGCATCGAGCGCCTAGCGCCGCAGGTCATGCGCGACGTGCGCGGAACCGCCAAGCCCATCTGCGCGAACATCGACCTCTACACCGGCTTCATCTACAACATGCTCGGCGTGCCCGAAGACCTCTACACGCCCATCTTTGCCGTAGCGCGCACCGCCGGCTGGGCTGCCCATCGCATGGAGGAGATCTATGGCGCCAACCGCATCATCCGTCCTGCCTATAATTCTGTGATGGAGCAGGCGGAGTACGTTCCCCTCTCCGAGCGATAGGCAAGCGAGGCGAGGGCGAGGCAGCCGTGCCACACCAGAACTTGATCTTCTTTTCCGACCTCGACGGTACGTTTTTGACATCGAGGAAGGAGATACCAGAGGGCAATCTAGCGGCGCTCGACGCCATTTACGAGGCGGGCGCGCAATTCGTGCCGTGCACGGGACGGTCCCTTGCCGCCATTCCCAAGGCGCTGCTCGAGCACCCCGCCGCGCGCTATGCCGTGAGCGCGAACGGGGCAGCGGTAACCGACCTCTCCACCGGCAAGGCCATACATCGCTGCGATCTGGGCCACGAGCGGACGCGGACGCTGCTCCGATTTGCCGATGGTCGCGACGTCACCTTCGACCTCTTCGCAGACGGGCGCGTGTTCGAGCATCGCAAGACGTACGACCGGCTTGCCGAGTTCGCGGACGACCCCTACCAGCTTGAGCTCATGCGCTCCATTCGCACTCCCTTTGATGGGGAGACCGAGGCGTTCATGACCACGCTTGAGCACATCGAGCGCATCTCCTACTTCTGGTACGACCCCGCTGACTGCGCCGCGCTGCTCGAGGCGGTGCAGCAGGTGCCCGATATCTCGGTCGTGCGCTCGGTATCCAATAGCATCGAGATCTCCGACGCGCGGGCCACCAAGGGCGAGGCGCTCTCATGGCTCTGCTCGCACCTGGGCATATCGCGCGCAGACGCCGTAGCATTCGGCGACAACATCAATGACATCCCGATGATAGAAGCGGCGGGCACCGGAGTGGCCGTGGCCAATGCCGAAGACGAGACGAAGAGCGCAGCCGACGCCGTGTGCGGTGCCAACAACAACGCGGGTGTTGGGACCTTCATCATGCAGCTGCTCGCAGAGTAATCCGACTGCACATAAAACGTGAAACGCAGACACCCGGTGTCCGCGTTTCAACTTGCCTGCGGCGTCCGGATCTTGCCCGAGAACGTGGCGCGGTGCGAACAGAAATAACCCTTTGTCGAACAGTTTGACCGTTCGTCCGGTTGGAGACTGCGAGACGGAACACGAGGCAGTAATGTGAGTATTTAGGTGCAAAATACATCGCCAGCACCGCATGACAGAGGGGATACGCATATGCTGTTTGAGAACGACAGCTCCTACGGCGCGTTGGGCGAAATGTGCTCCAACACAAGCCGACGGTTGGGAGCGAACGCCCGCGGCACCTGCCCCGTCGATATGACGCGCGCGCTCGTGGGCGTGGCGCACGCGCAAAGCTGCGGCAAATGCACGCCGTGCCGCGTGGGCCTGGGCGCCATGACCGACATGCTCGAGCAGATCATCGGCGGCACCGCCGATCCGGGCACGATCGAACGCCTTGAAGACCTTGCCGAGCAAATTCGCGTGAGCTCCGATTGCGCGGTAGGCTACCAGGCCGCCGAGCAGGTGCTCATGAGCGTGAAGGCCTTCCGCGACGACTTCGAATACCACGCCGCCACCGGAGGATGCCTTCGCAGCTCGAGCCAGGGCGTGCCGTGCGAGGTCAGCTGCCCGGCGCACGTGGACATCCCCGGCTACATCGCCCTTACCGCAGCGGGCCGCTACGACGAGGCCGTGGAGCTCATCCGCAAGGACAACCCCTTCCCCAGCGCATGCGCCTACGTATGCGAGCATCCCTGCGAGGAGACCTGCCGCCGCACCATGGTGGACGATGCCGTGAACATCCGCGGCATCAAGCGCTACGCCGTAGACCACGCGACCGGCCCGCGCGCGACCGACCGAGGCCCCGCCACGGGCAAGCGCATCGCCATCGTGGGCGCCGGGCCCTCGGGCCTCACCTGCGGCTATTACCTCGCCCGCATGGGCCACGAGGTCGTCGCGTTCGAGCAGCGCGAGAAGGCGGGCGGCATGCTGCGCTACGGCATCCCCAACTACCGCCTGCCCAAGAGCATCCTCGACGACGAGATCGCCTCCATCGAGGCCGCCGGCGTCGAGATTCGCTGCAACACCCCGGTGGGGCCAGACGGCATCACCCTCGAAGAGCTCCAGCGCGACTTCGACGTGGTCTACATCGCCATGGGCGCGCACGGCGACAAGAAGCTCCGCATGCCCGGGGAGGACGCCGAGGGCGTCGTGCCTGCCGTGCGGATGCTGCGCGAGATCGGTCTGGGCAACACGCCCGATTACACGGGCCTCGAGGTCTGCGTGGTGGGCGGCGGCAACGTGGCCATGGACGCCGCGCGCTCGGCCGTGCGCTGCGGGGCAAAGAAGGTCACCGTGGTCTACCGTCGCCGCGTAGCCGACATGACAGCGCTACCCGAGGAAATCGAGGGAACCATCGCCGATGGTTGCGAGATCGCCGACCTCATGGCCCCGCTCGAGGTGCTCACCGATGCGGAGGGCCGCGTTCGCGCGCTCAAGGCGCAGCCCCAGATCATCGGCCCCGTGAAACGCGGGCGCCCCGCACCCGTGACCGCCGACCGCGAGCCGCATGAATTCCCCTGCCAGGTGGTCTTCGTGGCCATCGGCCAGGATATCCAGTCCGACTACTTCGCCGACGAGGGCCTTCCCACGAGCTGGAAGCAGTTCGATGTGAACGAGAACCTTGCCGTGCCGGAGCATCCGGGCATCTTCAGCGGCGGCGACTGCATGCGCGGGCCCGCAACGGTGATCCTCGCCATCGCCGACGGCAAGAAGGCGGCGCGTTCCATCGATACGTACCTCGGCTTCCACCACACCGTTTCGGTCGACATCAAGCTGCCGACGCCGCGCCTAGACGACCGCGTGCCCTGCGGCCGCTCCGTGAACGGTGAGCGCCCCACCGAGGAGCGCGTGCACGACTTTGAGCTCGTAGAGTACGGCCTGTCGGAACAGGAAATCCGCCAAGAGACGCTCAGGTGCCTCAACTGCGACCACTTCGGCTGCGGCATCCTGCATGAGGAAGGACGGATGTCATGGTAGAGATCACGATCGACGGTAACGTCTACGAAGCCGAAGAGGGCGCCACGATCCTTGAGGTGGCGCGCGAGCACCGCGTGGACATCCCCACCCTGTGCTACCTGCGCGAGATCAACGAGATCGGCGCGTGCCGCGTATGCCTCGTGGAGGTCGAGGGCATCGATCACCTCGTGGCAGCGTGCAACAACGAAGTCACGGATGGCATGGTGGTCTACACCGATACGCCGCGCGTGCGGCGCGCCCGCGTGGCCAACCTGCAGCTCATCCTTTCGCGGCACGATCGCCGCTGCCCCACGTGCTTCCGCAACGGAACCTGCCAGCTGCAAGCGCTTACCGATCGCATGGGCGTCCACGAGGTGCCCTACACCACGTTCTTCGAGACCAAGCCCATCGACGCGCGGTTCCCGCTCGTGCGCGAGCCCGAGAAATGCGTGAACTGTTTGCGCTGTGTATCCACATGCCAGAAAGTGCAGGCGCTCGGCGTTTGGGACCTCGTGGACTCCGGAAGCCGCGCGCACGTGGACGCCGTGGCTCCCGACGACTGCGCTTTCTGCGGCCAGTGCATCGCCAACTGCCCCACGGGCGCACTTCACGAACGCGACGACACCGAGCGCGTCTTCGATGCGATCTTTGACCCCGACACGATTACCATCGCGCAGGTGGCTCCTGCCGTTCGCTCCTCCTGGGCAGAGCTCCTCGACTTGGGAGGCAAGCCGCCGACACCGGGCCGCATGGTCGCGGCGATTCGCCGCCTGGGCTTCGACTACGTCTTCGACACCGACTTCGCCGCCGACGTGACCATCATGGAGGAGGCAAGCGAGCTCATCGAGCATCTGAAGGAAGGCGCCGAGGGGCCCATGTTCACCTCATGCTGCCCCGGCTGGGTGCGCTTCGCGAAGACGCGCTACCCCGAGCTTGCGAAGAAGCTCTCCACCACGAAGAGCCCGCAGCAGATCTTCGGCGCGCTCGCCAAGACGTACTATGCCGAGATCCTCGGCGTGGACCCCGCAAGGATCTTCGTCGTGTCCTATATGCCGTGCGTCGCCAAGAAGATGGAGGCCGCCTACCCCGGCATGGACTCCACCGGCACCGGCCCGGACGTGGATGCCGTGCTCTCGGTCCGCGAGCTCACGCGCCAGCTTCGTCAGCGCTTCGTAAACGTGGACCTTTTGGAAGAAGAGGACTTCGACCGCCCGCTCGGCGTGGCGACGGGCGCCGGACACATCTTCGGCGTGACGGGCGGCGTGATGGAGGCCGCGCTCCGCACCGCCTACAACTTTGTGACCGGCGAGAACCCCGACGCGGACGCATTCCATGAGATTCGCTCCGAAGGGCCCGAGCGCGGATGGCGCGAGAAGGAGTTCCAGCTGCCCGACCGTACGCTCCGCATCGCGGTGGCGAGCGGCCTTGCCAACGCAGACGCGCTCTGCCGTGCCATCGAGCGCGGCGAGGCGAGCTACGATTTCGTGGAGGTCATGGCCTGCCCCGGCGGCTGCGTAGGCGGCGGTGGCCAGCCCATCATCGAAGGGTTCAACCTTTCCGCCGACCGCGGCTGCACGCTGCGCATCATCGATGAGCAGAGCGAGCTGCGCTTTAGCCACGAGAACCCGGCGGTCAAGGCCTGCTACGACGACTTCCTGGGCGAGCCGCTCTCCGAGCGCGCGGAGGAGCTGCTTCATTCCGACCACGGAGACTGGGCCATGCCCTTCCGCGTTACGGCCGACGGCACCGAGGCATAGCCCTCGGACACACAGCGGGGCGCGCGACGGGACCAGGCCTCACCCAAAAGCGTCGCATAACTCGTAGGCGAAGGCCTAATATCGACCTCGCCTTCGAGTTGTGCGACGCTTTGCGAACAAGGGGCGCGACCTCGAACGTATCGCGCCATGCTCTTGGCACCGCTTCAAACGAGAATGCGAGGCGCTGAGACCCGGTCTCAACGCCTCACGCACGTATGGAATCGTAGACACCTGGTGCCTACGATTCATTCTTCGGTAGGCATACCCCTCAGCCTAGAGACGCTCCTCATAGCGCTCAAGGCGGCGCTCTACGGCATCGAAGAGCTCCGAGCGACCGTGAACGCCAAGTTTTGCGTATACGTGCCGTATGTGGGTTCGGACGGTGTTCAAGCTCACCGTGAGCTCGCGCGCGATACCTGTCGCCGTGAACCCTCGAAACAGGTACCCGAGCACAACGCGCTCGGCATCGGTCAGCCCCGAACCCTCAAGCGCCTGGTCGAGGAACCCAGCAGTACGCCGCGAAAACGCCAGGCGCCGCCGATAACTCGCCATCGTACTCGCAAGCGCCCACGCGCCGCAAACCACACCGATGGCGACCAACGCGATAACCGAGCGAACGGAACCTTGCGGCTGGAGCAACGCATCGACGAGCACACCGCCACTGCACCCAAAGCCAAGAAGCCACGGCATAGCAATGGGAGAGAGCACGTCGAGCAGAGACCGCCCTGCACGTTGGGCGAAGCGCATTGCCCGCATCGACACATACAGCACAGCCGAAAGCGTCGTGCCGTGCAGGACAAGATGCCATGCGAGCGACGACGCTAGGCGCCATGGATGCAAGGCGGTATACGACCCGTTCAGCAGCTGGAAGAGCATACCGCAGGACATACCTGCCACCACCAGAGCCGCGCCGCGCACGAGACCGATGCGAAGCGAGAAGGCCCGCGGCGAAGTTCGAGAATCCCCGCCATGCGGAACGCTTTCCCCAGGTATGGACGAAGCGGAGACAGACGCGCACGAGCACGCGTGGACCACCATGGCAGCAATGCAGACAACACCGCAGCTGAGCACAACCGGCACCAGCGCATCGAAGCAAACGGAGCACCCGAACGCCAGGGATGATGCCATGGGAACAGCAACGAGCTCCCACAGCGGCAGGGCATCGCGCCACAGGCTCCAAAGCGCATGGAACGCAAGCGCAACCGCAGCGCCCCACGAGAGCATCGGCGCGAAGTCGGTGTCCGCCATGTTGATGAGCCCCGTTTCGAACGAGCCGCTGCATACCAGCGCGCAAACGGCGCCGGTTACGAGAGCGACCACGGCGAACGACAGCATCGTCGCAATCATGAGTGCAGCCATGCAGGAAAGCGACAAGCGAACCGGGTCGACACCCTTGGCTACGAGAAGGCTGAGGTACCCGTTCTTGAAGCTCCACGTGCTATCGGCAAGTAAAGCAAGGGGAAGCAGCAACGCGAACGCCTCCGAACCGCCCATCGTCATCGCCGCCATGAAAAGCGGAGGCAGGTCGACGCCGAGTAGGCTATCCGCACCGACCGTGCCGTATGAGATGAATAGGTCGTCAGTCAGTTGGTACGCCACAACGATCGCCATCGCGACGGTGATGAGCGCGAACCGCCTCCCGCATATCAGGCGAAGCAGCTGCCTGATGAGCACGAACGCACCCACGCTAGCCATGCGCACTCCCCTCAGCATCCCAAGCCTTTCCATCCCGCGCCCCCTCATCCCGCAAACATACGGAACGCATCACGGCATCAGCATGGCAGACAAAGCGAAGACCGTCTGTCGTACGGCATGGGTGAAATGTTGTATACGCAGGTAGAAAGCGTGAAGTCATCGAGGCGAAACCATATCGGCCCCGTCGCGCACGCGCGGGGAGCGCATTCGATTCCGCACTGATATAGTGGTAGGTATCCGCGCTCATCACACAAATTCTGGGGGTTTCCATGGGCACCACGCAACAGCAGCACCATGCCACCATCACTCGCCGCGCTTTCGCCAGCGGGCTCGCCACCATCGCCATCGGTCTGGGTATCACCGGCTGCAGCTCAAATACGGACGGTGGGTCGAACGCCGGCAGCGGGATGAACTCTTCGAGCGAGGGCGCAGAGCCCACCACCGTGCGCATCGGCGCGCTCAAAGGGCCTACGGGCATGGGCCTCGTCGGGCTCATGGACGCCGCGGGCATGTTCGCAGCAAGTGATGCTGCGGCCACCGACGACGGTTCGTCGGGCGATGCTGTCGCGACCGATACCCCCGTGGGCACCGACCCCGCCGGCATCGGCGCGCTTGAGAACGACTACGAGTTCACGCTCGCGAGCTCTGCCGACGAGCTCGCTCCTCAGCTCATTCAGGGCGACCTCGACGTGCTGTGCGTGCCCGCGAACCTCGCCGCCACGCTCTATCAGAAGACCGAAGGGGCGGTAACGGTACTCTGCGTGAACACCCTCGGCGTGCTCGACATCGTGGAAGCAGGAGAGACCATCCACGACATCACCGACCTCGCTGGCCGCACCATCTATTCCGCCGGCCGCGGTTCGACCCCGCAGTACGCGCTTGAGTACCTGCTGCGCGAAAACGGCATCGACCCCGAAACGGACGTGGCCATCCAATGGGCGAGCGAGCATGCCGAGTGCCTGGCGGCGCTCCAAGCCGACCCGTCCATCGTCTGCATGCTCCCTCAGCCCTTCGCCACGAGCGCGCTTGCCAAGGTGGAAGGCGCGCGCATCGCACTCGACCTCACCGAGGTCTGGGACGAGACCGTCGCTGCCAACGGAGGCAACTCGCAGCTCATCACCGGCGTGGCCGTGGCTCGGAGCACGTTTGCCTGGCAGCACCCGGCGGCGGTCGAAGAGCTCCTTGATGCCTACGCTGCATCCGTCGGCTTCGTGAACGACGACCCCTCGGCGGCGGCCCAGCTCATCGAGGCAGCCGATATCGTGACCGCGCAGGTGGCCGAGCAGGCCATCCCCTACTGCAACATCGTCTGCATGACGGGCGCGGAGATGGCGGGAGCGCTCACCGGGTATCTCCAGACGCTCTACGACGCCGACCCCGCCTCCGTGGGCGGCGCGATGCCGGGCGACGATTTCTGCTACGGCGCCTAGCCGAGCATATCTAGATCCATGAGCAAGCGGCAGACATCTGAGCGCACGGAACGCGAAGGGCACATCGGTGCGAAGGACGCGCGCCCAAGCCGTCGCCCGGCTCTCTGGGCCGGCGCCTTCTGGCTCGCGATCTGGCAGCTTGCCGCGGTTGCCCTGGGAAGCGAGCTCTTGCTGCCGGGACCCGTCGCCGTGCTCGCGCGCCTCGTCGAGATGGTGCCCCAGCCCGCGTTTTGGGCGCGCGTGGGGTTCTCCCTCGTGCGCATTGCGGGCGGCTTCGCGCTCGGAGCGGCATGCGGCGCTGTCGGGGCATTCGCCGCCGCGCGCTGGCGCGTCGTAGAGGAGCTCCTCGCACCCCTCATGGCGCTCGCAAAGAGCGTGCCTGTGGCGTCCATCACCGTGCTCGCGCTCATCTGGCTGCGCGCCGCCAACCTCGCCATGCTCGTCGTGCTGCTCGTGGTGCTGCCCATCGTATACGAAAACGTCCTCCAGGGGCTGCGCGCGACAGACGGCAAGCTGGAGGAGGCGGCCAGGCTCTACCATGTCCCGCCTGTTCGCCGCCTGCGCCTTCTCGTGATGCCAACGCTCTTCCCCTATCTGAGCACCGCACTTGCGCTCGGGCTCAGCACCGCATGGAAAGCCGGAGTTGCGGCCGAGGTCATCGGCATACCTGCAGGATCGCTCGGCGAAGCGATCTACGACGCGAAGGTTTACTTTGACACGCCCGCGCTCTTCGCGGTGACGCTCGCCGTGGTGCTGGCGAGCGCCGCGTGCACAGCCGCCCTGTGCGGGGCGCTCGCATGGATTGAGCCCCTTGCCTGCGGGCGGGCAGGAAGCGCCGGTCGTATCGAGCGCACAACGACAGCCGAGTCGCCGGTCGGCAACGCGCAGGCAACCGGTGCACCCGCCGCACGGAATGCAGAGCATCGCTTGTGTCTCGAGCGGCTATCGAAGGCGTTCGGCGGCGCGCCCGTCCTCAATGGCGTCACGTTCACGGCGCGCAGCGGCGAACCGATCTGCCTCATGGCGCCGTCCGGCTCGGGAAAGTCAACGCTCCTGCGCATCATCGCCGGGCTCGAGACGGCCGACGACGGATCCGTCGTGTTCGGGGATCCATGCGATCGCGAGCCCCTCCCCCGTGTCGCGATGAGTTTCCAAGACGACCGCCTTGCTGACCAAGCGAGCGCGCTGGCGAACGCACGCATCGGGCTCCCTGCCGAGAGCCCTGCATGGGCCGAGGCTCCGAGCCTGCTCCAGGCTCTCGGCATCGGCGAGCGGCAACTCGCTCCGGCGGGCATCTGCTCAGGCGGCGAGCGTCGGCGCATCGGGCTCGCCCGGGCGCTGCTCGCCCCGCACGAGATACTATTGCTGGACGAGCCCTTCAACGGACTCGACGCAGCCGCCCGGGAGCACGTCGCCACCATCATTCGCGAGCGCGAACGGGGGCGCATCGTTGTCATGGCTTCGCACGACAAGCGCGACGCCGAGCTCATCGGCGCGCGCATCGTGCACGTAGGGCTCAGATAAGAGCAGATCCGGAGCAGAAGCGGAAGCGCATGTGCATGCAGAAGGCGCGCCAGCCCTAATCCGCTCTACCGAGCACGGCAGCGCGAACCGAACGCGCTAGCCCAAGCTCTCCAAGAGCTTCCGCATCTCGCCCTGCACAGCCTGGTCATAGTTGTAGCCAATCACGCGGTTGGCAACTGCCTTGAGCGCGGGGCGGCCGTTGGCCATCGCGCAACCGGTGCCCACGAACCGGATGATTTCGTAGTCGTTCATCGAATCGCCGAACGCCATCACCTCGTCGCGCGTAATCCCATGGTGCGCCATGACCTGCTCGATGCCCGTGGCCTTGTTCACGCCGCGCTGGAGCGCATCGATCCAGTGCGTGCCCGAGGGCGCGAATAGGAACTCGTCGCCCAGCTCGCGGGAGAGCGCGTAGGCATAGTCCATCACGTGCCCGTCCTCGCAGTAGATCGAGATCTTGAGAATGCTCACATCGGGCTCGGGCAGATACCAGATGCGCTCGGCGTTGGGAAGGTCCTTGTCAATCTCGCGCACGAACTTATCCTCGTCGTCGAGCAGGAACGACTTCTCATCGTCGAAAAGCGCCATGTGCAAGCTCTCGAATTTACCAACGGTCTTCGCCAAGCGGCGAATGCCCAGATGGGAGAACACCTCGCGATCCACGAGCTCGCCATCCACATACACCTGGGCACCGTTGGCGGCCACGAAATCCATCTTGTCTCTCACGGGCGCGAAGAACTGGCACAGCCGGTCGAAGCGGCGCCCCGAGGATGCGGCGAAGTGCACGCCCTTCTCGCGCAGGGCGAGAATGAGGTCGTAGGTCTCGGGCGGAACCTCGCTATGCTCGTCAAGCAGGGTACCGTCCATGTCGGAGGCGATGAGGCGGATCAACATGAGCTCCTTTCGGCATTAGCTTGCATACGTGAAGGTCGTGACATCGAAAACGCCCTCAGGGCGAATCCTGAGCGTGGGGATGACCGGAAGCGGGAGGAAGATCATGCCCATGATGGGATCGAGCGGGGGCTCGATGCCGGCAGCGCGCGCAGCCTGCACGAAGGCATCGTGCTCGCGGGCCACGTCTTCCGCCGTGCCATCGCTCATGAGCCCGCCGAGCGGCAGCGCGAGCTTTGCGATAACCGCGCCGTCGCGCACGAGCACAAAGCCGCCCTGCCCCACGTTTCGCACGGCCTCGAACATATCGTGCGGGTTATCGCCCACCACGCAGACGTTGTGGGAATCGTGCCCCACCGTGGAGGCGATAGCGCCACCGGTGATGGTGAAGCCGCGCACCCATCCACGCCCGATGTGCGTGCCCGTAAGGCCGTATCCAGCAGGCCCCGCGCCGTCCGCGCCCGCAGCCTGCGCGGCCACGCCGCGGCCATGACGCTCAATGAGCATGATGCGCCGGAGGCCCTCGCTAGAATCGGGATGCGCGGCCCCCGTAATGGCATTGCCGGGAATCACATCGATCACCGCGCTTCCAGGCCGGAAATCGTAGGAGAACACCTCGGGCGAGAGCTCGGGCAGGCGCACGGAGCCGCGAAGCGTCGCCTCGAGCTCCTGCACGCGCGCGGTCTCCGGCGCAACGTCGCCCACGAACAAGCCGTCTTCGGCAACGAGCTTTCCCGCAGCATACACACGGTGCGGAGCGCGCTCGAACGAAAGGTCGTCAAGCAGCAGCAGATCGGCGCGCTTGCCCGGCGCGATGGCGCCGCGATGCTCGAGCGGGCCGCCGTGGCCGTGATCGAGCCCGAAGCACTCGGCCGTGGAGAGCGTACCCATGGAAATGGCGAGCACCGGATCGATGCCGCGCTCCACCGCGAGCCTGCAGGCGTTGTCGATCATGCCGATCGCGAGGGCATCCGACGGTGCACGGTCATCGGTGGCAAAGCAGCAGCGGCGCGCGCGAAGCGGGTTCTCGAGCACCACGGGGCTTAGCGCCTCTAGATCGTGGCTGCATGTTCCCTCGCGCAGCATGATATACATCCCGCGCGAAAGCTTATCGAGCGCCTCCTCAGGACCGGTGCACTCATGGTCGGCAATGACGCCGCTTGCAACATAGGCGTTGAGGTCCGCCCCGGCTACGAGCGGCGCATGGCCGTCCACCACGCCCGAAATGGTCGCAGCGGCGGCATCGATGCGCGCAAGGGTCTCTGCATCCGCCGCCTCAACGCCCGGATAGTTCATCATCTCGCCCAAGCCGAAGACCTCGCCCGGATGCTCACCCATAAACGCGCGCATATCCTCGGCGGTGATGGAGGCGCCCGCTTGCTCGTCGGGCAGCGCGGGCACGCACGAGGGCATCATGAACTTGATATCGAGTGGAATGCGGCGAGCGTCCTCGATCATGAACGCGAGGCCGTCGAGCCCGCAGACGTTCGCGATCTCGTGGCTGTCCGCGATGGCCGTCGTGGTGCCGCGCGCGAGCGCCATGCGCGCGTATTCTGCGGGCCGCACATTCGAGGATTCGATATGCAGGTGGCCGTCAATGAAACCAGGGGCAAGATAGCAACCCTCACAGTCGATGACCTGCGCTGCAGGGGGATCGGGAACAGCGCCGTCGCGATCGTCGAAGAGCACTCCCGCAATCGCACCATCTGCCACCGCCACACGGCCGCGCACCACGCGCTGCCCGTAGACGTCTACGATCTGGGCATTGGTGAACAGCGTATCGGCCTGCGCACGGCCCTCCGCCACGTCGACCAGGAGCTTGATCTCGTCTGCCGCCATGCTATCCCCTCTCCATCGGGTGCCGGACCGCCCTCGCGCGCAGGAATCCCTGCCGAACCACGCGCAGGGATCCCCACCGAACCACGCAGCGCACGTTTGTGGAGCATGATACCCAAAACCGCGCGTGCAATCCGCTGAGGGGTTGCAGCGAAACATAGGAGGAGCGCGATAGATGAAAAAGCGGGGAGCCGCGCATAGCACGCCGCACCCCGCAATGCTTCGCCGAGTACTCGCCGTATCGCTAGTCCGTAGGATTGGCGGCGTTCGTGTTATAGCTCGTCGCCGGCTGCATGGGAGCCATCATGATGCGACCGGTACCACGGTACACGTTCACCAGGCCCTCCCCGCTCATCGCAGAGCCGATGAGCGACTTGCCGGAGCGCTCGACCGCGAACTCGAGCCCCGAAGTCCATGCGAGCGCATAGTTGCCATCGACCTTGAGCTCGTCGTTTTGCAGGTCGACGTAGAGCACTTCGGTTTGCGGGCACGGCGACTCGAGCGCGACCACACCCGCGCCATCGAGCCTCAGATTGAACAGGCCTTCGTTGCCCGCCACGGCCGACGACATGTTCGACCGACGCTGCAGGTCGTGGCGAATGGTGCTGTCGCATGCAAGGAACAGGCCGTCGTTGAGCACGATCGAATTGCCCCATTGCGAGAGATCGAGCAAGAGCAGGTGGCGCCAGGTGGGCTCGCACACGAGCATGCCCGTGCCGGAATACTCGGGCTTGATGATGGAATCCTGGCTCACCGCGCCGCGCACCATCTTTCCGAAGAGATCGCCCGCGCTCTTGACGCCGGTATTGGCATGGACCTGGCCGACCGTCCACTGCATGGCCCCTGCCTGCAGGGTCACGCCCGTGCGGCCATCGAGGGTCGCGACGAGCTGACGGCGGCGCACATCCATCTGCGATGCGAACCACGCCTCCTGCGCGCTCCAGGGAGCAACGGATAGGTCGCGGTCCCACTGGATAACCTGGAACTGCCCCGCCTGGTGCAAAACCTTTACGTCGTCGTTATTGAGAAAGTTGTAGATGGTGTACGACATGATTGCCCCCTCATCTGCGCCGTGCGCCCTAACCTTACCGGGATTATAGGGCCGCGAGGCAGTGCGCCGGGCGCCCTTTCGCCCAACGGGGCCGTGGTGCGCGCGAGTGCCCCGAGAGCAGGCAGGCGGATCGTCGCGACGGCTAGCGCCCGCGCCGGTGCACGTCCTCATCGAGCTCTCGACGCCAAACGCCCGCCTCCAACGGCTCGCTGCACCGCACCATGCGGGCTGCGCACGACGCCGCCCGATACATCACATTCGTGCCGACCTCATCGTGCACGTACCCGACGGCACAGTCGCGGTCGATACCGAGCCGTTCCGCCTCGCGGGCAACGTCGATGTTCGCCCCGATGAAGATGAACTCCCAGCCCTTCTCCCTCTGCCGCTCGATCAGCCGCTTTACCTCGCGATACGAGTAGCGGCTGCTCGCATTCTCCATACCATCCGTCGTGATGATGAAGAGCACTTTGTCCGCTTCGTAGCCCGCAGGCTGCACGCGCTGCACGAGGTCGACATGGTCGATGGCCCCACCCACCGCGTCGAGTAGCGCCGTGCAGCCGCTGCAGCGGTACTCGTTCCGCGTGAGCGGCTCGACGCTGCGGACATCCATGCGGTCGTGGAGCACGCGCGTATGATCGTTGAATATGAGCGTGGACACGATGGCCTCGCCCGGTCCGTCGCGGTGCTCGGCAAGCATCGCGTTGAAGCCTCCCACGGTGTCGTCTTCCAGACCTGACATCGAACCGCTCGCATCGAGGATGAATATCAGCTCGGTGCGCGCGGCGGGCTCATCGCGCTTGGCGCGCTCGGCGTGCGTGGCGGACTCGCTGCAGACGTGCGAACGGGTGCGCCCGGCGTTGTGATCGAGGTGTCGCTTATCCATGGTTGCCTCCTTACGGCATCGACTATCCGACACCGTGAAGGGTACGCTGCGCCCGCGCTCCGGTGGTCAACCAGCAGGCGACATTTGGCGCAGGCGCCCGGAACGCGCCCGCGGAACGCCCGGCGCCACCCGAACGCCCGGCCCGCCAAGTGCGCCGGCGCCCACCAAGTGCCCCGGCGCCGCCCGAACGCGGCTACACCGAACCGACGAGCGGCAGGTCGTAGGCGAACAGCACTTCGTTAAGCTGGAACAGGTCGTAGATACCGCGCTCTATGAAGAAACGAACGATCACGTCGAACTTGCTGCTCTTCGACAGCGTGAACCCCGCGCGAGCAAGTAGGTCCTGCGTGGCACTCATATCGAGCTCAAGCGCGATGGCGAGCGCCACGACCGTCTGCTTGGACGGGCGGTACGATTCATTTCCTCGTATCTTCGAGAAGAGCTGACGGCTGATGTTCGCACGATGGTACGCCTCGGCGTCCGTCATCCCCCGGGCATCGATGAGAGCGAGCAGCGTCGTGGAAAACGGTGCGTCGAGCGTGGCGACCAGCTGGGCAATCTCCGCATCGAGTGTAGTGCCGGCACGCGACGGCGCGCCTGGCATCGCAGCGCCCGGTGCCGTGATGCTTGAAGCAACGAACGGCCTCGACGCGCTCGGCATCACGATAGGCGCATCGTCCTCTCGGAGGTATTCAGGCAGGGCGACGGGCTCGGCCATCTCCACAGAAAGCGGCGCGGAGGCATCCTCCATCCACCGCAGCTCGCGTTCAAGCTCGCCCGTATCGCGCCGCATAAAAGAGCTCGAATCGACGTATTCGTCATCGATATACTCTTGAACCTGCTCGACGAGCGCGTTGCCCATCTGGACGACCGCACGCTCGAACACCACGAGTGTCAGCTCAATTTCGTCGTGATGCTCCAGAAGCGCGGCAACTTCCTCGCGCACGATAGCGAGCGCGCGCTCAACGGGGAATCCATAGATGCCCGCCGAAATGAGCGGGAACGCGACAGACCGGGCGCCGAGCTCCACCGCGCGCGCGAAGGCGCTGCGGTAGCAACGGTGAAGCAGCTCCTCCTCGTGGGCTCTCCCGCCGCGCCAGATGGGCCCCACGGCATGCACGCACCAGCGCGCAGGCAAGTTGAACGCGGGCGTCGCCACGGCATCTCCCGTCGCGCACCCGCCGATAGCCTCGCATGCCGCGCGCATCTCGTCGAACCCCGCAGCCGAGAACAACGCCCCGCATACGCCGCCGCCCGGCGCCAAGCGCACGTTTGCGGCATTCACCAGAACGTCTGCGTGCACGCGAGAGATGTCATCGCGAACAATCGAAAACGGCATGACCGACCCCCATCAACCTAGCGCCGCACGTACCCGCCGCCGCCAAACGACAGCCCTACCGACACGCGCCACGAGCGGATACTTTTGCATGCAGCATGCCGATGCACGCTGCCGCAATCGCCGGAACGATCCAGCCGAGCCCCCAAGAGGCGAGCGGCAGAGCATCGATGGGCAGCCACGCGCCCGGAGCAACCGCATCGCGCACGCTCCCGAGCACGCCCACCACGGCAACGACTCCCACCACCCAGGGCCACATCTGGGGCAGGCGGTCGCACACGGAATGACACATGCCCATGATCACGAGCACGATCGCCACCGGATACAGGGCGCTCAACAGCGGAACCGAGAACGCCAAGATGGCGTCGAGGCCCGCATTCGAGGCGATGCACGAGAATAGAGCGAACGCAAGCGCCCATCCACGATACGGAATACGCGGCACCTCCTGCGAGAAGTAGGTACCGCAGCAGCCGATGAGCCCGATGCAGACGTTCAGGCATGCCAGCAGGAATATGGCAGCGACCACCGCCGTTCCCACCGTTCCGAAATGCAATGTCGCAGAAGCCGTGAGCACCGTGGCACCGTTCGTAGCGCCCGCGAGCGATTCACTCAACCGGACCCCCACCACGGCAAGACCGCCGTAGATGAGCATCATGAGCACGCCGGCGATGAGGCCCGCGCGGCAGACCTCGCGCGTCACGCCAGCGGGCTCGGTCACGCCCATGCCGCGAATGCTCGTCGCAATCACCAGGCCAAAGGTGAGCGACGCGAGCAGGTCCATGGTCTGGTAGCCCGTAAGAAAGCCCTGCACGGCTGGATTTGCGTCGTACGGGGCGCTGGCGGGCGCGAGCGGCTCGCCCTCGGAAAAGAGCGCAGAACCCACGACCGCGATGATGAGCACGATAAGCAGGGGGCCGGTAATCTTGCCCAGAAGCCTTGTGATGCGCCCCGGGTGCATGGCGAGCGCATAGGCGAGAACGAAGAACGCCACCGAGAACGCCAGACGCATCAAGCCGGGGTCCACGGATGTGGGAAGGAGCGGCAGAAGCATCTCATACGCCGTTGAAGAGGTGCGCGGTATGGCAAGGCAGGGACCGATGGCAAGGTAGACCACCGCGACGAAGGCGCGTGAGAACACCGGATGGACACGGGCGGCGAGGTCGCGCACCGTGCCCGCGAGGGCGACGGCAACGATACCCAGCACAGGCAGGCCTACTCCCGCGACGAAAAATCCGATGAGCGCGGGCAGCGCATCTTGCCCCGCCTGCACGCCAAGAAGCGGCGGCAAGATCAGGTTGCCCGCCCCGAAGAACATAGAGAAGAGCGCAACGCCCACCGAGACCATCTGGCGTGGCGCCAAGACCTCGCACGACGGCGTCTGGTCGGGTTGATTGGGTTGCTGCATCGCCAAGCCCCATCCTTTCCCGGACGCATCTTTTGCATGAGGCTCGGTCGCCGCATGCCGCAGCGTCCCCGCATGCCTGCATTGAGCACCTGCCATACTAGCATGCCGGGCCCTCGGCCGAAACGGCATGGAGCGGCCCAGTCGCCGCGGGCCCTGGCGCGCCCCTCGCCGCCAGACCTCATCGATCGGATGGCGCCTCCACCATGGCATGGCAGGCCTCTCATCACCTGGCCCGCACTTCCACCTCTCCATGCACCACAGCACCCTGCGGCCGCTCCATCACTCGGCGAGTGCCTCCGCCACGGCACGCCGCAGCTTCTTCTTCGAGCCCGCCGACACGATGTCACCCCTCACCCGCACGTACACGCTGCCCTTAAGTTCAGGGTGCTTCTTTCTGCACACCCCGAAGCAGCCACAGCGGACATCTTCCTTGCCCACGGCGCCTTTAAGGTCTTTGGCCTTGATACCAGAGCATTTCTTGCATAGGCGAACCTGAGCTGCCACGGAACCTCCCTCGGCGTCGTCGGCGCATCTGCGCCTCTCGTAAATGATGCCACGATTGTGCCATATAAGATAGCCAAGGGCAACTTTCTCCGTGGAGAAGGACTGCTACGCGAGGCGCACGATCTTGGTCCCATGGACCTCGTTCACGCCGAGCTCGCCAGCAATGCGCGTAGCGTTCTCATAGGTGATGCCGGCACCGGGAAGAATGGCCAGGCGCCCGTTTGCGTATGCGATGAGTTCCCGCAACCTAGGCAGGTTACCATCGATGGGAGTGCCTGCGGGACCGCCATGCGTGAGGATGCGCGTCACGCCCATCTTTACGAGCACGTCGATGGCCTCGAACTGGTCCTCGGGAGCGAGCTCATCGAACGCCATATGAAACGTGATATCGATGCGCTGGTCCTCGCGATCAAACTCACGCGGAATACCGCTCCAGTCGCGCTGGTCCTGCATCCAGCGAACACGGGCAACGAGCGCCTCAATAGCGGAAAGATCGAGCCAGAAACCGTGCCCCCGGCGCTCAAGGCAGCCGAAGACGATGCCGTCGGTGCCAAGCCGGCAAGCCGTCTCGATATCCGATTGCATCATCTGGAGCTCAGCGGGCCCGTACACGAAGTCTCCCCCGCGGGGGCGAATCATGGTCATGACGCGCGCGCCGCGCTCATGCGCGTAAACCGTCGCGGCGCCGATCACGCCAGCAGAAGGCGTGGTACCGCCCACCGCCAGATTGTCGCAGAGCTCGATGCGGTCGGCACCGGCTTCGATGGCGGCAGGAACATCGGTGAAGTTCTCGGCGCAAAACTCGCGCAGCAGGCTAAGAGACATTGGGCAGGCTCCTTAATCGCAATGCATTCATGCCCTCAGAGTACCACGGAACGGGAACGAGGTCGCCCCCTCCCCAGCGCCGCAAGCCGACACGCCCTGCGCCTCAGGCGCGTTGCGCGCTTCATATGGAATGCGCGCCGAACGGGAAGCTGTTCTCCAACGTATTTGCAACTTTTGGGCACTCCATACAGGGAAGGCTAAGTACAGGGCTTGCAGCGACGCATGAACCCACAGGAGGATTGATCGCCCATTTCCGGGATACTTGGCCGGTGCGCTTTAAAGTGCCCAAAAGTTGAAAGCGCCATCGCGCCACGCCCGCGCGCGCCTTTTCCGCGTCGATTCGGCATGATCTGAGCCGCAATCCGGGCGGTAACGCAGGAAGCCCCGGCCCTCTTTGAGCGATTCCGCAGGAACTCGGCATGGCCGAGTTCCGAGGACCAGCTCAGAAGGGGACCGGGGCTTCCGTAGGGAGTCTACCCGCCCAGGTATGCCTTCCTCACATCGTCGTTATGCAACAGCTCCTGACCGGTGCCAGAAAGCGTGATCCTACCCGTTTCGAGCACGTAACCGCGCGTTGCCACCGAAAGGGCCATCTGCGCGTTCTGCTCGACCAGCAAAATCGTGGTACCCGCATCGTGAAGCGACTCGATGATCTCGAAGATCTGCTCCACGAGAATGGGTGCGAGACCCATCGAAGGCTCATCGAGCATGAGGAGCTTGGGGTTCGCCATAAGACCGCGGCCCATGGCGAGCATCTGCTGCTCTCCGCCCGAGAGCGTGCCGGCAACCTGGCGGCGGCGCTCCTTCAGGCGCGGGAACTGGGCATACACGCGCTCCAGGTTCTCGGCGATGCTCTCCTTAGGCTGGGTATAGGCGCCCATGTCGAGGTTCTCCTCGACCGTCATCTGCTGGAAGATGCGCCGCCCCTCGGGCACGTGCACGAGGCCGTTCTGCACGATCTTCTCGGCAGGCATATGCATGAGGTCCTCGCCCATGAACTTGATGGAGCCGGAGCGGGAACGCAGCAGGCCCGAGAGCGTCTTTAAAGTCGTGGACTTTCCGGCGCCGTTCGCGCCGATGAGCGCCACGGTCTCGCCGTCGTTCACCTCGAAGGAGACGTTCTTGATGGCATGGATCGCCCCGTACCAGACGTTGATGTTGTACACGCTGAGCATCTACGCCTCGCCCCCTTTCTGCTTGCCGAGATACGCCTCGATAACCGCCTCGTTCTGCTGGATCTCCTCCGGCGTGCCCTTCGCGATGATCTTTCCGAAGTTGAGCACGCACAGGCCCTCACAGATATTCATGACAAGGTTCATATCGTGCTCGATGAGCATGATGGCGATCTGGAAGGTGTCGCGAATCTTGACGATGTTCTCCATAAGGTCCGCCGTCTCAGACGGGTTCATGCCCGCCGCAGGCTCGTCGAGCAGCAGCAGCTTGGGATTCGTGGCGAGCGCGCGCACGATCTCCAGGCGGCGCTGGGCACCGTAGGGCAGCGAGCCGGCCTCGTGGGTGGCGAGCCCCGTCATGTCGAAGATGTCGAGCAACTCAAGGGCGCGCTCGTGGTACCAGCGCTCGCTCTTCCAATGATGCGGCAGGCGCAGGACGCTCGTGGCAAGGCCGCAGTGCCGCTGGTTGTGCAGGCCCACCATCACGTTCTCCTCGACCGTCATCGTGTTGAAGAGACGGATGTTCTGGAAGGTTCGGGCCACGCCCAGCTGGTTCACCTTGGCCGGGTTCATGCCGGCGGTGTCCTTGCCGTCGACCATGATCGTGCCGTGCGTGGGGTTGTAGACCTTGGTGAGCAGGTTGAACACCGTGGTCTTGCCTGCGCCGTTGGGTCCGATGAGGCCGCAGATCTCGGTCTTGCCCACGGTAACGTTGAAGTCGTCCACAGCCTTGAGGCCGCCGAACTCAATGCCCAGGTGCAGGCACTCAAGAGCGGGCGCAGACCCAAGGTCGCGCTCGGGCATGATCGAGACGCTCGGCACCGGCACCATCTTGGTGGTCTCACGGCGCTGCTTGCCAAAATCGGTGAGCTTACTCATCGGCCTCGCCTCCTTCCGCAGCAGGCTTGGGCGCCGCCTTATGGAACCGCTCGCGGAGTGCATCGGCCGCGCGCTGGTACACCTTGGTATGCGGCACGACCATCACGAGGATGAGCACCACGGCATAGATGAGCATGCGGTAGTTGTTGATGGGGCGAAGGACCTCGGGCAGCACGGTGAGGAACGCAGCCGAGATGATCGAACCAGAAATGTTGCCCATGCCGCCAAGCACCACGTAAACGAGGATGAGGATGGACTGGTTGAAATCGAACTGCGAGGGAATGACCGTGGAATAGTTCATGGCGTAGAGCACGCCCGCCATGCCTGCCAGGGCCGACGCCACGGTGAAGGCGATAAGGCGGTACTTCGTGGTGTTGATACCCACGCTCTCCGCGGCAATGCGGTTGTCGCGCACGGCCATGATGGCGCGGCCGTCGCGGCTGTGCATGAGGTTCAAGACCACGGCAACCGTGATGAGCACCACCACGACACCCAGGACAAAGGTCGAGATCTTGTCGATTCCCACGGCACCCTTGGGCCCGTTGATGAGAATCGTACCCTGGCTCATGCCGAGCGACGAGCTGTCGGTCATAGAGAAGTGCAGCCCGGCATCGTCCACGCCGATATAGAAGTTGTTCAGCAGATTCTTGATGATCTCACCGAACGCAAGCGTCACGATTGCCAGGTAGTCACCACGCAGGCGCATGACCGGGATACCCACCAAAAAGCCGATGATGCCCGCAACGACGGCACCGACGACGGCAGACCCCGCGAAGAGCAAAAGCTCGGACTCGACGCCCATGCGCGCCAAGCACCCCGCCACGATCACGCCGGTGAAGGCGCCCACGCTCATGAATCCCGCATGTCCGAGCGAGAGCTCACCCGAGACGCCCACCACGAGGTTGAGGGATACGGCGAGCGACACGTAGGCGCAGATGGGCACGAGCTGACCCGAGAGGGAGTTGGAGATGAGCCCCATCCCGTCGAGGAGCGTTACCACGATGAACGCGACGATCACGATCGCATAGGTGATAACGGTCGAGCGCGTCTGCGGCTTGAGATGCATGAAACCCATGTGAATCACCTACACCTTCTCGCTCACGGTCTTGCCCAGAAGGCCCGCCGGCTTGATGAGGAGCATCACGATGAGCACGGCGAAGACCACCGCATCGGCCAGCTGCGTGCCGATGTAGGCACGCGCGAAAATCTCGATGATGCCCAAGAGCACGCCACCGAGCGCAGCGCCCGGAATGGAGCCGATGCCGCCGAGCACCGCCGCCGTGAAGGCCTTGATGCCGGGCATGGATCCCGTCGTGGGCATGAGGGTGGGGTAGGCCGCGCACATGAGCACGCCCGCGATGGCAGCGAGGCCCGAGCCGATGGCGAACACCATCGAGATGGTGGAGTTCACGTTGATGCCCATGAGCTGCGCGGCGTCACGGTCCTCGGAGCAGGCACGCATGGCCTTGCCCATCTTGGTCTTACCGGTGAACATGGTGAGCGCCACCATGATGACCACGCATGCCAAGATGGTGATCACGGCCGTGGCGCTGATGGTAAGCCGGCCATCGAACAGATGGAGCGCCGGCAGGCTGATGATCGACGAGAAGCTCTTCGGATCAGAGCCCATGATGAGCAGCGCCGCGTTCTGCAGGAAGTAGCTCACGCCGATGGCGGTGATGAGCACGTTCAGCGACGGGGCGCTTCGCAGGGGCTTATAGGCAAGACGCTCGATCACGATGCCAAGCACCGTGCACCCCACGATGGACAGAAGCACGCCCGCGATCGCCGGCAGGCCCAGATAGCTCACGGAACAGAAGCAGATGTAGGCGCCTACCATGATGACGTCGCCATGGGCAAAGTTGAGCATCTTGGCGATGCCGTACACCATGGTGTAGCCGAGCGCGATGATGGCGTAGACGCTGCCCAGGCTCATGCCGTTGATGAGGTTGGCAAGTACCTCCATGTCCCCCTCCTTTCATGTGAAAAGCGGAGACCGCCGCGAGGCGGGCGATCTCCGCTCAAAAACAAACTTGCGAATGGGATTTGGGCGAGACCTTATGCGAGCGGCATGTACACGCCGTCCTCGATGACCATGCCCATGGGCTGCTTGGAAATCTCGCCCGTATCGGACCAGGTAGCAGCCTCGCCGGCCGTGGTGAGGCCGGTGAAGGAGAAGTCCTCGGAGGTGAAGGTCTCCACGAGCGCGTCGCAGATGTCGGAGTAATCCATATCAGGGGTCACGCCGGACTGCTCGATGGCGGCACGCAGCGCGTAGATGCAGTCGTAGGCATCGGCGGCGAACTGGTTCGGGGTCTCGCCGTCACCGTAATCGGCGCTCTGGTACTTCTCCACGAAGCTCTGGGTGGCCTCATCGGTCGCCGTGGCGACGAACGGGGTCAGGAGCATGGCGCCCTCGGCGAGCGAGGTGTCGAAGCCCTCGACCGTGAGGATACCATCCATGCCGTCCACGCCGAACCACTTGGGAGCGTAGCCCATGCTGTTCGCCTGGGTGAGGATGAGGGAGATGGGCGTGTAGTAGATGGGCAGGAAGACGAGGTCGGCCTCGGCGTCGCGCGCGGCGTTGAGCTGCACGGAGAAGTCGGTGGCGGAGTCGTTGGTGAAGGCCTGCTCGGAGACGATCTCGAGACCCAGCTCGGAGGCCTCAGCGAGGAAGCTCTGGTAGATGCCCGTGGAATAGGTGTCGGAGTTGTTGTAGATGATGGCAATCTTCGTGCCAAGCTGCTGCTCGGAGATGTACTGAGCAGACGCCGCACCCTGGTTGGGGTCGGTGAAGCACATCTGGAAGACGTTCTCCTTGCGCGGGGTGGCGATGTTGCCGTCGGCGTCGGGCTGGCCGCCGATCACGTCGGTCGACGAACCGGAAGGAGTGATCTGGAACAGGTTGTCCGCATTGGTCTCGGCGGACACGGCCACGCAGGGCGCGGTGGTAACGGTGCCCATGAGGATCTGCATGCCCCAGTCCTTGAGGTTGTTGTACGCATTCACCGAGCGCTCGGCGTCGTTCTCGTCGTCCTGGAAGTTGTAATCGAACTGGATGTCGCCGCCCTCGGCGTTGATCTCGTCGATAGCGATCTGGGCGCCGATGCGCACGCCGTTGCCATAGATGGCGGCGTCGCCCGTGGTGGGCCCGATGCCACCGATCATGAAGGCGCTACCCGAGGCGGAACCGGAAGCGGAACCGGCCCCAGAGCCGTCACCCTCGTTGGAGCAGCCAGCGAGAACGCCGGCAAGGCCAAGGCCCGCCGCACCCGCGACGAGGCTCCTGCGGTTGATGGAAACGTTCTGCATGTTCTCGAGCATAGACATGCGATGCTCCTCTCGTGACGCGCCGAGCGCCTGCCCGGCTTACCCTTCCATTCCTCCGAGGTCGAGATGCCTCGCAGGCCCCCGCCCGAACACGCTGTGCAATCAGGTGGTTCGTGCTAGAATACTCCGATTTTATGCAAAAGGTAAGGCAGCCGAACCATTTTGAGGGGTTAGAGCAGCGAAGAGCCGGTATCGCGTTCTTCGCCCAAGGTTTCTACCTGCAGTTTTTATCGGCCTGAAACATCATGAGACGTGTTACATCTGTGTTTCGCATGCATGCCCCATTCCTCGGTAGAATACTAGGCAGATATGGTCGAGGAGCCTTCGCGATGAAAAACCCGCGCGGCCGGGGCCCAGCGCCTGCGGGCGCGGCACCGGTGGCACCCTCGCGGCCAGATGACCAGCCCGCACGCAGCCTCGAATGCAAAGGAGACGCAATGCCAAGCACCACCCGCACCGTCAACGTAGGACTCATCGGGCTCGGAACCGTGGGCGGCGGCGTCGCCCGCGTCATCGCGCGCCATCACGACGAATACCTTTCCGCCTATGGCATCGACCTGCGCCTCAAGATGGCCAGCGCCCTGGAACCCGAGCGCGCGGCAGAGCTGGGCATCGCGCCCGAAGCCTTCACCACCGACTGGCACGACGTCGTAGCCGACCCGGAAATCGACATCGTCATCGAGCTCATCGGCGGCGATCACCCTGCGACCGAGATCTTCGAGAGCGCCATCGCTGCCGGCAAGCACGTGGTCTCCGCCAACAAGGCGCTTCTGGGCCGCCGCATCGACTACCTGGGAAGCCTCGCCGCACAGGCCGGCGTGCAGATTCGCTGCGAAGCGGCCGCGGGCGGCGGCATCCCCATCGTGAACGCGCTCGAGCACGCGCTCGTGGCAAACGGCATGCTCACCATCGCGGGCATCCTGAACGGCACCACCAACTACATCCTCTCGCGCATGGCTTCCGAGGGGCTCGACTTCGACGATGTGCTCGCCGACGCCCAACGCTTGGGCTACGCCGAGGCCGATCCCACGGCCGACGTCGACGGCTTCGATGCCGCGAGCAAGGTGGCCATCCTCTCCTCCATCGCCTTCCACACCCGCGTGACCACCGACGATGTGTACATGCAGGGCATTCGCAACGTCTCCGCCGCCGACATCGAGCAGGCGCGCGAGATGGGCTACTGCATCAAGCTGCTCGGCATCGCCCGCAAAACGGCCGAGGGCATCGACGCGCGCGTGCACCCCACCATGATCCCCGCCGACCACATGCTCGCCGGCGTCTCGGGAGCCATGAACGCCGTGTTCGCCGTGGGCGACGCGGTGGGCGAAACCATGTTCTACGGTGCGGGCGCGGGCTCCTTCCCCACCGCGAGCGCCGTGGTTGGCGACGTGCTTGAGCTCGCGAACGGCATCGCCAGCGGGATCGACTTGGGCCCCGAGCCCGAGCCCTTCCCCCGCACCGCGCCGATTCGCTCCATCGAGGACCTCGAGACGCGCTATTACATCCGCCTTTCCGTCGTCGACCGCGTGGGCACGCTCGCTCCGGTTGTAGCGGCCTTCGCGGACGCGGGCGTTTCCATCTCCGCCATCAACCAGCTGCGCGACGGAGACGGCACCACCTGCTCGGTCGTCTTCCTTACGCACACGGCCCGCGAGCGCGACGTACAGCGCGTGTGCTCTGCGCTCGAGGCGCTTGATGAGGTTGCAAGCGTTGCCAGCGTGATCCGCATCGAAGATGTGGACGCGTGGAGCGAGGGCGCAGAGGAGAACGAGTAGGCTAGAGCCGGGGGTCGAGGCGGGGCCGGACCTGCTGCCGGGGGGGTCGAGGCGGGGCCGGCCCGCGGCTTGAAATCGAGCTGCTCCGGCTGGAATTGCCGGCGCCTTCCCGCGGCCGGGGATTGAGCTGCCCAGAGTTACCCCTCATCTGCCGAGTCCGTCCTGGATTGCCTCCTCTCTCTAGGCCGTCCCCTCGCCCTTTAGGACTGCCCCGCGAAGTCACGCCCGGGTCGGGCCCGGCACGTCACCCCCCTCGCTCTCTTAGGCAGCTCCCTCGCCCAGTAGTTCCCTCGCTCAGTGCTGCATATATGGAGTTATCCGCATCCAGAGCTGCAAATATGGAGTTATCGGCCTCTGCAGGTGGCCTTAACTCCTGATCTGCTGCGCTCGCCGATGGTAACTCCAGATTTGCTGCGCTCGGAGGGCAGGCCGGTCCCGGTAACTCCAGATTTGCTGCGCTCGGCAGTCGATAACTCCAGATTTGCCGCGCTCGGCAGTCGAGACGTTGCCGGCAACTCCATATCTGCTGCACTCGGGAAGGGGCGGTACCCGTAACTCCGCGTGCGCTGCACTCGGTAGCGGGAAAACAGCAACCTCCCGGCACCGCGCTCGTAGCAGCGGGTTATTTGTAGCAGACAACTTCGCCAACTGGATGCATGGCAACCTGCCGTATCATAGAGACGGTATGCAGCCGCTCGGGGGAACGGTTCCGCGAGCAGGATTCGAAGGGCAGGGTTCATGGTCTCTCGCATCTATGTGGAAAAGAGGGCGGGCTTCGACGTCGAGGCGCAGCAACTCAAGAGCGAGCTTACGGAAATCCTTGGCGTAACGGGCCTCACCGGCCTTCGCCTCATCAACCGCTACGATGTGGAGGGAGCAAGCGAAGAGCTCTTCCGCTCGTGCATCCCCACGGTGTTCAGCGAGCCGCAGGTGGACCACGCATACGACGAGCTGCCGTCGAGCCCCGACGCAGCAGCCGTCTTCGCGGTGGAGTACCTGCCCGGCCAGTTCGACCAGCGCGCCGACTCCGCCAGCGAGTGCATCCAGCTCATCAGCCAGGGAGAGCGCCCCACGGTGCGCTCCGCCAAAGTCTATATCCTCGAGGGCGCGCTCTCGGAGGCCGACATCGACGCCATCAAGCACTATGTCGTAAACCCCGTGGAGGCGCGTCTCGCATCGCTCGAGAAGCCCGAAACCTTGGTAGCCGAGACCCCCGACCCCGAGCCCGTCGAGGTGCTCGATGGCTTCCGCGAACTCGATGAAGCCGGCCTTGCGGCCTTCATCGCCGAACGCGGGCTGGCCATGGATGCGGCCGACATCCGCTTCTGCCAGGAATACTTCACCGAGGAGGGCCGCGACCCCTCGATTACCGAGATTCGCGTGATCGATACCTACTGGTCGGACCACTGCCGTCACACCACCTTTGGCACCGTGCTCGACGAGGTCAAGATCGACGACGCCGTGGTGCAGGAGGCCTTCGACCGCTACATGGAGATGCGCCATGAGCTCGGCCGCGACGAGAAGCCCGTCTGCCTCATGGACATGGGCACGCTCGGCGCCAAGTGGCTCAAGCACACGGGCCAGCTCACCGGCCTTGACGAATCGGAAGAGATCAACGCCTGCACCGTGAAGATCACGGTTGATGTTGATGGCGAAGACCAGGACTGGCTCTTCCTCTTCAAGAACGAGACCCACAACCACCCGACCGAGATCGAGCCCTTCGGCGGCGCGGCCACCTGCATCGGCGGCGCCATCCGCGACCCGCTCTCCGGCCGCAGCTATGTGTACCAGGCCATGCGCGTGACCGGCGCGGCCGACCCCACCATCCCCGTCGCGGAGACGCTCGAGGGCAAACTCCCGCAGCGCAAGCTCGTAACCACCGCTGCCGCCGGATACGCCAGCTACGGCAACCAGATCGGCCTCGCCACCGGCCAGGTCTCCGAGCTCTACCACCCCGGCTACGTTGCTAAGCGTATGGAGGTGGGTGCCGTGGTGGGCGCCACCCCGGCAAGCCACGTGCGCCGAGAGGAGCCCGCACCCAGCGACAAGATCATCTTGCTCGGTGGCCGCACCGGCCGTGACGGCATCGGCGGCGCCACGGGCAGCTCCAAGGCGCATAACGTCGAGTCCATCGAGAAGGACGGCGCCGAGGTGCAGAAGGGCAACGCCCCCATGGAGCGGAAGCTCCAGCGCCTCTTCCGCCGCGGCGATGCCTGCCGCCTCATCAAGCGCTGCAACGACTTCGGCGCGGGCGGCGTGAGCGTTGCCGTGGGCGAGCTCGCCGATGGCCTCTACATCGACCTCGACCAGGTTACCAAGAAGTACGAGGGCCTCGACGGCACCGAGCTCGCCATCTCCGAGAGCCAGGAGCGCATGGCTGTGGACGTGGCCGAGGACGACGTGGACGAGTTCATGGCGTATGCCACCGAGGAGAATCTCGAGGCCACCGTCATCGCCGAGGTCACGCACGAGAAGCGCGTGCGCATGGCATGGAACGGCGACGTAATCGTAGACCTCTCCCGCGCCTTCTTGGCCAGCAACGGAGCGCCCAAGCACCAGAGCGTGCACGTGACGGCGCGCCAGGTGTGGCAGCCGGCTTGGGAGGGTGCCACGCTCGCCGAGCGCATGCGCGCGCTCGTAACCGACCTCAACGTCTGCTCGAACAAGGGCCTCTCCGAACGCTTCGATTCGACCATCGGCGCTGCCACGGTGCTCATGCCCTTTGGCGGGCACACCCAGCTCACCCCTGCGCAGGCTATGGTGGCGAAGTTCCCTGTCGACGGCGAGACCTCGACCGCGAGCGCCATGGCATGGGGCTTCAACCCCTATCTCATGGAAGCCGACCAGTTCGCGGGCGCCTACCTCTCAGTCGTTGAGAGCGTGAGCCGCCTCGTGGCCGCGGGCTTCTCCCGCAAGCGCGCCTACCTCTCCTTCCAGGAGTACTTCGAGCGCCTGCGCGACGTGCCGGAGCGCTGGGGCAAGCCAGCAGCAGCCGTACTCGGCGCGCTCATGGCGCAGGTGGACCTTGGTGTTGGCGCCATCGGCGGCAAGGACTCCATGTCGGGCTCGTTCGAGGACCTCGACGTGCCGCCCACCCTCGTGAGCTTCGCCGTAAGCACGGGCCGTGCCGACCATGCGGTCTCCCCAGAATTCAAGGGCGCGGGACACCCGGTCTTCCGCATCGCCCCCGCTTCGTATGGCGACGACCATCGCCCCGACCCCTCGCAGCTCCTCGCCGTCTTCGATGCCATCGAGTGCCTCACCCAAGATGGAAGCGCCCTGGCGCTGGCAACCCCCGGCTACGGCGGCAGCGCTGAAGCCCTCTTCAAGATGTGCGTGGGCAACCAGATCGGCTTCGAGCTTGCCGACGACGTCGACATCGAGAGCCTTTTCGAGCCGATGTACGGCAGCTTCATCGTTGAGGTTGAGGATGCGGCGGCGCTCGATGCACTCGCTGCAGATTCCTTCGTGATCGAGCCCTTGGGCACCACGGTCGAAGGCTACGTGCTCGAAACCGCAACCGAGCAGATCGACCTTGCCGAGCTGCAGGAAGCATGGGAAAGCGGCATCGAGGGCGTCTTCCCCTACCGTACTCCGGCCGAGGAAGCCAAGAAGCTCGACGATGTGGAGCAGCTCACCTTCACCTGCAGCGACACGGGCCGCATCGCACCGGTCTATGCGGGCGAGAAGTTCGCGCGCCCGCGTGTGATCATCCCGGTCTTCCCCGGCAACAACTGCGAGTACGATAGCGCTCGCGCCTTCCGCGCCGCCGGCGCCGAGGCCGATGTCTTCGTGATCAACAACCTCTCGCCCGAGGCCGTGGCCGAAAGCACGCACGAGCTTGCGCGCCGCATTCGCGAGAGCCAGATCGTCATGATCCCGGGCGGCTTCTCCGGCGGCGACGAGCCTGACGGTTCTGCCAAGTTCATCACGGCGTTCTTCCGCGCGCCCGAGGTCACCGAGGCCGTGCGCGACCTCCTGCAGGCACGCGATGGCCTCATGCTCGGCATCTGCAACGGCTTCCAGGCGCTCGTGAAGCTGGGACTCGTTCCGTACGGCGACATCGTGGACGCCACGCCCGAGGCACCGACCCTCACCTTCAACACCATCGGCCGGCACCAGAGCCGCCTGGTACGCACCCGCGTGGCCAGCGACCTCTCGCCCTGGCTCTCTGCTTGCAAGCCCGGAGAGGTCTACACCGTGGCCATCTCCCATGGCGAGGGCCGCTTCGTGGCGAGCGAGGCCGTCCAGCGCGAGCTCATCGCGGGCGGGCAGATCGCGACCCAATATGTTGATGAGACGGGTGCTCCGAGCATGGACCTTTCGGTGAACCCGAACGGCTCCGTGCTTGCCATCGAAGGCATCACCAGTCCTGACGGACGCGTCTTCGGCAAGATGGGACATGTCGAGCGGCGTGGCGAGAACCTGTATCGCAACGTTCCAGGCGAGAAGTTCATGCCGATCTTCGAGAGCGGTGCTGGGTACTTCGCATAGGGCTCGATCCCGGCGGCCCCTGCGTTCGTTCCTCCTTGCTCAAGCATTCTCGAAAGGCCCAGCACTGCTGGGCCTTTCTACGAAACTGCGCAAGAGGAATGCTTGCGAGACCCACTTTTACCCTGACCGAGCAATCTGAAAGGGAACCGCGGCTAGCTCATTGCAATGCTGCACGTGACCGGCAGTGACCTCACCGTTGTAGTTCGGCAGAACGGGCTATCATGTTTGAGGCGCTTGAAAGGTGGTTGGCATGGATACGACAACAGCAGTTGCAGAAGATACGGTCTCCATCGACCGTGAGCGGGCGCGAACGGCGTTCGAAGCGTACCTCGCCCCCTACGACCGGGAGAATCCGCGCATCGCGCTCAAAGCGGAGCACACCTATCGTGTCGCCGACCTTTGCGACCGCATCGCTCGCGCGTCGGGCCTCACTCAGGCGGGCACGGACCTCGCCTGGCTCTGCGGACTCCTGCACGACATCGGCCGATTCGAGCAGCTTCGCCGTTGGGGCACCTTCAAAGACAGCATGTCCGCCAGCCATGCTGCTATCGGCGTTGACGTGCTTTTCGAGGGCGGGCGGCACCTGCTTGACGGCTCGCTCGCCCGCGCGAACGCCACACTGCCGGAAGCCCTCTCCCATGATGATGAGTTCTCGGCCCACGTGCGCACCGCTGGCACCGTTCGCGCTTTTATCGAAGATCCCTCAGCCGACGAGATCATCCGCGCAGCAGTAGGCCACCACAGCGATTTTCGCCTTCCCGACGACCTCGACCTTCGTTCGCGCGCGCTCTGCAATCTTGTGCGCGATGCCGACAAAATCGATATCCTGCGCGTTTCGTGCACTGATACCGTCGAGACCGTCGTGGGAGCAACCGAAGACGAGCTGCTCGCAGGCGACATTTCGCCCGCTGCCGAGGATGCGTTCTTTGCGCACCAGACCGTCCGCTATAGCGACCAATCGACCGCCGTGGACCACGTGGTGGGGCTCGCCTGCTTTGCTTTTGAACTGGTCTACCCCTCAAGCCTCGAGGTCATGATCGACCAAGGGTATCTGTTCGAGCTGCTGAGCACGCCTTTTGGCATAGCGCGCCCGTACACCAACCGTGCCACTCGCGCACTCATCGGCCGCATGGACGGGCATCTGCGCGCTTGGATCGACGAGCGGCTCAGCTAACCGCCGGGCATTTGGGTCGTTGAGGCACCCGGACGTCGCTGAATGCAACTTTTGGGCACTCCAGGGCGTAGCGAACGAGTATAGGCAGATAGGAAGCAAGAGAATGCCCAGCTCAGAGGGCTAATAACTCATGAGCTATCGCGGTTGCACTCAGGGCACACGCCGTGGAGTGCCCAATAGCTGCATCCAAGTCTTACCTGACGGGCTTTCGCGTTTCCTCGCTGAGCCAATCGATAGTGGAAACGCTCGAGAAACATTTCTGGCTGCCGGCTGCATCGCAGCTTTACCGTGATAAAGTGTCCGCAATCCGATGGAGACTACAGAAAGGCTCCGCTATGACCGCCATCGTCAACAACGCCGATACGCTGCACCTGATGCAGCAGGCCGCTGCCTGGTGGTGGAACAAGCGCATACCGTCTCTCTCGGATTAGCAGGCTCCCCTACCAACGCGCTACACCATGGAAGGCCTCCGGTAATCCGGGGGCCTTCTTTTTTGCCGGCGAACGACGCATGTCACCTGATAGCGCGCAACGGGCAACGTGCGCCGGGGCGAAAAGCAAGCCTCTTCGATCGCCGCAGCGCACGTGGGAGCATTCTGAGCTTGGAGCGACTGCCGGCGGGCAGCGCTCCCGGATGAGAAAGGACACATCATGACCGCATCCAAGCACGATCCCTACCGTCTCTACCTCACCGAAGACCAGATTCCCAAAGCCTGGTACAACCTGCGTGCCGATATGCCCGAAAAGCCCGAACCCATGCGCCTGCCGAACGGCGCTGTCGCCACCAAGCCAGATATCGCGCCCGTTTTCGCCGACGCACTCATCGACCAAGAGCTCGACGACGACACCCCGTACTTCGACATCCCCGAACCCGTCCTAGAGATGTACAAGGTCTACCGGCCGAGCCCGCTCTGTCGCGCCTACAACCTTGAGCGCGCGCTCGATACGCCAGCCAAGATTTTCTATAAATTCGAAGGCAACAACACGAGCGGTTCTCACAAGCTCAACTCCGCCATCGCCCAAGCTTACTACGCCTATGCCCAGGGCATTACCAATATCACGACCGAGACGGGCGCCGGGCAGTGGGGCACGGCACTGGCTGAGGCAGCTGCTCACTATGGGCTCGACCTCGATATCTTCATGGTGAAATGCTCCTACGAGCAGAAACCGTTCCGTCGCAACATCATGGAGACCTTCGACGCGCGGGTAACACCCTCTCCCTCCGACACTACCGAGGTCGGCCGGCGCATCCTCGCCCAAGATCCGGGCTCGTCTGGCTCGCTTGGCACCGCGATCTCGGAGGCGGTGGAGCGCGCGCTGCATGTGCCCGAGAACCGCGGGCGTTACCAGCTGGGCAGCGTCCTCAACCAAGTGGTGCTGCATCAGAGCATCATCGGTCTAGAAAGTTACGAGGCCCTTCGCGAGCTGGGCGAATACCCCGATGTGGTCATCGGGTGCGCAGGCGGCGGCTCGAACTTGGGTGGGCTCATCGCCCCGTTCATGCGCGACAAGCTTACAGGCGCACGGCCGGCCACGCGCTTCATCGCGGTAGAGCCCGCGAGCTGCCCGTCGCTCACCCGTGGCCGCTATGCCTACGACTTCGCCGACACGGGCCAGACCTGCCCGCTCTGCAAGATGTACACGCTCGGCAACGGCTTCATTCCAAACCCCGACCACGCAGGCGGCCTGCGCTACCATGGCATGAGCCCCATCGTCTCCAAGCTCAAGCACGACGGCTACCTGGATGCTGTCGCCGTTCGCCAAACCGACGTCTTCGCGGCGGCAGAGCGCTTCGCAAAGCTAGAAACCATCCTGCCCGCGCCCGAAAGCGCGCATGCAATCCTTGTGGCCATGCGCGAGGCGGAGCGGTGCCGCGAGACCGGCGAGGCGAAGACGATCCTCTTCGGGCTCACCGGAACCGGGTACTTCGACATGGTCGCCTACGACAAGTTCAACCGCGGCGAGCTGGAGGACCACATCCCCACCGACGAGGAGCTCGAGCGCGGATTCGCGACGATCCCCTCCATTCCGGGCATCCAATAACGGGTATATGCTCGAACCCGCCTGATGGGCTCCGGCATGCTCCAGCTCTTTGACAACTCGAGGCACGAGTCGGAAGGCTTTTCAAACATCGCCGAGTAAACCGCTGTTTCGCACAAATGCCAACCGGTGTTTTGTTGTCCAAAACCTGAGTCAACTCGGCTCCTTCGTTAAAACCTTCCGACTCGAGCCTCGAACTTGGCTGGACCGGCGTATTCACGCGCCGATGACAGGTACTATGGAGGAAATGCGCGGCTGCATCGCATGCGCTTGCGGTGCAGCGCCCCGCATGCGACACGCCGTGCGCGCATAGCCCTCACCCGCCCTGTCGAAAGGAGACCAAGATGAGCCTTTGGCCAGAACTCAAGAAGCTGCAACAAGGAACCTGGGTAGACCTCACTCACCCGCTTACGAACGACAGCCCGTACTGGGCGGGCATCCCTGAGGGCTCCGTGGAACTGTGCAAGACCGTCTTCGACTACGACGAAGAGATGCTCTCTTGCCGCATTCACACCTACAAGTTCCCCGGGCAGTTCGGCACGCACGTGGACTTTCCGAACCACTTCACGCCGGGCAAGGTTGGCTCTGAGGCCTACGGCGTGGAGCAGATGGCCATGCCGCTCTGCGTGATCGACCTCACCGGCAAGGTCGCCGCCGAGGGGCCCGACACCGCCGTAGCCGTGGCAGACATCGAAGCATGGGAAGCTGAGCATGGGCGAATTCCCGCCGGCGCCTTCGTGGCGCTACGCACTGACTGGTACCAGCGCTGGCCCGATAACGACGCGCTCAACAACTTCGACGAGGACGGAGGCGAGCACTGCCCCGGCTGGTCGATGGAGGCGCTCCGCTTCCTCTATGAGGAACGAGATATCCAGATGAACGGGCATGAGACCTTCGACACGGATGCCTCGTTCCTGGCGGCGGAAGCCGACGATCTTGCCTGCGAGCGCTACGTGCTCGACCATGACCACCTGCAGGTAGAAGTCATGGCGAACCTCGACAAGGTGCCCGCGACGGGTGCCATCGTGTTTGTGAGCTGGCCGCACATCGAAGGCGCCACCGGCCTCCCCGCCCGCGTGGCAGCGGTGTTCTAAACTTTCCGCGCCTCCAATGCGCTAACTTTTCGTACGTTTGGTCAAAAATATCGTTTCGGTGGTATGCCGCGCACCAAAATAGAGCGATTGCGCAGCCGCATGAAAGCTGAAAGGCCATCTCGTTCCGTTGATTTCGTCGATGTGAGCGAATTTTGAACGCGTAAAGGCCTGCCCACAGGTAAAAAAGGGCGCCTCTTATGTTTGAAAGTACCACCGAAACGGTGTTTTTGACCAAGACCCCGGATTATTGTGTCTGCAGCACGCGATGCTGCGAACAACTTACGGAGCATAGCCTTCTGCGTCAATGCGAACACCGATTTTGACGATACAGCGAACGCCATCCTCGCTTCCGCTATCCCCGATAAACGAAGGGGGCAATTCCTGCGAATTCCCCGCAGTTAGTAAGGGAGATGCATGATGGACGATATCAATAGGGTTAAAGCCATGGCACTGCTCGAATCGCTGAACGATTCAATGGATAGAGCCATACGCAACGCGCTCTCCCGGCAATCTTGGCCCGCGCATAGCTCGTCACAGCAGATTGCCCTGCGGCCCTTCATTCAGTATCTCCCTGTAATAAATGGTGTACGATACGGGACATTGACCATGCACTGAATAGAAACGCGAGCAACGCCCCGTGCCCCATCAACCACTGCACCCAGCACCATCAAGCGGCGCGACGCACGCCGATAAGCCTCATGCCATCTCGTCTGCGCTTCGCGCCGCCATCCCACCGACGCTTCCCATCCTCGCCGGCTTCGTCTTCCTCGGTATCACCTGCGGCGTCTATAGCGTCTCGCTCGGGCTACCGTGGTGGACGCCCACGCTCATGGCCTGCCTTATCTTCGCGGGCTCTGCCGAGTTCGTCGTAGCCTCGATGCTCGTGGGGCCGTTCGCGCCGCTTCAGGTGTTCGTCACCGTCTTCATCGTTAACGCGCGGCACCTGTTCTACGGGCTCTCGATGCTCGAGCGGTTCCGTGGCCTCGGGCGTAAACGCCCGTACCTCATCTTCGCGCAATGCGATGAAACGTTCTCCATCAACTATTCGACGCGCCCGCCGGCCGGCGTGGACGAAGGATGGTTCATGTTTTTCGTGAGCCTGCTCAACCAGCTGTACTGGGTGGTTGGCTGCACGCTCGGCGGCGTGCTGGGCCGCGTGGCAGCACTTAACGTGGCGGGCGTCGACTTCGCCATGACGGCACTGTTCGTGGTGATCTTCCTCGACCAATGGACCAAAGATCCAAGCCATGCGAGCGCCGTGGTGGGCATTCTGGCCTCGCTCGTCGCACTCGCGCTCTTTGGGCCTGACGGATTCATGATCCCCGCGCTCGCGCTCATCCTTGCCGCGATAACGGTTCTGCGGAGCCGCCTCGAACCGGTCTACGATGCGTGCGAGAGCGGGTTCGTGGCTTCTGCATCGGATACCTGCGAGAACGGGCCCGTGGCCTCTACGCCGGATGCCGCAGGTGCGCACCATGGGGGCGATGCGCGATGACGACCACGCAGATCATCCTTACGATCCTCGCTGCCGCGGCTGCAACGGTGCTCACCCGCGCCCTGCCGTTCTTCGCATTCCCCGCAGACCGTCCAGCGCCGCGCTACATCCGCTACCTGGGCAATGCGCTTCCTGGAGCGATTTTCGGCCTGCTCGTGGTTTACTGCCTACGCAGCGTGAACGTGCTCACCAGCACACATGGCATACCCGAAGCGCTCGGTATTCTCGCTGCCGGCGGGCTCTACCTTTGGCGGAAGAACATGCTCGTCGCCATCTTTGCAAGCACCGCGCTCTATATGGCGCTCGTGAACCTCGTGTTCGTGTAACCAAGCCAAGCAACGCGACCGTCGTGGCCGCCCAGCTCCGCATCTCACTTGCGTGCTTCGAGCTGGGCGATGAGCTCGGTCACGACCTTGACGGCATCGCCCACGACCGCATAGTCTGCCACGCCGAAGATGGGCGCTGCAGCATCTTCGTTGATGGCAATAACCGTCTCGGCGCCGCCGATTCCCGCCAGATGTTGAATAGCACCCGAGACGCCAATGCTCACCAAGAGCTTCGGCGCGACGGCCGCACCCGTTTGACCTACCTGGTGGGCATAGTCGAGCCAGCCGGCCTCCACGAGCGGACGCGTGCAACCGAGCTCAGCATGGAGCAGCTCTGCCAGGCGCTCCATGAGCGGGAGATTCTTCTTGGACCCGATGCCCCTGCCCACGACCACGAGCCGCTCTGCCTGCGCGATCGACCCGCCGGTAACAGGCTCGATGCCAAGCACGGCAACGCGCGGCGCAACCTCGTGAGCCAAAGGAGCTTGGGTGATGATGCCCGCCGCAAGATCAGCGCCTGCACCCGCCCCAGCCGTCACGCACTCAGGCGCCGCAAATACGCCCGGCCGCACCGTCGCCATCTGAGGACGATGCGCGGGGCACTCGATCGTAGCCATGAGGTTGCCACCGAACGCAGGGCGCGTTTGCAACAGAGCGCCGGTCTTGGGGTCGATGTCGAGCGCGGTGCAATCGGCGGTAAGGCCCGTCTGCAGGCGCACCGCCACGCGCGGGGCAAGCTCGCGGCCGAACGCCGTCGCTCCAAACAGCATCGTTTCGGGGCGGCGCTCTTCGGCAAGCGCGCATATCCATTGCGCGAACACCTCGGCGTCTGCATGCGCGAGGCGCTCATCCACGGCGTGGATCACCTCGGCAACACCGGTCGCGGCAAGACGCTCCGCCTGGCGAGGAGCTCGTCCCGCCTCGCCAAGCACCGCCACCACCTGGCAGCCGCGCGCTTCGGCGAGCTCGAGCGCCTTGCCGACCAGTTCGAAGACCACCGGCAGCAGCGCGCCCTCCGCATCAACCTGGGCAATCACCCAGATGTCACGATAGACGGAGAGGTCGCGCCCAGGCCCCTCGCCAGCCTCGTCGCGCTCAATCGCAATCGCATCTACCGGACACGCCTCCACGCACCCGCCGCAGAGCGTACAGGCGTCGGTCGGGCGTGCCAGGCGGCCCTCGACCACGATCCCGCCGAACGCGCACGCGCGCTCGCAGCGCTTGCAACCCACGCAGCGCGCGGCATCCACCATAAGCCCGCTCATAGCCCCGCCTCCTCAGCTAACGCGATGATGCGCGCCGCCTGCTGGGGCACGCTTCCCTCCAAGACCTCGCACGTGTCAGAGCGCTCGGGCACAAACGACCGCACGACCTGCGTCGGAGAACCGGCAAGGCCCGATCGCGCGGGGTCGGCCTGCACGCACGCTGCACTGAGCACCGCCACGGGCACACCCGCGGCCGCGCGTACGCCCGCGATGCTCGGCATGCGAGGCTGCGCGATGTCTTTGGCCACGGTAAGCACCGCCGGCAGCGGAACCTCGACGAGCTCGATGCCCGCATCGGTCGCATGGCGCACGGTAACGCGGCCCCGCTCAATCGCGACCAGCTCGCGCACATCCGTGACGCAGGGCATATCGAAAAGCCCTGCGAGTTCCGGCCCGATCTGCGCCGTGTCGCCATCGACCGCCATCTTGCCGCAGAGGATGAGATCTGGAAGAGAGGAACCGGGGGCGGATTCTCCGTGCTCCGGAGCACCGGGTGCGGCGGATCCTGGTGCGGCCGCTCTGCCCTCCGGGGTGCCGGGTGCGGCGGATCCTGGTGCGGCCGCTCGTTGCTCCGAAGCGCCGGACGCGGCGGCGTCGCCCATGCCCGCCGAGCCAAGCTCGCGTATACCGCATGACAGGGCATAACTCGTGGCAAGCGTATCTGCACCGGCAAACGCGCGATCAGAAAGAAGGAGCGCATCGCTTGCGCCGCGAGCGATACCGTCGCGCAAAAGTGCCTCCGTAGCTGGAATGCCCATGGAGAGCACGCTCACCCTACAGCCCTCACCCGCAGCAGCACGCTCATCCTTGATAGCCAGCGCCACCTCGAGCGCGGCGGCATCGAAGGGGTTCACCACCGACTCGCGGCCGTCGCGCACGATGGTATGAGTGACGGGATCCATCTTGACCTCGGTCGAGCTCGGAACCGCCTTCACACAGACCACGATATGCATCAGGACACCTCCCCGGTGTTCATCGCTTTGGATAACGCATCTGCCGGTGCAGCCGTCGGCGGAACAGGTGCGGCATCGGGGCTGGCGGCAGCATCGAGGTCGGCGCTCGAAGCATCGGGGCCGGCGTCTGCGGCATCCGGTCCGGCGTCTGCGGCATCCGGCCCGGCGCCCGAAGCATCAAGCCCGGCATCTTCAACATCAAGCCCGGCATCTGCGGCACTGGCGCCCTCGGGCACCGCCGCACCCTCCCTGCGGACCTCGTCGAGCAGCGCCGCATCGAACAGGTTGCCACGCCCCAGCTGGCACGCCGGGTCGAATGCAAGCTTGAGACGCGCCATCTCGCGCACATGCTCTGAGCCGTACATGGTCGTGAGGAAATCGCGCTTGAGCTTGCCCACGCCGTGCTCGGCCGAGACCGCGCCGCCCATAGCCGTGACATCTTGGGCCCAGCGCGCAAAGAGCGCCTTGCCCCTTGCATATTCCTCGGCATTGCGCGGCAGAACATTTACATGCAGGTGGTTGTTGCCGATATGCCCCCATGCGGCCGACTCGAGCCCCTCCTCGGCAAGCGTCGAGCGGTAGAGGACGATGACATCGCGCAGACGGTCGTCGGGAACGGACATGTCGCTGCCGAGCTTGGTGATAGAAGGCTCTTCTCGGCGGCGCTCGTCGATGAGCATGTTCACGCTCTCGGGAACGGCATGGCGGAAGAACCGGAGCGTCTCGCGGTCAACGGAGGTGCGGGCCACCCAAGAGTCCCTCTCGCTGCCGCCCGCCGCGCGCACGATGGCGCCGAGACGCTCGAGGTCCGCCATGGCCTCATCTTCCGCAGGTGCTTGGAGCTCCACATAAAGGCAGCAGCCGAAGCGCTCGGGAAGCAACGGGAGCGCCGCGAAGGCCGAGCCCTGGGCACGGGCGCAGCGCAGCACGTCAAGGGCGGCTGGGTCGAAGTACTCGAGCGCCGCCGCATGCTTGAGGTCTGCGCGGGCAGCTATGGTTGCCTCGACCGCCTGGTCCTCGGTCGCAAAGAAGCAACTCGCCGCCCAAACCACCGCAGGCGCCGGCATGAGGGCGAGCTCGAGCTCAGTGATGATGCCAAGGGTGCCGTCCGAGCCGATGATAAGGTCAAGGGCGTCCATGTCGTCCTCAACATAGTAGCCGGAGGCGTTTTTGGCGTGCGGCATCTGATAGGTGGGGAGGTCCGCTTCGATGGTAGAGCCGCCCTCGGTCTTGAGCTTGAGATGCCGGCCGCAAGCGCGTACCTCGTCCCGGCGCAACGCAATCACGTCGCCATTTGCGAGCACGAGCCGCAGCGCCGTCACGTGGCCGCGCATGGCGCCGTAACGAAAGCTCCGTGCACCCGAGGCGTTGCATGCGGCCATACCGCCCAGGCAAGCAGAGGTCTCAGTGGGATCGGTGGGGAACATCTGCTCCGGAGCCTCGGCAAGACGCCGCGCGGCGGTAAGCGACGCCTCGTCCCAGCCCTCGGTAGGAAACGCCTTTGCTGCAAGGTACTTCCGAAGTTCGGAAAGAACAAGACCAGGTTGAACGCGCAGGTAGAAGAGCCCGTCCTCCTCGCGCAAGCCGAGCGGGCGGTTCATATGCGAGAGGTTGAGCACATGCCCGCCTTGGGGTACGGCGCCCGCTGCAAGGCCCGTGCGCGCGCCCTGCACCGTGATGGGCGTACGCGCCGCGCTGAGCGAGCGTACGATGGAGCGGACCTCGTCCTCGGTCCGTGGGAACGATAGGGACTCGGCCGTCCCCCTACTCCGCGACTCATCGCCGCGATACTCGTCGTATTCGCTCGAGAACTTGACGATGGCCGGAATGGTGGGTGTCGGACCAAACGAGGTTGCAGCCACGGCCCGCCCCCTTTCTCGATGCTGGCTGGCAAACACGTTCGCAGCGGCCGCTGCGAACGCATAGAGACACGTGCTAGAAATTGTATCGGGACCGGCGCTGCCGCATGGCCGGACCTCGCCCGCGTCGCTCATTAGTAACATGAGGCGCGACACGCGCGCGGCCGCCGTGCGCAAAACCTCCATACTTCGATTTTCATCCCCTCTGAGCTGCGCGGTTCAGACTTTGTTTAGATTCATTGGGACATCGTTCAGTTCCACCTCCTAGCGTTCATGCCAGCGAGCCCGGACCGGCCGGGCGGCGTGATTGGAGGAGCCATGGCAGTGTATCTACCCTCAGCGAAAATCGCCGTTGAAATCGTGGACGACCCAACGAGCCTACCCGCAGACCTCAGCGCCTTTCCGGATTTCACCATCGTGCCCATCACCCGCGCCGACCTGCGGAGTCCGGCGGCACGCGATCGCACCGTCAAGCGAATCGCGCGCATGGCGGCGAACAAGCCTGGCGCGCACGCCGCATCCGATACACACGACCAGCCAGCGGGAACGTCGACCTCCATGCCGCGCATAGCATCCAAACGCGAGCGCAAGCAGCTGCTGGACCTCATCAATACAGGGCTCGACCTCACCCAAGGGTCGGCGACCGCCCGCGTGGCGGTATAGGCGCGCAAAAGCGCCAAAGCGAAACGGCCTAGGGAGAAACGGCCCAAGGCGAAACAGCCCGAGGCGAAAAGAATCCCGAGCGGAGCGGCCCCAAGCGCAACGATTCCAGAAAGAAGCCGCTAGGGAGAAACGACAGACCGATAGGAGGAATCCATGCACAGCAGCAAGCGCCGAGGAGGCTTAAAGCGAGGAGGCCCGCGCATCGCAATGCAGCTGATAAGACGAATTGCGACCTCTGCGGGAGGCGGCTGGAACGGGGTTGCCGCCGTTTTAATCGCCGTGGCCCTCGTCGCGCTGTCCGTTGTCGCGGCACTCGCACCGTCGACGGCGCAAGCACTCGCGGACATCCCGGCCTCGTTCAACCAGAACGTGACCGTCACCCGCCGCGATATCGGAGCGAGCAACCGCTCCCCCATCTCGAACTGGTATCTATCCGACGGCACATGGGTCGTCTGTGGAGAGCCGTTCCACGGCACCCCCGACACCGGCGATGTCTACGGTCCCGCCGTGCCGGTGAGCCAGTTCACCTACGACGACACCCACGACTCAGGCCCCGTCGCATCCGCCCCGTGGGTCACGGGCTCCTCGAGCTTCGATCCGCACGCGATGGCCTACGCCGCCGCCTACGCGCCCACCTCAGCACTCGGCCAGGCGACATACGGCTTCTCCGGACGAAGCGACCAGCTCGTCGCCGCATGGGAGGTGACCAAACACCTCCTCATGGGCGCCTCCGTGGAGGGTGAGTCCCTCATGTACAACGGCGGCACCTACACGAACATCTACCGCTCCACCAACGACGGGAGCACGACCGGCCGCGTCGCCAACGCCGCGGAGCTCGCAAAGATCCAGCGCCTCGTGTCGGACGCTCGCGCGCATGCCGGCCAATCCGGCTGGTGGGACGACGCGCTCTGGCTGCGGCGGAACCTGACAGACGGGTCCGCGCAGAACATCTTCGTCATCATCCCCGTCAAGCCGGACGTGCGCATCACCTTCACCAAGGTCTCCGCCGATGCCGAATTCACCGCCGGCAACGACGAGTACGCGTATGCTGGTGCAACCTACGACATCTACGATGCCTCGACCGACCAGAAACTAGCCAGCATCACGACAGATGGGAGCGGTCATGCGAGCTATCAGCTGCAGCAGGACAAGCGCTACTACGCCGTTGAGACCAAAGCGCCGCAGGGGTTCAAACTCAGCACCGAGCGCCACTACTTCACCACCGGAAGCAGCGATTCTAGCGAGGAGCTTACGGATAGCCCGGGTGCAGTCCGGCTCACTATCCAGAAGAAGGATTCCGCAACGCTCGACGCGGCGCAGCCCGGGGCTACGCTCGAAGGAGCCGAGTACCGGCTGACCGATGCGAACGGCCGCGTCCAGACCGCGGTGACGAACGAGGACGGGCTGGTCGTCTTCCAAGACATCCCGTTCGGCACCTGCACGGTCGTGGAAACCAAAGCGCCAACCGGGTACAAGCTCGATTCGACCGTTCACACGTATACCGTGAGCTCAGAGCAGATGACCGCATCTGGCATCGTTGAGCTCGAACCCGAGGACGACTTCAAGGAGAACGTGATCGCGTTCGACATCGAGGTCGCCAAGTTCAAGGGCGTTGATGAATCCTGGGACGAGGGCGACGGGCATGAGGAGCCGGCTGCCGGCGTCCGATTCGAGATCGTCTCCAACACCACCGGCAAGGCGGTGGGCTCGATCACCACCGGCGAGGACGGCTTCGCCGAGACGGACGGGCTGTGGTTCGGCAAGGGCGAGCATCCCGAGGGCGTCTCCGGCGCCCTGCCCTACGATGCGGCCGGCTACACCGTTCGCGAGGTCGACGATACGGTGCCCGACGGCTTCGACAAGGTGGGCGACTGGACCATCTCCGCCGAGCAGATGGCGGACGGCGCGAAGCTGCGCTACATCCTGAACGACCAGGCGATCAGCACCCGCATCCAGATCGTGAAGCAGGACGCCGAGACCGGGCAGGCCGCGCCGCTCGCCGGCTTCACCTTCCAGATCCTCGATGCGAAGGGCGACCCCGTCTCCATGACGGACAGCTACCCCAACCCCGTCGAGCTCACCGAGTTCACCACCGACGAGAGCGGCTGCGTGACGCTGCCGGAGACCCTCGAGCCGGGCGAGTACTCCGTGCGCGAGGTCGCGGCGGCGCCTCCGTACCTCACGGGCGGCGAGGACGTCGCGCTCACCGTGTCCGGCGCCCATGAGGATGCGGTCCCTACCGCGGCCGTCGTCTATTCGGACGCGCAGGCGAAGGGCCGCGCCACCGTGACCAAGCGCTGCAGCGCCCCGGACGGCTCCGATGAGGGCCACGTGCATGACGAGGGCTGCGCGGGCGAGCTCACGGGCGCGGAGTTCGACGTCGTCGCCATGGAGGACGTCATGAGCCCCGACGGCACCGTGCGCGCCAAGGCCGGCGAGGTCGTCGACCACGTGACCACCGGCGAGGACGGCACCGCGACCACCGATGAGCTCTACCTGGGCGACGCCTCCGCCACCTACGCGTTTATCGAGACCAAGGCCCCTAAGGGCCACGTGCTCGACGCCACGCCGCACGAGTTCACGCTCTCCTACGCCGACGACGATACGGCGCTCGTGGAGGTCGAGGTCGAGGTGGCCGACACCTACACCGAGGTCACGATCGACAAGGACATCATGAGGACCGACCACCCGCTCGCCGGCGCCACGTTCCAGGCATGGGAGGCCGGCCAGGAGATCGATGTCGAGCCCGATGACGGCATGGCGACGGCCGCCGTGCGCACAGAGGGCGAGGGCACAGCGACGCTCACCGAGGCCGTGGACAACGCCGCGATCGAGGCAGATGTGCCCGAAGGATACAGGCTGACCGTCTCCCGCGACAGCTACTCCGCCGACGTCGAGGGCTCCATCGCCGTGGACCCCGGCGCCTACGAGATCGCCCTCGCGGACGCCGATGGCGAAGCGATTGACATGGGCGAGGAAGCCGAACTCGAGGTGGAGGCCGGCGAGACCGTCAAGGTCTCCTGGTCCGAACCCTTCCTCATCTTCGGCGGGCTCGATATCTCGCGCGGCCGGATCGAGAGGGAAAGCTACGAGCTCAGGCTCGACGAGGGAGCCGGAGCACTCATCGCCACCGACGTCCCCGCCGGCGCATACGAACTCGAGATCGACGGCGAAGGCGCCGGCAGGGTCGAGCTTACCGCCGGAAAGACCTTCTTCGGCTCCTATGCGGACGGCAAGCTTACCATTGCGAGCCATCTGCTCAAACCAGGCGAGGAGCACATCGAGGTCGTGACGGACGATGACGGAACCGCCGCCATCCGCCACCTTTCGCCCGGCAGCTACCGCCTCGAGGAGACGGACGCCCCGGACGGTTTCCTCGTGGACGAAGGTGTGCGTTACTTCGCCGTGGCCGACGACGGTCTCACCGAGGGGCTCGAGAGCTTCCCGTTCGAGGTCGAGGACGACTACACCAAGATCGACCTCTCCAAACGCGATATCACCAACGAAGACGAGGTAGCGGGAGCCAAGCTGGCCGTAATCTGCCCCGACGGGGGTGTTGTGGAAAGCTGGACCTCCGATGGCACCGACCATCGCATCGACGCGCTCGAGCCCGGTGACTACAAGCTCGTGGAGCTCATGACTCCGCATGACTACGATGAGGCGACCGCGGTCGACTTCACCGTGGAGTCCACCGGCAAGGTACAGCGCGTGGTCATGTACGACGAACCCATCGCCGTCGAGGGCTCCATCGATAAGCGCCAGGAGGTCGCCGACCCCACCCATCCCCACACCGATGCCGACACGAACGCCGCGCGTGCCGAGGTCTCCGAATCCGACGACGGCTCGTACGACTATTCCGTCGACTTCCGGAACGAGAGCAGCACGTGGGTCGACGAGTTCACCGTGACGGACGAGATCTCCGCCGCATCGGACGGCCTCGCCGAGCTCACGGGCATCGTGACGCCTGTCGCGGGCGAAGACTACGACGGCCTGCTCAACGTCTGGTACCGCACGAGCACCACGCCAGCTGATTACGTCGACCCGAGCGGCGCCAACGCCACACGCTCCGACGGACACGCCAACCCCTGGCTTGATCATGAGACGACCGAGGAAGCCCTTGGCGACGACAGTCGAGCCATCGATTACACCGGTTGGCGCCTGTGGGCTCAGAACGTAAGCGCTACCGAAGCAACCGAGCTCAGCGTGGCCGACCTCGACCTCGAGGAGGGCGAGAGGGTGATTTCCGTGCGCCTCGAGTACGGCCGCGTTGAGGAGGACTTCTCCTCGCGCACCGACGAATGGGAACGCGACGACCTCAAGCACGAGCGCGACGACGTCGATAACGTCGCGCCAGCCCACGAGGGAGATGAACTTGAAGGTGCGGAACGAGCCCCGCTCGTGCTCCACATGAAGGTGACCGATAGGTACCGCGAAGACACGGAGCTCGTGAACAGCGCACGCGTCGACCTCTACCGGAACGGCGGCAACACCACCGAAGACGAGGGCCTCGAGGACCACGATTCCGACCATGTCGAGCAGGCGCCCGTCGAGGCCCCCTCCCAGGATGACACCCCGCCCGCCGACTCCCCCGGCCCCACGCCGCTCGCCCGAACGGGAGCCGTCTCCGCCGCCGGGGTCTTTGCAGCCATTGCGCTCGCAGCGGGAACCGGCTGGTGGATCTTGCGCCACCGCAACGCACCCGGTCGACGCTAAACCAGGCCCCGCCACGTCCCGCGGACCATCGCCTGTAGAACACCCCGTCTCGGCCGCGCGCCGGGACGGGGTGACGCATGACGAAGCCGCATGGCCCGAGCTTGCGCGTGAGCCCAAGGGCAGCTACATTATCTTCCGCAACCATACTATCCGCTCCACAGGGACACTCCATGTATCGGCTTCATTCGCCTTGCTGCTCTGCGGAACGGACTGCACCATGCAGGAAGGCGGGGACGGCGTGATCGGACTGGGCACAATCATCAACGTGGCTTTGATTCTTGCCGGAGGTTTGGTGGGCACCGTTGGCGGCAGGCTTTTCACCCCGCACGTACAGGAAACCCTCATGAAGGCCACAGGGCTGAGCGTGCTCTTCGTGGGGCTCTCGGGCGCGCTCGCCGGTATGCTTTCGCTTGGCAAGGACGGCGCACTCGTGAGCGGCGGCTCCATGCTGATCGTTGCCTCGTTTGCAGCGGGCGCGCTCGTTGGAGAGCTCGTCGACCTCGACGGTAAATTCGAGCGCCTCGGAATTTGGCTCAAAGAGCGCACGGGCAACGCCGGAGACCCCGCGTTCGTGAACGCCTTCGTAACCGCCTCGCTCACCGTATGCATCGGGGCGATGGCCATCGTTGGATCCATTCAAGACGGCCTTACCGGTGATTGGTCCACCCTCGCGCTCAAAGGCGCACTCGACGCGCTCATCGTTTGCGTCATGACCGCATCGATGGGTCGCGGATGCATCTTTTCCGCTCTGCCCGTGGGCGTGTTCCAGGGATCCATCACCTTGCTCGCTCGGCTCATCCAGCCCCTCATGACTGCCGAGGCCCTCGCAAACCTCTCGCTCGTGGGCTCGATTCTCATCTTCTGCGTGGGCGTGAACCTCATCTGGGAGAAAACGTTCAAGACGGCCAACATGCTTCCAGCCGTGGTGTTCGCGGTCGTGCTGGCATTCGTGTAGTTCTGCATCGCGTTTCATACCAGGAGCACGGGGAGCGAGCCGGGCTGGCCGTCTAGGCCGGTCCAAGAAATCGCCCGCAGCCCCCAACGGCTAAAAATGGCTATTTTTCGTCTTTTTGCGGGCTCTGTGAGACGGTTTTGTCGCCCTTCTGCCACGCGAGTCGTTCTCGCAGGTCCATCACTCAGCGCTTACCTGCGTTTTTCTCGTTTCCATGGTCAGCTCAGTAAAAGCAAGGCATCCGTTCTCGCACCCCCAGAACGCATATTGACGAAAATTAGCCAGCTGAGGAATCGCAATAGGGAAAACGCCGCGCGCAAACCCCGGGCAGCACTCGGCCCGCACTGCAAACAGCAGATAGCAGGAAGGGACGAGCGGTGGGCAGCAGGCGAAACAACCTGCAGGCACCAGAAATGACATCCTTCGCTTTGTGCTGGTAATAGGGGGCGCGTTCTTTCTCGAACAGATGTTTGTTTCTATAGTAAAATGTAGGGTTACGACTAGGCATTCCCCAGTGTGAGGCAAGCGGAACGAGGTGAAGCATGGGAGACAAGACGGAAGATGTTCGCGCGCTCATCGAACGAATCACCTCAAGCGAGCGGATGCGCACGAGCTCGCACTTCTCCGATGCGGTCTACCGTGCCGAGCCCATTCTTACCACCGGGCGCCAGATGGCAACCTACTTGCCAGATCGGTACCGCGAAATGCGCGCCATATCTCGCTGGCAGGAGGGAGAGCCTCATGGTCGCTGGATTACCGAAGCCGAACTCTTCTGGCGCCAGGGCACGTTCATGGCAGACTTTGAAGACGACTGCCCGTATCACAGCACGTTCAAGGCATACTTTCCCACCTACGCCGATATGAGCGATCGGCAGCTGCGTGGCTACTTCACCTGGCGCACGGCAGTCCGGAGAGGCAGCATCCAAGAAACCTCGCTGTCTTTTGCCTACACCTACTTATACGAGCTCATCAATGGCATCGGTGTGGCCAACCCGCTCGATGGCTTCACACAGCTAAAGACGTTTTGGGAGGCGTACCGGGGCTTTGCCCCCGAAATCGATCGGTACGTTCGCGTGTGGTTGCGCGACTATGTGGTCTACCACGGGCTCGAACCATCTCTTTTACACGACAGCCGGTCCCTCTCCTTTGACCACGCGCTCATCGACCTTGTCGACGCAAGTGCGCCATACGATCCGGATGCCTCGCTCCTGCTCCTAGATGAACCGGAGAGCCCCACCGTGGACCCCGGGGTTGCGCCTACACCCGGCGGTGCCCCCGGACGCAGGGCCCTTCAGGCGCGAACGCGCGCACGCAAGGGAAAGCAATCCGCTTTGCCACTCCCGCCGAACGCCGAGCGCGAAGATCGGCTGCTCGCAGCTATCGACGCGCTTTCCTCCTACCGAATTCGGCTGTCGCGCCTCTACAGCGACCACCCCGACGACCTGCGGCATATCGCCTGTTCCGTTTTTGTCCGCATGCTCGAGTATTATCGCAAGCACCGGAAGAGCGGGCTCATCGAATCGCTCTTCGGCGAGTTGGTAGACATGCCCTACACCATGTTCGCCTCCGCTGTGTTCTTTGAAAGCGAGCGGCACGGACCCGCAGATATCGAGCTCGACCGCATCCATCGCTACCGGTGCCGCAACGGGCTATGGACGTGCACGCGCGTCTTTGGAGCGCGTGACAAGAGCCCCAAGCTGGGCAGCATCATGCGCGGCGTCGATCGCAAGGTGCGCGAGGCGCTCGAGCACCCGCACCCGCTCAAGGTCAAGGAAATGCCCAAGTACCTAGAGCAGGCAATCGACCGCGAGATCGAGGCATGGCTCACCTGGAAGCAAGCGCATGCGCCGCGCAAGGTAGAAATCGACCTCTCTCAGCTCGCTGGCATCCGATCCGCCGCTGCTGTCACACGCGAGGCGCTGTTAACGGACGAGGAGCGCGATCAGAACACCGCCGTTGAAACGGTTGAAAAGACGCCGACTCAAGACGGCGCGATACATGCCGAGGAAAATGCTCAGCCCCTGAGCTGGCCGGGCTCCGAGACCGAGCTTGGCGACGAGGCGAAACAGCCTGCCGCAAGAAACCCCGAGGCTAAGCAGCCTGAACTCGTTGGCGCCCCGGCGCCCTCGGCCGTCCTCGCCGCCGCTACCGCCCCCGCCGGAAATGTCCCGCCGCAGAATGAGGGCCCCAGCGACAGCCCGCTCTCCCCTGCTCAGGCCGCATACCTGCAGGCACTTCTCACCGAAGACGAAGATGCCAAGACGGAAGCGGTTCACCATGCGGGAATAAGCGAGGACATGCTGGTCGATGCCATCAATGAGGCGCTGTTTGACCTGCTCGGAGACACAGCCATTGAATTCGGTTCCACGGGGCCGCAGGTTATTGAGGACTACGAGGACGACGTCAGAGGAGTACTCGCATGACAGACAACGTGAAAGCAGCCGAAGCCGCGCCGCGCGTGCCCAAGCGCGTCGCCGCGGTGATCATCAACTCGCTCAAGGGCGGCGTGGTGCCGCGCATCGGCCTGCCGTACATCACAGTCGGGCGAGAGGCCGAGATTCGCGCGCTCCTTACCGACCTCTCGCTCATCGCCGATGGCGGCGCCTCCTTCCGGTTCCTTGTGGGCCGCTACGGTAGCGGCAAGAGCTTCCTCTTGCAAACCATCCGCACGCACGCCATGGGCGAAGGCTTCGTCGTGGCCGATGCCGACCTTTCGCCCGAGCGACGGCTCCAGGGCGGCCAAGGCCAAGGCCTCGCCACCTATCGTGAGCTCATGCGCAACCTCTCCACCAAGACCCGGCCCGAGGGCGGCGCGCTCATGCTCATTCTCGACCGATGGATCTCGAACTTGCAGATGGCGGTGTCCGCCGAGCTTGGCGGCGCAGACGCTAGCGAGGGCGAGGCGCGCCTGAACGCCGCCGTCGAGGCGCGCATCCGCGAGCAGGTCGCATCACTCGAGGAGATGGTCCACGGCTTCGATTTCGCCCGGCTCCTCACCCTCTACTACCGCGCCGTTGTCGACGGCAACGATGAGCTCAAAGGCAACGTTGCCCGGTGGTTCCGCGGCGAGTACCGCACCAAAACGGAAGCACGGCAAGAGCTTGGAGTTTCGATCATCATCGGCGACGACGATTGGTACGACTACGTCAAGCTCTTCGCGCAGTTCCTAAAAGGCGCTGGCTACCAGGGCATGCTCGTGCTCATCGACGAGCTGGTGAACCTCTACAAGATTCCCAACTCGGTCACCCGCCAATATAACTACGAGAAGATCCTCACGATGTATAACGACACCCTGCAGGGCAAAGCGCATCACCTGGGCATCATTATGGGAGGGACGCCACAGAGCATCGAGGACCGCAGGCGCGGCGTCTTTAGCTACGAGGCGCTGCGTTCCCGGCTCACGCAAGGCCGCTTCGCCGCGGAGGGCATGCGCGATATGCTGGCGCCCATCATCCACCTGCACCCGCTCACCTATGAAGATCTGCTCGTTCTCATCGAAAAGCTGCAACAGATCCACGCCGGTTACTTTGGGTATGAAGCGCGCCTGAACGAGAGCGACCTGGTGCAATTCCTGCAAATCGAGTTCGGGCGCGTGGGGGCGGACACGCACCTTACACCCCGCGAGGTCATCCGTGACTTCATCGAACTGCTCGATATCGCCTACCAAAACCCCAGCACGCCTGTGGCAAGCATCCTAAACGGCGTTGGCGGAAACGGAGGCAGAGACGAAGGTGGCGGCGCGCAGCAAAGCTCGCTTTCGGTTACCGCCGCAGCGGGCCAGCGTGATGCATCAGAATTCGCAGAGTTCAAGATATAGCCTGTGATGAGTTGCGAAAGGGGAAGCCCAGCCGCAAGGGATGAGGCAGGGCGTCCGCCAGCAATCGAGCCCGAAAGGAGGGCTATGAGCATCTTCGACCGATACGCACCGTTCGTACAGGATTTCATCTACGACCACCAATGGGAGAACCTTCGCTCCATCCAGGTGGCCGCAGGCGACGCCATCTTCAACACCGACGAGAACGTGCTGCTCACGGCCTCAACTGCATCGGGCAAGACCGAGGCGGCGTTCTTCCCCATCCTCTCGCTCTTCTGGGAAGATCCGCCCACGAGCATCGGCGCGATCTACGTGGGCCCACTGAAGGCGCTCATCAACGACCAATTCCTCCGCCTGAACGACCTGTGCGATGAGGCCGAGATTCCCGTCTGGCACTGGCATGGCGATGTGGCCGCCTCGCATAAGCGCAAGCTGCTCGAACATCCGAGCGGCATCTTGCAGATTACGCCGGAATCGCTCGAGGCGCTTCTCATGCATAAGCACATGGCCGTGCCGCGCCTATTCCATGACCTGCGATTTGTGGTCATCGACGAGGTTCACTCGCTCCTGCGCGGCGACCGCGGCGGGCAAACGCTCTGCCTTATCGAGAGGCTCTCTCGCATGGCGGGCGTGAATCCCCGGCGCATCGGCCTTTCCGCCACCATCGGCGACCCGGAGCGCACCGGAGCCTTTCTCGCCAGCGGCACGGGGCGCGGCTGCATCATCCCACGCTTCGAGGAGCCGCGCCGGGTGTGGCGGCTCTCGATGGAGCACTTCTACATCACGGGCCCGCAAGCCGCGGAACGCGCGGCGGAGGGCGCAGGCGCGGGCATCGTTCGCGCCGATGGCACCATTGAGACCGAGGTGCTTTCCGTTGAGCCGTCTTCGTCGGACCTCGCCTTGGCACGCTCGAGCGCTTCGTACGCACATTCGAACGCTTCTGAAGACGAAGATGCGCAAAGTACGCCCGAAGATAAACGGGCGGCAGCGGGAGCGACTCGCATGGATACCGAAGGTGCGCACACAGAAACTGAGCTCCTCGCACCCACCGACCGCGCGCCGGAAAACGCCGATCCCGGCATCGGTTACATCTTCGAGCGCACACGCGGGCGCAAGTGCCTCGTCTTCGCCAACTCGCGCGAGGAAGCCGAGGCCGTGTGCACGATGCTCCGCAGCTACTGCGAAGCCAACCACGAACCTGACCGGTTCCTCATCCACCACGGCAACCTCTCGGCGAGCATCCGCGAGAGCGCCGAGGACATCATGCGCGACGACGAACGGCTCGACACGACTGTGACCACCGCGACGCTGGAGCTCGGCATCGACATCGGCCGCCTCGAGCGCGCGTTTCAGATTGACGCGCCGTTTACCGTCTCGAGCTTCCTGCAGCGCATGGGCCGCACGGGCCGGCGCGATTTGCCGCCCGAGATGCACTTCGTCATGCGCGAGGAGCAGCCCGAACCGCGCACGACCATGCCTGAAACCATTCCCTGGAAGCTGCTGCAGGGCATCGCGCTCGTTCAGCTCTACCACGAGGAGCGCTGGGTGGAGCCGCCCGCGCTCGACCGCCTGCCCTACAGCCTGCTCTATCACCAGACCATGGCCACGCTCGCAAGCACGGGCGAGCTCTCGCCGGCAGAACTCGCCCAGCGCGTGCTCACCCTCTCCTACTTCCACCGCGTGAGCGCAGACGATTTCCGCGTGCTGCTTAGGCACCTGCTGGAGACCGACCAGATCCAGGCCACCGAGGGCGGCGGCCTCATCGTGGGCCTCGCGGGCGAGCGGCTCACCAACTCGTTCAAGTTCTATGCGGTGTTCCAGGAAAACGAGGAGTTCACGGTGCGGTGCGAGAGCGCGGAGCTCGGCACGATCGTGAATCCACCGCCGCCCGGCGAGCGCATCGCCATCGCTGGCGCGTGCTGGCTCGTGGAGGAGGTCGATTGGAAGCGGCGGCTTGTGTACTGCACCAAGGTGAAGGGGCGCGTGCCGGCATATTTTGGCGATTGCGCGGGCGACATCAACACGCATATCTTGGAGCGCATGCGGCGCGTGCTGCGCGAGCACGAGGTGTACCCGTATCTGCTCGGCAACGCGCGGGCACGCCTGATGCAGGCGCGGCGAACGGCGGAGCTCTCCGGCGCGGCAACGCAACCGCTCATCAACCTCGGGGGCGACACGTGGGCGCTCTTCCCGTGGCTGGGAAGCTATGCGTTTCTGGCGCTGGAGCGGCTGCTCAAGATCAAGTGCGCCGCGGAACTCGGCCTCAAGGGGCTCGACCCGGCGCGGCCATACTACATGCAGTTCAGGATGAAGGCAGACGAGGAGACGTTCTTCCAGGTTGTGGCCGATGAGGCGGAGAAGGATTTTGATCCCATCGACCTCGTCTACCCGAGCGAGGTGCCGTACTTCGACAAGTACGACGAGCTGCTGCCCAAGGAGCTCGTGCGCAAGGGCTTCGCCGAGGGCGTGCTGGACATCGAGGGCATGCGCGAGCGCGTGCGGGAGTGGGTGAGGTAACTTACTCCGAAGCCTTGGGCATCCTGGCCGACGGGGGGACGGGCTCGCTTCAACCCATCCCCCCCTGCCAAATTACCCCAGAGGTTTTTCGACGTCGGCGAGCAGCTTGCGCTTCGCCGCGGCGAACTCCTCCTCATTGAGCACGCCCCTACCGTGGAGCTCGGAAAGGCGCTCAAGATAGCCGACGAGCGATCCCCCAGCGTCTAGCACAAGCGGCGAGCTCGGAGGACGATAGAGTTCCGAAGTTGGAGCGGAAGATTCGAAAGGAATCAGTTTTCTCGCGTACGGCACCTCGGCAATAGCCTCCAGCGGGCAAGAGGGGTTATCCTCAGCCGTCCGCTTCACCCAAGTGACCGGGTCATGCACCAAACGAGCGAGGACATGTGGCGGGCAGTCCTTTCTTGCGGCCACAGCAGAGCGAACGACCCCGAATGAATCGAGTGCCAAGTACGAGAGCAGGCTCGACGGACAGGAGGGATTCTGAGCAACAGCACGACGAATGCAGTAGTACTTATTCCTCGCCAGCTTCTCGAGCGCTGCTGCGGGGGTGGAAGGATTGCAGGCAACCTCCCACCGCACGCAGGTGCGCTGGCCACGGGTAAGTTCGTCAAGGGCCTCAGGAAAGACGGAAGGATTTCCGGCAACCAGCAACTTCTCCTCAAATGCTAGAACCCGAAGCACCTCATGCGGAGCGCCCTCCCGCTGCGCGAGAACAACTCGCAACGTCTTATCCAGCGGTATGCCGTCGGCACGAAATTGAATATCCGTGCTGCCCCTAGGTGCAAGAGCAAAACTTTTGCCTAATTATAGGTAAATCCATCCCACGGGTTTTCAGAGGTACCGTCGAGATTCTTGCGCACTTTCCGGCAGCCCCATGGGTCAGCCCCTTGCGGCTACTCGTCCAACAGTGCCACGTCCAGGCAGCGGCGGAAGCCCCATTCGTTCCCCGCGACGTACTTCACCCTTGCGGTCACGGGCGTGAGGGCGGAGTTCCCCCGTCAGGAAAGGTGCCAACCACGCGGGTCCGCCCGCGTATCTCGCGGTTGAGCCGCTCGATTGCGCTGCTGGCCATGATCCTCCGCCGGTGCTCACGGGAAAACCTGGTGTACTCCAGCGCCTCGGCACAGCCGCCAATGACGGCTCCACTATTGGGATAAGCCTCTTCCCGATATCAAATTCGTGGGCAGCCCGGAGATTGCCGTAATAGTTGGAATAGGGCTGCTTATTGGCATCCCCATTTATTATGTTCGAGAAAAACGACGGGTCGACGTCCTAATAGGTGAAAAGGCAGAGCTTGAGAAACGAAAACAGCAGCTCGAGGAAAACTGAACATGCCGCATTAACTTACTGCCTCGCTCCCCATATTTAGCTATACTAATTTTCAGATACTGTATAGCACATGGAGGAGACATGGCTGCGACGCAGATGAACATCAGAATGGATGCTGCTCTCAAAGAATCGGGCAACGCGGCGCTTGCACGTCTCGGCTACACGCCCTCGCAGGCTGTTCGAGCCCTGTGGGAGGTTATTACGGTACAAGGCGCTCTACCTCCGGCGCTTGTACGGGCACTCAATTCGAACGGCGACATGCCGTCTCGCCAGGAAGATCCCACCGAGATGGAATCGACGAGCGGTGCTGAAATCGTCTCTTCGTTTTATCGACACCTAGGCATAGACGAGCCGTCAAGCACCCCCGTGGACTACGCCGAGCTTCGAGAGATGGCGGCGGACGAGCAACTCGCCTCCTGGGGGCTCTCATGAGCTCGTCCGTCTTCTCTAAAGACCGCCCTATCAAACTGCTCGTGGACACGAACGTCTGGCTCGACTACTTTCTATCCCGAAGCACACGCCATACCTCTGTGAATGCGTTCATCGCTGGCGCAATCGGCCGTGAAGACATTGTTTTATATGCCGCTTCACTCTCGCTGAAAGACCTTGCCTATCAGCTAGCCAACTTGATGAAGAAAGATGTTCGCGATGCCGAAGAGCCGATAACGCCTGAAGTCGCGGCTGCGGCGCGCGAGGTTTCATGGGCGTGTGTTCGCGACGTACTTGGAAAAGCGCTCGTTGCCCCCGTTGGAAACGCCGAGGTTCTCGGGGCCTTCACGCTCCGACATCTTCACGATGACCTTGAGGACGACCTCATGCTTGCCACGGCAGAATCGATTGATGCCGACGCTTTGGTTACCCACGATGCAGCACTGCTCAAACACGCAGAAGACCTTTGCATCACCACGGAGGAGGGGCTCGAGTTGCTCGCGGAGCTTGCCGAGCGAGACGAGGCATAACAACCCGCCGTGCAGCAAAGCAGCCTATGCTGAAAAATGGGGCACCCTAGCCCGACACCGCTGCCTCATCGGCGTCGCAAAGCGGGGTACCCAAGAAGTCGTCGTCGTAGGGAATCGTGCCGTCAAAGAACGCCATGCCGTCGGTGGCGAGCACGATGTAGTTGTCCTCACCCGCCCAAACCGGCTCGTCCACGGGGAGCACGTACACGTACGTGAACACCTGCTTGAGGGTGGCGACCTCATCGCGGAGGAAGGTGAGGTCCCGGCCGTCATCGCGCGAGACCACGTTCATGGCGTAGACGCCGCCAGGAGTCAGGCAGCTCTGCACGGCGCGTGCGGCCTCCACCGTAGCGAGCGCGCGGACCGGTTCCTTTCCGGTGAAGGTATCGTTCACGATAGCGTCGAAGCGGTGGGCACGGGGGCGGGGCCTTGGCTTTTTCGAGCTCTCGTTCGCAGACGGCGCGCCGTTTGAGCCGACGGATGACACGGCCGAGGGCCCCTCGACCGAAGACTCCTCGGCAGAAGGCAGCTCGCCCGGAATCTCCCCCGGCAGCACGCGCTCGGTTTGCGCGATGCGCTCCGCCCGCTCCTCAAGATACGCCCGCCCATCGCCCTCGATAATATGCAGGCGCTTTCCCACAATCTTCTTGAGGCGCTCAACATAGAACCATCCTTCGGCGCACTCAATCACCTTGGGGTCGATCTCGACCACGCCCATGATCAGATCAGGGCGGGCAAGCAGTGCATGCTTGGGCCAGGCAAACCCTCCTCCACCGAGCGCGAGCACCCGCCGCACGCCGTGGCCGGTCCGTGCCGCCAGCTCGCGATCCGCCTCAAAGACCGCATCGAACGCGCGGTGATACGCGAACACCGGCTCCGCCCAATGGAGCCCCAGGTTCGTAGCCGACTGGTACACCCCGACCAGCCGCAGAACGCGCACGAGCCTGCCTTCCACCAGCACCGTGTAGATGAACGCACGGCCTTGGGCGGTCTTCACCATATGCGGCCAAAACCGCATGCATAGGTAGCCGAGGATGCCGATGCCCGCGAAAAAAGCCCAGACCTGCCAAGGGTATTTCCACAGCTCGACGATGAGCGCGAAGACAAGCACGATCGCAACGGCGATAATCGTATACATCGACTCGAGTGGACCGCGGCCACCGGAGCCGCTCGGACCGCCTGCGCCACCGGAGCCGCCCGAATACGGCGAAATGCCACCATTACCCATGATGCAACATTCCCTCTGTCCTGATTTTGCATTGCTGGTAGAGGCCGTGGTCGTAGAAACCTAGGTGCCGGTAGTACTCCCGCGTGCCCACCGCGCTGATCACGTTGATGCGCTCGTAGCCCGCTTCGCGCGCGAGCCCACACGCCCGCTCAACGAGCTTGCGCCCAAGCCCGTGGTGCTGCGCCGCTCCGCCCTCTTCGCCTACGCGCGCCGCCATGCCATAGACGTGCACCTCGCGGATCATGGCCTCGCCTGGCTGCACCGGCGGCTCGAATCCCGCCGCGCGCAGCTCGCTCGCAAGCACCTCCACCGCCGCAGCCCTCGGCAACGAAAGCCGCAGGAATCCCGCGATGCGTCCCTCCGGCGTCACCCACTGCAAGAATCGCTCGCTGGTGGCAGGCGTCTCGTACGGCACCACCTCGAGCCGGAGCGCCCGCACGTCCACCTCCGATGTCGCGATCTCGCGAAACCGGATCTCCTGCACGCTCTCCCCGGTCTGCTCGCACCGCGCGCGCAGACGGCTTTCCACCATCTGCCGCAGGTTGGGCTTCTTGTTGCCCGCCATGATGTCGCCGGACGAGAAATCGCGAATCATGCGCGAGACGCGGCAATATGCAGGCGTTGCAAGCACGTCGTCGATGAGCACGCCCACGAGCTCGTCCTCGGTGTACGGCCTCCACTCCCCGGCTTCATAGCGGCCGCGCAGCCGCGAGCTTTCAATAAGCGCGCAGGGGTAGAGCTTGACCTCGTCCGGCTGGAACGCCAACTCGGCGACAAAGCGTCGGTAGTCGAGACGATCGGCTTCCGGCGTGGAGCCGAGGAGATTCACCATGAAGTGAGCGTGGATCTTGAAGCCGAAGAGCCGCAGCAGCGAGAAGGCGCGCTCGATCTGCGCAACCCGGATGCCGCGGCCATTTGCGTCGAGCACGCGCTGGTCCACGCTCTGCACGCCCATCTGGATTTTCGTGGCGCCCATGCGGCGGATGTTCACGAGCGCCTCGGGCGTGATGGCGTCCGGCCTGGTCTCGATGACGAGGCCCACCACACGGTGGCGCGCGGTCTCGTTGCGGCGCTGCTCACGTTCGAGCTCATCCATAGTCGCGCACTGCACGCGGGCGGCCTCCCGCCAGGCAGTGCTTGTGCCGTAGAGCTGGGCAATGGCCTGGTTGTAAGAGAGATGACCGTCCGTAACCTCGCACTGAACAGCTTCGGTGGCAACGGGGCCGAGCGGTGCGGGGGCGGCGCCGGGGTCGAACGAGGCAGGGGCAGCGCCGGGGTCGAACGAGGCAGGGGCAGCGCTGGCGCTGGGCGACACAGAAGCAGCGGCGCGCCCGAACGAGGCAGGGGAAGCGCTGGAGCCGGACGGTGCAAAAGCAGCGCCAGATTCATCGCTAAAACCGACGCACGCGGAGGAGCCCGATTGGCCCACCGTCGCGTCGTCGTTAAGCGCACGGAACAGCTCGCGCATGAACCATATCTGGTATTCAGCCGGATAGTCGCTCCACGTGCCGCCAAGCACGATGAGCTCGATCTTGTCCGTGGCATGCCCCATCTGCGAAAGAGCCGTCAACCGCGCCGAGACCTGTAGATACGGATCAAAGCAGGCCTGTTCGGCGCGGGCGCAAGCAGGCTCGTCGGCCAGATAGCTCTTGGGCATGCGCACATCGCTCGGGCAGAAGATGCATGAACCCGAGCACGGCCATGGCTTCGTGATGACGGTGATGGTCGCCACACCCGAGGCAGAGCGGCGCGGCTTCATGCGAAGTACCTTGACGAGGCCCTCTTCGAGCTCGGGTGTGATGCCCCAGCGAGCCCAACGCTCGGGTTCTTCACGCTTAACCCGCTGGTAAAACGGCAGCAACCGACGCTTGGCGAAGGCGCGCTTGTCGCCGCCCGCACGCCGTGCTTGCGCATGCACGAGCTTGACGAGCGCACGGTCATCCACTGTCTCGCCGCGACGCAGGGCGTCGAGTATCTGCAAAATGATCTCTTCCATGAAACAGCATTCTATCCTATGGATGATAAGATGCAGCAGGACTGGTTCTCATCGAAACGGGGGGAACGTGAACCGCGCACTCGCACGACAGCTCATCGAGCTCAACAACCGGTTTTACCGCGAGAACGCGTCGTCCTTCTCGGCGACGCGGCAAGCGCCGTGGCGGGGGTGGGACCGCGTGGTCGAGGAGCTTATCGCCGCACAGCCCACAGCCGCCACACATCTATCCGTACTCGACGTTGCCTGCGGAAACCGCCGGTTTGCGAGGTTCTTGGCAGAGAAGCTCCCCCATACTCGCCTTACCTACCTTGGCATTGATAATTGCTCCGAGCTGTCAGGAGCAGGGGACGCAAGTGCCCCGTCGGAGATGGCCTCAACAGGGGGAGCCCCAGCGTCGGAAGTGGTCATCACCTGCGACCTGCTCTCGGCGTTGCTCGAGGACGAAGACCCCTTGGCGGACATTGCGCCCTGCAATCTCTTGTGCTGCTTTGGATTCATGCATCACGTCCCCGGCGCAGAGCTGAGGAGCGTCCTTGCGGAGTGGCTCGTCGCGCACACGCAATCCGGCGGAATCATCGCCCTCTCATGCTGGCGTTTCATGGATGACAAGCGTCTCGCCACACAAGCGCGAGCGGTTACGCGCAACTGCCGGGCATACCATCCCGACCTTGCGCTCGAGCCGAACGATTACTTCCTCGGCTGGCAAGGCAACGCCGATGTGCCCCGCTACTGCCATTACATCGATGAGTGGGAACTTGACGACCTGAGCGTCGCAGCCTGCGCATCGGGAGCACGTGAACTCGAGCGTTTCAATGCCGACGGCGACGGTGGCGTGCTCAACCGCTACCTCTTACTCCAAAAGGCCTAGAAGTAGCCGAACAAGACCACGTGGAGGCCGGCACAACGCTCCACTACCTCCCGCGCAGTGACACAGCGTTGTACCTTTTCGGATCCGTGGCCAAAAACATATGGTTGGTTGCACACAATAAAGCGCTCGAGCGCTTTCAGAGGCCGCTCTCGGTCGGTTGGGTGCACATCAGCGGCATTCAAACGGCGTATCTGCTAGGTAGGCCATCCTATAAATAAAATAATAGCCCCTCATTTCCAATCAAAGCTTGGTTTTCTCGGCAACCAATCGTATGTTTTTGGCCACGAGCCCGATTTCTTACGAGACGCATCACAATTTGCAGCAGACATCCTAAGGGGATGAACGAATGGTCCCTACAACCAGCGAGAACTATGGGAAAGCGACCGCTTGTTGCAGCGGACCAGCCCGCGAGCGCGCCTGATGACTGTCTGTGGTATGCTCCAACGCACGTCACGCTGCTCACATCGCTAGGAGACCGCTCGTGGGACTCACGCACATTCGCACACCGAAGAACTTCGTACTCGAAGATCGCCTTGAGCGATACGCGGCCGCCATCGAGCAACGCCCGGAAACCTATCGCGGGCGCTGGGGAGAAGCGTGTGCACCCTGCGGCGGCGCGGACTGCGGCGACATGGCCTGCGGCAGTGCGTCCCGCGGCGACATGCCCGGCTTTGGCCGGGTCCACCTCGATCTCGGCTGCGGCAAGGGAGCCTACCTCGTCGCCCGAGCCCAACGCGAGCCGGACGCGCTCTTCATCGGCATGGACACCGAACCCATCTGCATCGCTTACGCTGCACAAAACATCGTTGAAGCGGGCATTTCCAACGCAATCGTGCTGCCGCGCGGCACGGACTCAATCGAACGTCTGTTTGGCCCGGGCGAGCTCGCTGGAATCACGCTCAACTTCCCCACGCCGTTCCCCAAGCGCAAGTTCGCGCGCAAACGCCTTACCAGCGTCGACCACCTGCTAAGCTACCGACGCGTGCTCGCGCCGGGCGCCGCCGTCACGCTCAGGACCGACAGCCAACCACTACACGACTATACGCTTACGCAACTTGACGCAGCTGGTTACCGGGTGCTTTGGGCATCGAACGACACCCGCGCGGAGCATCCCGAACATCCGGAAACGGAATACGAGCGTCGTCTTGCCGAACAGGGGGCCGCCGTATACGGCGTCTGCGCCATTCCGGGGCCAGAACCGACGCCGGAGCAAATTCAGACCGGCCGCGACGCCGAGCAAAGCCTCGTCGCATACTTGCCCCGAAACCTAGATTCCATCGGATACATCCCCCTCGGCATGGAAGGCGCGGTTCTCAACCTGCGAAATCGCCAACGAAACGAACAGGCGCATAACCACTAGACATGCAAAGCGGGCCCTGGGCAGGCACGCCGCGCCAAGCCCCGGGAAGTTCGTTCCACTTTTTGGGAATACCTTATCGAGACCATAGCGGCAAGCCTGTCCAGTCTCAACAAAATCGCAGGATTAAGGAACGCAATCACGTGATAGCGGGCGAAAAGCGAAAAAGATGTTCCCAAAAGTGGAACGAATGTCTTGCCAGCGCCAACTCAGCTGCCATGAGGGCGCGCGATTGATGAATAAACGGGCCTCGGACCACCAGCTCGGGACAAATCGCCCGAACGTCACCTCCCCACTGGGGCCGCCCCATGGCGTTCCGCCCACCATCTGCCATAATTGATGCAGCACTCCATGCGCGACGCACCTAACGCGAAACCGAAGGGCATCATTTTCATGGCCAACACAGCAGACACTGCAAACGCATCCGCCGCGCCCACCGCTGGGTCTTCTGCCAGCTCGTTCGCCGCCGGCACCGGCAGCACGGGCGAGCACGGCTCACTCGGAGCGCTCTCGCCAAGCTGGTGGGAGCCGGCAGAAGGCGAAGAGCCCGAACCCTGGTGCACCGCGGACGAGGCTTTCGAGCGCTTCCTCGGCTGGTGCGACGAGCGCGGCATCGAGCTCTGGGAGCACCAGGAGGAGGCCCTCATGGACCTCGCCGCCGGCGACCATGTGATCCTGGGCACGCCAACCGGCTCCGGCAAATCGCTCGTGGCGCTCGGCATGCTCTTCCTCGGCATGGCACAGGGACGCCGCGCTTACTACACCGCCCCCATCAAAGCGCTCGTCTCGGAAAAGTTCTTCGATCTGGTCGAGGTGCTCGGTCGCGACAATGTGGGCATGATCACCGGCGATACGCACATCAACACGCAGGCGCCCGTCATCTGCTGCACGGCGGAGATCCTTGCCAACCAGGCGCTCCGCGAAGGCGAGGACACGGACGTGGGCGTGGTCGCCATGGACGAGTTCCACTACTTCGCCGATCCCGACCGTGGCTGGGCCTGGCAGGTGCCGCTACTCACCTTGCCGCACACGCAGTTCATGCTCATGAGCGCCACGCTCGGCGACGTCACGCAGATCGCCGACGCGCTGGAAGAGCGCACCGGACGCATCGTCGACCGTGTGACCGACGCGCCACGCCCCGTGCCGCTCGCCTATGAGTACGTTGACACCGCACTTGAGGGCACGGTCGAGCTTGCGCTGCGCCGCGACGAAGCCCCGCTCTACATCGTGCACTTCTCGCAGGACGCCGCACTTGCTACGGCGCAGTCGCTCGCGAACTTCGGCATCGCCACCAAAGAGCAGCGCGAGGCCGTGAAGGAGGCCGCCAAGGGCACGCGCTTCACCACGGCATTCGGCAAGATCCTAAAACGCCTCATCTCCAACGGCGTGGGCGTGCACCACGCCGGCATGCTGCCGCGCTATCGCCTCTTGGTGGAGCGCCTCGCCCAGCAGGGGCTTCTGCCGGTCATCTGCGGCACCGACACGCTCGGTGTGGGCATCAACGTGCCCATCCACACCGTGGTGCTCACAGCGCTCACCAAATTCGATGGCTACAAGATGCGCCGCCTCCGCGCCCGCGAGTTCCACCAGATCGCCGGGCGCGCCGGGCGCGCGGGCTTCGATACCGAGGGCATGGTCATCGCCGAGGCTCCCGAATACGAGATCGAGAACGCCAAGCTTATCGCAAAGGCGGGCGACGACCCCAAGAAGCTGCGCAAACTCAAGAAGAAAAAACCGCCTGAGGGCTTCGTAACCTGGAACAAGCAAACCTTCGAGCGCCTCTGCGAGGCGGTGCCCGAAACCCTCAAACCGCGACTGCGCATCACCAATTCGATGGTGCTGTCCATGGTGGAGCGCGGCGGCGACGCGCGAGCCCGCGTGAGCGAACTCATCGAGGCGAGCCTGCAGACGCCGGAGGAAAAGCTCAAGCTTGAGGCGCGAGCGAGCGAGATCTTCGCCACGCTCATCGACACCGGGGTGGTAGTGCGCGAGGAGGTCCCCGGCGACGCGGATGCACCAAGCGATATGGACGCCTCCAGCGGCGCTGGTACATCCAGCGGCGTGGGCGCGCCCGACGGCGCGGATGCACTAGGCGACACGGGCGCCTCCACGGACGCAGCGCCGCGGGTGGAGTACTCCCTCACGGTAGACCTGCCCGAGGACTTCGCCCTCGACCAGCCGCTCTCGCCGTTTTTGCTTGCGGCGCTGGAGCTGCTCGACCCGGAGAGCGAGACCTACACCTTCGACCTCATTTCCATGGTGGAGGCAACGCTCGAAGACCCCAAGCAAGTGCTGCGCGCGCAGGAGCGCCAGGCGCGCGATGCCGCCATGGCAGCCATGAAGGCCGACGGCGTGGAATACGAGGAGCGGCTCGAGCGGCTGCAGGACATCACCTACCCCAAGCCGCTTGAGGACTTGCTCGATGCCGCGTTTGCCCAATACTGCATCAAGGTGCCGTGGGCAGCGGACTACGAGCTCTCCCCCAAGAGCGTGCTGCGCGACATGCTGGAGAGCGCGGCGGATTTCAAGGGCTACATCCAGAAGCTCGGCATCGCGCGATCTGAGGGCATCTTGCTGCGCTACCTTGCCGAGGCGTTCCGCTCGCTCGACCGCACCGTACCGCTGGAGAAGCGCAACGACCAGCTGAATGACATCATCTCGTGGCTGGGCTTCGTGGTGCGGAGCGTCGATTCGAGCCTGGTGGATGAGTGGGCCGCCGCGGGCGAGGATTCCGCCTTCGACGCCGCGCCGCCGAGCGGTGCGGACGTGGTGGTGGCAGACCGCCGCGGCATGACGCTCTTGGTGCGCAACGCCCTGTTCCGCCGTGTGAGCCTGGCCGCCCGCGAGCGCGCCGGCGAGTTGGGAGAGCTGGACGAAGCGTGGGGCATGGGCGAACTTCGCTGGCGCCGCGCCCTCGAGGCGTTCTTCGAGGCGCACGAGGAGCTGCTGGTGGATGGCGATGCGCGTTCGACGGCGTTCTTCACCATCGACGAGTCCGACGAGCTCAAGCCCGCGGCCGAGGGCGGCCACGTGTGGCACGTGCACCAAATCTTCCACGACAGCGACGGCGATCACGACTTCGGCATCATGGCCGATGTGGACCTCGACGCCACGCAGGAAGAGAGCGAAGCCGTGTTCAAGAACTACCGCGTCGGGTTTATTGAGGAACTGCTGGCGGTGGAGTAGGCGCGGACCGACCGTGCCGTCAATGCAACCCAAATGCAGCGGGCGCCTGCCGAGGAGATGTCTCGGCAGGCGCCCGCTTCCGTTTAGGGCGTTGTTATGGAAGTGAAATGCGGTTCGCTTCCGAAACAAGTTGCTTTACGGAAGCGAGCCGCATTTCACTTCCATGGCCAAGGCGTGCATACTGCAAATGAAGAGATAATTTGTTACATGCACAACACTCAGACAAAAGGAGCGTCGAGCATTCTTTCCGAGACGACGATGTCTCGTATCGAGTCGGCTGCGAAACGGGCGCCCGAAAATCAATTTCGGCAGGCGCCTGCTCTCTTTGCCTAGGCAGGCCCCTTTATCCTGCTTTTTTGCTCAACCGCCTTCGTTTGTAGGGCAACGCGCAAGTCCCGCCGCCGCGCATCAGGCGGCTATAGCTTCTCCAGGCGTATGCTTCTATAGCTTTCCCTCCATATGCAACAAATAATAACTCTTGGCGAAAAGGAAAGCCGAAAAGGCAAACAGATGCTGGGCCATGGCGATCTGGAGAAGCCGTGGAAACCGATACGGAGCATTGAATAGCTCAAGCCAAGTGACGACCCCCATGTCGAACGGTGGCACCCCCTACTAAGCAGGATCTTGAACTAAATCAACCCTATGAGATCATAAAGATTGGCGGAAGTCATTTGCGCATGGGAAAGGAAGCTCTGCAATGATTGCGTTCAACCGACAGGATTTTAATGCTGACGTTTCCTCGAAAATGGATGAACTAAGAAGTTCATGCACGCAGCTTTCGGACAGTGATTCTGATGCCAAAGTATTTTGTTACCTGGCAGCCGATTTGTTGGACACAACCGACGAGAGCGTCTTTCATTACACCGACGGACCGAATGACTTAGGAATTGACTTCTACACCCATACCGGCAATGCTTTCCAAATCTATCAATGCAAATCGGCCAACCTTTCCAATCATCCAAACGGCAAAGTGTTCGGCAGCGACCCAGTTAACGAATTGATTGAAGCGGTTGATTTCGTCCTGGGTGAAGAGCGCCTCGCATCACATTCGGTACAAAAGCTCAAGAATCTATTTCAGCTCAATCCCCAGAACAACAGGCTGACGGCAACGCTTGTTCTCGAAGGAGCATTAAGCGATTCGGCCCTAGAACACTTCAATAATTTGAAGAGCGAGTACAGGAACCGAAATGTCGAGCTGCGCCTCGCCGACGAAAAGACGCTATTCAACACATGGCACTCTTTTGATGACTTGGCGAAACCACGTGATGTCGAGCTCAAGCTTCGTGTCGACGGAGAAGGCTTGCTGAAAATGCAGAGTTGGTTCTGCGCAGTAATTAGAATCGACACCCTGCTTAGCGCTATAGAGAAATATGGGAACGGCCTGTTCGATTTAAACGTTCGATCAAACTTACGCAAATCTCGGGTGAACGCAGCTATACGGAACACTATCTCGACGCAAAAGGGCCAAAAGCAGTTCATCCATCTCAACAACGGACTGGTTATAATCTGCACCAGTTTTTCCTATTCAAGCGACAACAGCCAAATCACGCTAAAAGGCGCACAGGTAATCAATGGGTGCCAAACACTTAGTACTATTTGGGATTAGGGACCGCGGACGATTTCTTGTACGTCCTACACCGCGTAGCCGAGCAGGCGGCGGTTCTCGTCCGGCGTCCTCCAGCCGAGCGACTCCGAGGCGCGCCCCGAGCGGAACCAGAGGAGCCACCGGTGC
>NZ_VTFZ01000007.1:0-128653 GCF_009676995.1 Enorma shizhengliae
TTGGAACCACGTGAGGCGCCAGAAGAAGCTGGGCGGGCTGACCCCGGTGGAGTTCCGGGAGCGGGCCCTCCGGGAGGCGGCTTAGGGGTTATCATTTAGCGCGTCCAAGTTTTGGGGCGCAGTTCAGGACGCCGTTTTGGGGTATACTCGTAACGAGCAGAAGGTTTTAAGCCCTCCTGTGGATAAAGCTTGGTGGGTGATGCCCACACCGAACAGCCGTCTCCACGAAAGGCGGCTGTTCCCATTTGCGCAGGCATCACCCTATGCTCGACCTAGCCGAGCAGCATCTCGTAGGCCAACAGAATCAGCGCTACAAGCACAGCTGCCGATAGCAGCAGCTGGGTGAGCTTGCTCATGGGATCCCTCCATATACCCCGTTGGACTCGGAGGGCACCGCCCGCTCGTATGGCGATATTCTACCATTCTGAGCTGGCAAAAGAAACATACGTTCGTATATTGAAGAAAAAGTAAACTAGTCTAAAGAGGCTCATTCTCGAATGCTATAAAGTATACCTTCTTGAAGCTCGCCGCTCCTTCAAACAAGCGTTGCTCGACCTGCTCATACCGCTTGATATGCGAGCATATTCAACGAGTGGCATGGTGCATGCTTGACCGGCTACCTGAAAAAGCAGGTAGTTGACAAGGGAAGCGATTCACCTTTCGAGCAGACGAGTCGCTTAAGTACGAGATGCGGGTTCTCGAGTGTTCGGATAGTAAGCTCAGGTGCCATTCACCATTCAAAATGTCGGATGATGCAAGTTTGTTTTGCCTTTTCGTCTCGGGAAAACGCGTCAGAGCCTTCCGGTCTCCGTATGTTTGGGGTCTTGCCCCCTCGCCGCCCGCTTTATGGGCGAGTTTTGGGCGTTCAATGGGTCCTAGGAGATTCCGATTTCAACTTTTGGTCACTCGAACGCATGCTATCAAAGTAGACGTGCCGATTGCGGTTTATCGTACGCATGTTTGCGCAGCTCAGCGGCTTGCGTTTTTTGCGGCATTCTTTGTGTACTTGACGGGTTCGTGATGAAGTGCCCAAAAGTTGAAACTACGTATTTGGGCGGGGTCGTAATTCCGGGCTCAGTCAATTTTGGTGGCGCACGAAGTTCGTTTTGTGGCGCGCCGGGTCCGCTTTTATGGTGAGCGGAGTCCGTTTTGGCCGCGTACGGCTTCGTCGTGCTTTGCTTCCGGGGGGGGCGACGATCAAATTTAACTGCGAGCGAACAACGAACAAAAAAGACGCCCCGAAGGGCGCCTTGCATGCAAATAAGTTCCCAAGAAGGGGAGCGCCGCGTCTGCGACGCCAGTGCACTTAGGAGCGTGCCACCTTGCCGGACTTGAGGCAGTTGGTGCACACGTTCATCTTCTTGCGCTGGCCATCGACCACGCAGTACACGCGCTGGATGTTGGGACGGAACTTACGGTTGGTCACGCGGTGGGAGTGGCTGATGGAGCGACCAGCAACGGGGTGCTTACCGCAGACTTCGCAAACTTTGGACATATCGAAACCCTCCTTGGGCGGTCTGGAACTACCCACTTAATCAAACAGATAGGAACTATAGCACAGAACACCGGAAATGCGAGTAATCTTCACGAACAAATTCCAGCATTTTGCCCGCGTACATGCTACGCGTACCGCTAAGCGCCGTCAACAGGCGGGGCGAACCTCCATGAGCGCTATCCTTGCCTCCCGGGCGAGATCCAGCAGGACGTGGTTCGCGAGCTCTTTGGGGGGAACCTCCATGAGCGTTATGTTCGCCTTCTTATATAGATATCTACAGGCGATTCCTTTCGCGACCGTTCGCTTGCCACCCGGCGCATCGTGCTCAGGCACAACGCTGCCCGAACCACGCATTCCGTTCGGTACCTCATGAATGATAATTGTATGAAGGGTGCCCAAAGCTTTCCCGCGACAACCCATTTTCGAAATCGATGGGGTACAACTTGCTCCACGTGCGCGGAGGGGTAGGGCGTGCGACAGGTGTGCTGCCTGGTTCGCATGCGGCAACTCTACACACATATATACGAGAAGAGGAGGGTGCCTACGGGCGCCCTTCGAGCGTCTGGGCTCATAGGCCGTCGCGAGGCATGCGGCGGGAAGATGGCCCGGCGCACGGCAACGGAAGGGATGGGCCGTTGAAGATCTTCAAGTTCCTCAAAGGGCACGGGATCAACTTCCTCATCGCGTTGGTGCTGCTATTCATGCAGGCCAATTGCGAGCTGACCCTGCCTGGGCTCATGAGCAACATCGTAGACGTGGGCATCAGCCAGGGCGGCATCGAGAGCGCCGTTCCGGATCAGATCACCGAGAGCGACCTCGCAGATGTCGAGCTATTCCTCGACAAGGACGTTGCAAGCCAGGTCGATGCGTTCTACAGCGGGCCCGATGCGGGCGGCGTGCGCACCTTCGTTGGCTCAGACGATGACCGTGCCGCGATTGAGAGCGAAATGGCCGAGGCCGAGATGCTCGTCTACCAGATAAACCAAGGTATTGCGGTGGAGGACTTTGCTTCCGCCGAGGCGGCCGAGGGCATGCCGGCGTTCGATGCCCTCAAAGCGCAGTTTGGTGACACCATCGACCTCGACGAGCTCGTCGGCATGGTTGAAGGGTACTTGTCTGCCGAGGCCGGGCACGCCGTCAAAGTGGAGGCGGGCAGCTTCGCGCAGATGCGCGCACAGCTCGTCGATTCCCTCGGCGATCAGGGCGATACCATCATCGAGGGCCGCGCCATCGAATACGTGAAGGATGCCTACCGCGATGCCGGCCTGGACCTGAACGACGTCCAGACGTCCTATCTCTTCTCCGAAGGCCTTACCATGCTCGCCTACGCGCTGCTCTCGGCGCTCTGCGCCATCCTTGCGGCGTTCAACGCGTCGAAGACCTCGGCCGCGATCGCGCGCGACCTTCGCCACCAGCTCTACGAGCGCGTGCTGTCGTTCTCACCTGCGGAGATGGAGAAGTTCTCCGCCGCGTCGCTCATTACGCGCGCAACAAACGACATCCAGCAGATCCAAATGGTCCTCGTGATGTGCCTGCGCATCGTGCTCTTCGCGCCCTGCATGGGCATCGGCGCCGTGGTGCGCGTGCTCACCACGCCAACCGGGCTCGAGTGGATTCTTGTGGTCGCAATCCTGGTCATCGCCATCACCATCGGCATCCTCATGGGCATCACCATACCCAAGTTCCGCCGCATGCAGAGCCTGGTGGACCGCAACAACCTGGTCGCCCGCGAGATCGTGACGGGCATCATGCCCGTCCGCGCCTTCGGCCGCCAGACCTACGAGCAGGAACGCTATGACAAGGCGAACCGCGAGCTCACCAACACCTATATCTTCACCAACCGGTGCATGGCGGCGCTCATGCCCATGATGCTCATCGTGATGAATGCCACGACTGTCGGCATCGTGTGGTTCGGCGGGCAGGGTGTCGACGCGGGCAACCTCATGGTGGGCGACCTCATGGCCTATATCAACTACGTCATGCAGGTGATCATGAGCTTCATGATTCTCACGATGATCTCGGTCATGCTGCCGCGTGCCGACGTGGCGGCGGAGCGCGTCCAAGAGGTCCTTGCCTGCCATTCCAGCATCGAGGACCCCGCCCCCGCCGATCGCGTGTCTCGTGAGCACGGCGAGGGGTGGCGCGGCGTCATCTCCTATAACGACGTGACGTTCACCTATCCTGATGCCGACGAACCCACCTTGGAGCACATCAGCTTCACGGCCGAGCCGGGCAAGACCTGCGCCATCATCGGCTCCACCGGCTGCGGCAAGTCTACCCTCGTGCAGCTTATCCCGCGCCTCTACGATGTCACTGAGGGTTCCATCACGCTTGATGGCGTGGACATCAGAAAGATCGGCCTCGAGGAGCTGCGCCGCACCATAGGATATGTGCCGCAGAAGCGCATGCTCTTCAGCGGCACCATAGCGAGCAACATCAAGTACGGCGACCCCTCCATGCCCGATGCCGACATGGTCGAGGCAGCTCAGATCGCTCAGGCGACGGAGTTCATCGAGGGTAAGCCCGATACGTACGAAAGCCCCATCAGCCAGGGCGGCTCCAACGTGTCCGGTGGCCAGAACCAGCGTCTTTCCATCGCCCGCGCCCTGGCCATCCGTCCGCGCGTGCTCGTGTTCGACGACAGCTTCAGCGCGCTCGACTACAAGACCGATTCGGTGCTGCGCCAGGAGCTTGCCGACCGCGCGGGAGACGCCGCCATCGTGATCGTGGCGCAGCGCATCGCGACCATCATGCACGCCGACGAGATCCTCGTGCTCGACGATGGCCGCATCGTGGGCCGCGGTACGCATGAAGAGCTTCTGCGCTCCTGCCCCGAGTACCTCGAGATTGCGAAGAGCCAGCTCTCTGCGAAGGAGCTTGGCCTTGACGATGCGGCAAACGGGGCCTCTGCCTTGGACGCCAACGCTTTGGAAGGAGGTGAGCGCTGATGCCGGGCCCCATGGGACGTGGTCCCGCGTCTGAGCGCGCGAAGGACTTCAAGGGAACCATCAAGAAGCTCGTCGCCTATATCGCGCACGAGCGCATCGCGCTCATCATCGCTATCGTCTGTGCCATCGCTTCGGTGGTGTTCAACGTGCTCGGCCCCCGCATTCTGGGCCAGGCTACGACTGGGCTCTTCCAGGGCCTCGCTGCGAAGGTCACGGGCACGGGTGGTATCGACTTCACCAAGATCGGCTACATTCTGGCTGGGCTCCTGTGCCTTTACGTGACGAGCGCGGCTATGAACTTCGTCCAGGGCTGGATTATGACCGGCCTGACCCAGCGCGTGTGCTATCGCATGCGTAGGGAGATCGTCGAGAAGATCGACCGCATGCCGCTCAGCTACTTCGAGACGAACTCGGTCGGCGACGTTATGAGCCGTGTGACCAACGACGTGGACACCCTCGGGCAATCGCTCAACCAGAGTGTGACCCAGCTCATCACCTCGGTGACGCAGATCATCGGCGTCGCCGTCATGATGGTTTCGGTCTCGGTGACGCTCGCGGGCCTCACCTTCCTCACGGTGCCCGTCTCGCTCGTGCTCGTGGTGGTCGTCGTGCGCTCGTCGCAGCGGTATTTCCGCCGCCAGCAGGCCATCTTGGGCCGCGTGGACGGCATCATCGAGGAAAGCTTCTCGGGTCAGAATGTCATCAAGGTCTTCAACCGCGAGCAGCGCGCCGTGGCCGATTTCGATGTGGAGAACGCTAACCTCTATGATTCAGGCTGGCGGGCGCAGTTTTTCAGCGGCCTCATGCAGCCGATCATGAACTTCGTGGCGAACCTCGCCTACGTGGCGGTGGTCATCGTAGGCGCATTCCTGGCCATTGCCGGCACCATCAACCTGGGCGATATCCAGGCGTTCATGCAGTATGTGCGCAACTTCACGCAGCCCATCACGCAGCTTAGCCAGGTGTCGAACATGCTTCAGATGCTCTCGGCTGCAGCCGAGCGCGTATTCGAGTTCTTGGCCGAGCCCGAGGAATCTGCCGACGCGTCCACGCCCGAGCTGCCCCGCTGCCGCGGAGAGGTCGCCTTCGACCACGTGCGCTTCGGATATGTTCCCAACAAGACCATCATCCACGATTTCAGCTGCCATGTGGAGCCGGGCCAGACCGTTGCCATCGTAGGGCCCACGGGCGCGGGCAAGACCACGCTCATGAAGCTCCTCATGCGCTTCTACGACGTGAACGCCGGGTCCATCACCGTGGATGGCGTGGACCTGCGCGACTACGCACGCGACGACCTGCGCGAGAACTTCGCCATGGTCCTGCAGGATACGTGGCTCTTCAAGGGGAGCATCAAGGAGAACATCCGCTATGGCAGGGCGTCTGCCACAGACGATGAGGTGCACGCTGCCGCCCGCGCCGCGCTCGCGGACCATTTCATTCGCACGCTTCCCGGTGGCTACGACTTCGAGCTCAACGAGGACGCCTCCAATGTGAGCCAGGGCCAGAAGCAGCTTCTCACCATCGCCCGCGCGTTCATTGCCGACCGCCCCATCCTCATCCTGGACGAGGCCACTTCCAACGTGGACACGCGCACCGAGGAGCGCATCCAGCGCGCCATGGACGCCCTCATGCAGGGCCGCACGAGCTTCGTGATCGCGCACCGCTTGAGCACCATCCGCAATGCCGACGTGATCTTGGTGCTGCGTGACGGCGACATCGTGGAATCTGGCACGCACGACGAGCTCCTTGCTAAGAACGGCTTCTACGCCGAGCTCTATAACTCCCAGTTCGAGGATGGCGAGCCCGAGGAATAGCGGGCGCAGATCATGAGGCAGCCAGGGCAGGGGACGCAGCATTTCCTCTGTCCTGGTTTTGCAAAAATACCTCTGTCCTGATTTTGCATGGCGTGCATTTTCAGCATGGGTTCCAAACTCGTAGTAAGATACAGGGGATTACTCGTGAAACCGATGCGCTGTGCATCAGATAAGGAGATTCCCGTGCCTGATACAGTGTCCGGAAGCCTGAGCGTTTCTAACGATGTCATTGCCGATATCGCCGGCTACGCTGCCATGTCTTGCTATGGCGTGGTGGGCATGGCCGAGCAGCTGCAGGGTGCCGAGAGCGTGCGCCTGCTTGCCGGCCAGCGCCTGCGCAAGGGCGTGCTTGTCTCCAACACCGAGGAGGGGCTCGCCGTCGATTTGCACGTGGTGCTCGAGAGCGGTGTGAACATGAAGTCCGTGTGCGAGAACCTTTCCAGCGCGGTCGCGTTCACGCTGCAGGAGATCGCAGAGATCGACCCCGCCAAGTTGAAGGTCGTCATCCATATCGACGCGCTCAAGAACCTCGGCTAGACGCCGGGCGCAACGTACCCTGGCTAGAACCAACGGAGATATCCCACATGATTGCGAAGACCATTCGAACCTGCTTTCCCATTGCGGCCGCCGCGGTCTCTGACAAGGCAGAGGACATCAACAAGCTCAACGTGTTCCCCGTGCCCGATGGCGATACCGGAACCAATATGTCGCTCACGCTCGCCTCGGTGGTGAAGGAGCTCAGCAGCCTTCCCGCCGATGCCGATATGGAGGCCATCGCCGGCGCCATCACCCACGGCTCGCTCATGGGCGCGCGTGGAAACTCTGGCGTCATCACCTCGCAGATCCTGCGCGGCGTTGCCGAGGGGCTCGTCGACGCGACGGACCCTGCGACGTCTGCCGATGTGGCCGCTGCGCTCCGCAACGCCGTGAAGGTCGCCTTCAAGGCGGTACGCAAGCCGGTCGAGGGCACGATCCTGACCGTGCTGCGCGATATCTCCACCAAGGCCGATTCTTGCGCCAAGGCTCGCGAGTCGGTCGAGGATACACTCGACGCCATCGTGGTCGAGGCGTATCAGTCCGTCGCGCGCACGCCCGATCTGCTCCCGGTGCTCAAGGAGAACGGCGTGGTGGACTCCGGCGCGTTCGGCTTCGCCATCTTCCTCGAGAACTTCGTTGCGGCCGCCCTCGGGCGCACCGCTGTCAAGACCGAGGACTTCGCCGCCACCTTCGATGCCTCCGCCGATAGCGCCCGCGAGGGTGCGCTCGATCGCGTGAAGATCGAAGCGAACGACGACTGGGAGGGCTCGGAGTACCGCTACTGCAACGAGTTCCTCTTCAAGGCGGATGCTCCCTTCGACGAGGAGGAGTGCCTCCAGTTCCTCGCCTCCATGGGCGATTGCGAGCTTCTCGTGGGCGCCTATCCCGACTATAAGATTCACGTTCATTCCAATACCCCGAACCTCGTGCTCGAGCACATGCTGCAGCTCGGCCAGATCTACGAGGTTTTCATCCACAACATGGATATGGAGTCGCGCGAGCGCACCGCTAAGATTCACGAGGACCAGGATGCGGCGCCTGCAGAGCCTGCCAAGCCGCTCGGCTTCGTGGCGGTGGCGGCAGGTTCCGGCGAGGCCGAGATCCTTGAGTCGCTTGGCGTCGACGTGGTGGTCTCGGGCGGGCAGACCATGAACCCGAGCACGGCCGACCTTCTCGATGCCGTCTCGAAGGTCAACGCCGAGGCCGTGATCATCCTGCCCGACAACGGCAACATTCGCATGGCGGCCGAGGCCGCTGCGACCGCCTGCACCGACAAGCAGGTTGCGGTCGTTCCCACGAAGACCGTGCCGCAGGCATTCTCGGCGCTCTTCGCCGTGCTCCCGGATTCTTCGCTCGAGGATGCGGTCGAGGCTATGACCGAGGCGCTCGAGGATGTGCGCGATGGCGAGGTTACCTCGGCCGTGCGCGATAGCCAGGCGTCCGATGGCTCGCCCATCCACGCTGGCGATGTCATGGGCATCATCGGCGGGTCGATCGATGTGGTCGGGTCCGACGTCAAGCAGGTTACGCTTGAGTGCATCAACCGCATGCAGGAAGATGAGGAGGGCGACTCGCTCACCATTCTCGCTGGCGCGGATCTCTCCGACGAGGATTTCGAGGATATCATCGCCGCCATCGAGGAGGTCCAGCCCGACCTCGAGATCGATTCGCACCGTGGAGAGCAGCCGCTCTATCCGGTGATTTTCTCGATCGAGTAGATCGTGGCCGCGCCTCAGCGTAGCTATGCCTTGTCGCCGGCGCACGCGCGCCTGCTTCGGGCTAGCGCGCTCGATGAGGATGTGTCGCGCCTAAAATATGTATCTGGTGCTCGCGAGGAGGCGCTCAGGCGTTTGGGGATCGAACGCGTGGGCGACCTCCTTCTCCATATACCGCGTCGCTACCTCGATTTCTCACATGCCTATACCATTGAAGATGCTCCGCTGGGCGAGGTGTCGACCATCGTCGCAACCGTCGATCGCGTGGTGGAGAAGCACCCGCGCCCGCGGCTCAGCGTGGTCGAGGTTTCGCTTATCGATGAAACGGGCGTGATCCAGGCGGCGTTCTTCAAGCAGCCATGGCTTGCGCGCGACATCAAGCCCGGCGATCGCCTCGCACTCATGGGCAAGGTCGAATTCGCCTACGGGTTCAAGCAGATGAGCTCGCCTCATTTCGAGAAGCTCGACGAGCGCGCGCAGTCGGGGTCCATCATGCCGGTGCATCCGGTGGGGGAGGGCATTTCCGTTGCCTGGATGCGGAGGATCGTTTCGGGCGCCTTGGAGCGCACCGACGGCTTTGTCGATGCTCTGCCCGCTCGCATCCGAGCGCGCCGCCACCTTATGAGCATTTCCCGCGCGCTCCGCTCCATTCATTTTCCTACCTCATTCGATGAGCGTGACGAGGCCCGGCAGCGTCTGGCCTATGATGAGCTCCTCTTCTTGCAGCTCGCGCTTCGCCTTCGCAACGATGCCAACCTGCTTGATGTTCACCCCGTCGCGCATGTGCCCGGCGCGCATGTTGCTGCTTTGCGCGACGCGCTGCCGTTCTCCTTCACCGACGAGCAGGAACGCGCCGTAGGCGAGATACTTAACGACATGGCCGAAGGCGGCCGCGTTATGAACCGGCTTCTTCTGGGCGATGTGGGTACGGGCAAGACGGCCGTTGCGTGCATGGCGCTCGCCGCGGTCGCCGACTCTCATACCCAGGCATGCGTGATGGCCCCTACGAGCGTGCTCGCTCAGCAGTACGCGGTGAAGTGCGGCCCGCTGCTCGATCAGGCGGAGATCTCGTGGGCGTTGCTCACGGGTGCGACGGCGGCCGATGAGCGGGCGTCTATCGAGGAGCGCCTCGCTTCGGGCGAGCTCGCGGTGCTCTTCGGTACCCACGCCGTGCTTTCTGAGGATGTCGTCTTCAAGCGCCTCACTCTTGTGGTCATCGACGAGCAGCACCGGTTTGGCGTGAACCAAAGGAATGCGTTGCGCGCCAAAGGTCCCGGCGCCGACCTACTCGTTATGACCGCTACGCCCATTCCGCGCACCCTTGCGCTCTCGGTTTACGGTGACCTTGAGACGAGCGTTATTCGCACGCGGCCCGTTGCGGGAGCAGGGGTCCAGACGCGGGTGCTCACCGAATCGAACCGCGACATCGCCTATGGCGCCGTGCGCGAAGCGCTCGAGGCCGGGCAGCGCGCCTACATCATCTGCCCGCTCGTGGCAGAGAGCGACTCTGCCGACGAGCTCGACGACGTGCCGGGGTCGGCCCCCTCGCTCGACGCGGATGATGGCAAGGCGGCGCCGAAGGTTCGGCTGCACAGCGTCGAGCGCGAGCTCGAGCGCGTGCGGAGAGCGTTTCCCGCGGCGCGCGTCGAGGCGCTCCACGGGCGCATGCCGAACCACGAGAAGGATGCGGTCATCGACGCGTTCCGTCGGGGCGATGTGCAGATACTCGTCTCTACCACGGTGGTCGAAGTGGGCGTCGATGTGCCCGAGGCGACCGTGATGGTCATCGAGGATGGCGAGCGCTTCGGCTTGGCAACACTCCACCAGCTGCGTGGTCGTGTGGGCCGCGGGCGCGATGCGGGGCGTTGCTTCATCATGACGCATGCGAAGAAGTCCGGCGCGCGAAGCACCGCCCAGGAGCGCCTTGAAGCTTTAGAGCGCACTTCCGACGGCTTCGCGCTCGCCGAACTCGATCTGCGCCTTCGCCATGAGGGCGAGATCTTGGGTCTTAGGCAGCACGGCGGGGTGACGCTTCGGTTTGTTGACCTCGAGGCGGATGTCGAGATTATCCAAGCTGCCCACGATGACGCGCAAGAGATCTTGCGTTATGCTCATGACCTTGCGTCGACCGCCACGATGCCCTTGAGGATCGAGGTCGTCAGGCGCTATGGAGATGTATTCAAGGAGGTGAGCGGTGGATGAGGATCGTTGCCGGTATGTGGCGAGGCCGTCGCATCGAGGAACCGCGGGGGCGCGAGGTAACGCGCCCGACGACCGATCGCGTGCGCGAGGCGTGCGCTTCGGTGCTCGATTCTGCCCTCGATGAGGGCATCGGCGGCGCGCGCGTGCTCGACGCGTTCGCTGGGTCCGGGGCGCTGGGCATCGAGATGCTCTCACGCGGGGCGTTGCATGCCACGTTCTTCGATATCGATCGGCAGGCCGCCTCGCTTGTTCGCCGAAACCTCGAGGGGCTCAAAGCGGAGCGCTCTACCTACCGTGTGGTGACGGGCGATGTGCTCGCCGCAGCATCGCGCGGGCGCGTGCCGGGCGGGCCCTTCGACGCGGTGCTCATAGACCCTCCCTATGCGCTCGGGCCCGAGCCCGCGGAGGCGCTACTTGAAGCGCTTGCGGCGCACGACCTGCTCGCCTCGGGCGCCATCGCCCTGTTCGAGCACCGATCAGATCTTCCTGGGGCACACCCGCAGGGCTTCGAGATCGTGCGAGAGAAGCGCTATGGCACCACCACGGTCGATGTCCTCCAGCTTGTTGATGAGACAAATTAACCCGGCACAACTGTCTCAGAGACAAAATGACCCGGCACAACTGTCTCACCCGTGCCTGTCCTGTACCTCCGTTCTCAAGGAGCTTCCATGCCCGATCCCATCACCCATGTGCTCGTCCCCGGCACGTTCGATCCCATCACCTATGGTCATGTTGACGTCGTGCGCCGCGCGCGCCGCATCTGCCCGCAGGTTACGGTGGCGGTTGCCGAGTCGCTCGGTAAGAACGGAGTGGGCACTACCTTCTCGCTCGACGAGCGCGTGAGCCTTGCGCGCGAGGCGCTCCTGTGCGAAGGGCTTGACGACGTTCAGGTTCTGCCCTTTACCGGCCTTCTCGTGGATCTTGCTCGCGAAGTAGGCGCCGGCGCCGTGGTCAAGGGCCTGCGCGCCATGACCGATTTCGAGTATGAGCTTCAGCAGGCAGACCTCAACTACCGTCTCGACGCGGACCTTGAGTCGATCTTTGTGATGAGCAGCCCGCAGTACGGCTATCTCTCGTCGTCGGTCGTGCGGCAGATCGCCTCGTTTGGTGGAGATGTGTCGGAATTCGTCACACCGAATGTTGACGCCGCGCTCAAAGAGCGCTTTAAAGAGCGATAATCGCGCTCTGTGGTACTATGTGAAAATGAATCGCAGTTTATTCGCAGCCTATGAAAGGAGACCGAATGCCGGGCGATAACTTTCCGGGGGAGAGAATCGAGAGCCTGGTCGATGAGCTTGAGGGCATCATCGAAGAGGCCAAGCCGCCGTTCGGCAAGAACGCGCAGTTCAAGGTGATTGAGACTGAGGTCTTCTTCAACATTCTTGACGAGATTCGCATGAGCTATCCCGAGGAGTGGCAGAAGTCGCGTCGCATCCTCAAGGAGCGCGACGAGCTTCTGGCATCTGCCGCCGCTCAAGCCGATTCCATCATCGCTGACGCTCAGCAGCAGGCGCTTACCATCGCTGGAGAGCAGGAGATCGTTCGCCTTGCGCAGCAGCAGGCCGATGACATCCGCGACCGTGCTCAGCAGTATGAGCGCGAGACGCGCTACGCTGCCGAAGATTATGCGGAGCAGGTCTTCACGCATCTCGAGGAGAACCTCAAGAGCCTGACCTCCACCGTTGCTCGTTGCCGCCAGCAGCTCAACGAGGGCGCGAACACCAGCAACCAGAACGGCGCTTGGTAATCATGGCGCTTTTCGATCCGGTGCTCATCGAGCTCGCAGACCACATCGAGAATCCCGGCGACAGCTATCCCGTTGCGGGCACCGTTGGCGCTCCCTCGTATTCGGTGGGCGAGAAGGAGTTCGCCCTCGATGACGGCATCTCCTATGATGTCGTGCTCACGCATACGGGTGACGGCGTCCTCGTGACAGGGCTCGTGCGCGCTGGTGCCACGGGTGCGTGCGACCTTTGCCTTGAACCCGCGCACATCGATATCGCAGGCGAGATCCAGGAGTATTACCTCTTCGAAGAGCCCGACGATCCGGATGCCTATGAGGATGGCTTCGAGGTTGTGAGCCCTGAGCGCGTCATCGATCTTTCCGGCCCCATCGCCGATGCCGTCATCATGGACACGCCGTTCGTGGTGCTCTGTCGGCCCGATTGCAAGGGGCTGTGCCCCACGTGCGGAGCCAATCTCAACGAAGGGCCGTGCGGCTGCGCTGAGCGCGAGGCAGAAGAGCGTGCGATGAGCGACGATAACCCGTTTGCCGTGCTCAAAAACCTCAAGCTTGACGACTAATCCAAATAATCACTATACATCTGAGCAGCGAGTATGCTATTATCACTGCTTGCGCGTAAGCAGTGCCTTAAGGTGAAGTAATAAGGAAGGTCAACATGCCAGTACCTAAGCAAAAGCAGGGACGCATCCGTACGCATAACCGTCGTTCCGCAAATATGAAGATCGATGCCCCCTCTCGTTCCACCTGCCCCCGTTGCGGCGCCGTGAAGCTTCCGCATCATGTGTGCCCCAACTGCGGTTACTACAAGGATCGCGAGGTCATCGTTACCGAGTAACGATGGTGCATCGCAAGTATGTTGCTGCATGATATGGCCGGCCTTAGCGTCGGCCATTTCGCTATTGAGAGGATATGTCATGTCTAAGGTGTGCGTTGCGGTCGATGTCATGGGCGGGGACGAGGAGCCGCAGGTCGTGCTTGATGGTATCGATGCCGCGCTTGCGGCCGATGCTGAGCTAACCGTCTTTGCCGTGGGCCCCGAGGAGCTCGTGGTCCCCTTTGCCCAGAAGCGCGATCGCGTGGAGCCGCTTGTGGCGCCCGATACCATCGAGATGGGCGACGACCCCATCAAGGCGGTCATGAGCAAGCGCAAGTCGTCGATTGTTGTCGCGTGCCGCGCGGTCAAGAAGGGTACGGTTCAGGGTTTCTTCTCCGCTGGTGCCACCGGAGCGGTAACTGCCGCCGCGACCGCCTATGTCACGCCGTTCAAATATGAGGACGAGGGCGAGCAGCGCCCCATTCGTCCCTGCATCACCACCGCGCTGCCTAACCGCACGGGCGGCCTCACCGTTTTCTGCGACCTCGGTGCCAACCCCGATGTGGAGCCGGGCGACATGCTTCGCTTCGCGCAGATGGGCGCTGCGTATGCCCGTGTGGTCTGCGATATCAAGAACCCGCGAATCGGTCTGCTCTCCAACGGAACCGAGGACTCCAAGGGCTCGCATTTCACCAAGGAGTGCTTCAAGCTGATGAAGGAGCGGCTCACTGGATTCGCCGGGAACTGCGAGGGCTCGGACCTCGTCTCGGGCTCCTATGATGTCGTGGTCGCCGACGGCTTTGCCGGTAACGTGGCGCTCAAGGCGACCGAGGGCGCAGCGAAGCTCATCCTTCAGGAGCTCAAGAGCACCCTGCTTTCCTCTACCAAGGGCAAGATCGCGGGGCTTTTGGTGAAAAGCGAGCTCAGCGCAATCAAGGAGAGGCTATCGGGCGACGCCAAGGGCGGGGCGATCCTTCTCGGCCTCAAGGGCGTGGTGCTTATCGGGCATGGCGCAACTTCCGTTGAGGCGGTGAAGAACGGCACCCTTGCCACTGCAGATGCCGTTCGAGCTGGCCTGATTCAGCATGTGATCGATTCGGTGGATTCTATCGTCAAGTAGCGCGAAAGCGTCACCAGGGGCGGTGATTGCGCGCGGGATCTCGGGCGGCAGCCCACGGCTATCTGGGGTAGAATCAGAACGCATAGTGAGGCCGGCGTGCCCGGCATGGTGAGAGGAGATGCGAGCATGGATCGCACAGAGATCTTCAACAAGGTTGCCGATATCGCGAGCGATGTCCTCGGTATCGATATCGATCAGATCACCGAAGAGACCATCTTCGACGACCTCGATGCGGATTCGCTCGACCGTCTGCAGCTCGTGACGGCCTTCGAGGACGAGTTCGATATCGAGATGGACGAGGAGCGCCTGCTCGCCATCGCCTCCGTCGCGGATGCCATCGATGCCATCGAGGCAACGCAGCAGGGGGCATAGGCCTTGCTCATCTCAGAAAAACTCGCGCTCGCAGAGCAGATCTGCGGGCACAAGTTCCACGACCGTGACCTGCTGCAGAGCGCGATTACGCACCCCTCCGCCGTCGAGGGGCAGCCGGTTGCGGCCTCATACGAGCGCTTGGAGTTCTTGGGCGATTCCATCCTGGGTTCCATCGTTGCGCTCGCGCTCTACCAAGCCTACCCGCAGTTCGACGAGGGCAGGCTCACGCGCCTCAAGGTCTCGCTTGTTTCGGGCCAGATGCTCTCTGAGGTTGGGCAGGAGCTCGGGATCGACCAGTGCATCATCTTCGGCGCTTCCGAGACGGGAACGGGCGCGCGCGGCCTGCACTCCGCGCTCGAGAACGTGTACGAGTCGCTCGTGGGCGCCCTCTTTCTCGATGGCGGGCGCGCCGCGGCCGAGGACTTCATCACCCGCACCCTCGAGCCGCATCTCGCCGCCGATCGCGCCGAGCGTCCGAGCAATCCCAAGTCCTACCTCCAGGAATGCGTGCAGAGCGACCATCATGAGCCTCCTGCCTACAAGCTCGTCGGTACCGGTGGGACGGCTCATGAGCCCATCTTCACCGCAGTGGTGCTCGTGGACGGCGCTCGCCAGGGAAAGGGGACCGGTCCTTCGAAGAAGAAGGCCGAGGCAGCCGCAGCGCTCGATGCGCTCGAGCGCATGGGCTACACCTCTGACGGCGGTATCGTCTCGCCGCGGAACGGATAGGGGAGCGCCATGTACCTGAAGTCGCTCACCTTGAAGGGCTTTAAGTCGTTTGCCGACCGCGCGCACATGGTCTTCGAGCCCGGCCTCACGGTCATTGTCGGTCCCAACGGATCGGGTAAATCGAATATCTCCGATGCCATCCTCTGGGTTTTGGGCGAGCAGAGCGCGAAGCAGCTGCGCGGCCAGGCCATGGAGGATGTCATCTTCTCGGGTTCCTCGGCGCGCAAGCCCGTGGGCGTGGCCGAGGTCTCGCTCGTGCTCGACAATTCCGACCACGTGCTCCCCGTCGATTTCAACGAGGTTGCCATCACGCGGCGCATGTACCGTTCGGGTGAGAGCGAGTACCTCATCAACCAGAGCCCGTGCCGCCTCATGGATATCCAAGACATCCTGCACGATTCCGGCCTGGGCAAGGACACCCATTCCATCATCAGCCAGGGCAAGCTCGACTCCATCCTTCAGAGCCGCCCGGAGGAGCGCCGCGCGCTCATCGAGGAGGCCGCAGGCATCTCCAAGCACAAGCGCCGCAAGGAGCGCGCCGCGCGCAAGATCAAGAGCATGGATGAGCATCTCACTCGTGCCCGCGACATCAGCCGCGAGATCACGCGCCAGCTGCGCCCGCTTGAGCGCCAGGTGGACCGCGCCCGCAAACATCGCGACCTTACCGAGCGAGCAAACGAGCTCACGCGGATACTTGCCGTGGACGAGCTGCGCCGCCTGCAGAAAACCTGGGGAGAGTGCGAGCATCGCGCCAAGGAGGCCGCGGCCGCGCTCGAGCTCGCGCAGTATCGTTTGGGCGAGAAGGAACGCGAGCTGGAGAAGCTCCAGGTCATGCTCGAGGAAAAAGGGCTCTTCGTGGGCGACCTCGGGGAGCAGCGCCGCCGCATGCAGGATGTGATCGGCAGGCTCAACTCGGACATGCGCCTGCTTGAGGAAAAGGGCCACAACATGGTGACGCGTCTCTCCGAGATGCGGGGCACGCTTTCCGGGTCGGAGCACCAGCGCCGGCGCTTGGCGAGCGAGCTCGCCGAGGCGCGCGAGAAGCTCGAAGAAGTGGGCGCCGCGCTCGCGGTGGCGGAAGACGACGTCGCGCGCCTTGAGCCGGCGGCGCAGGAATCGCGCACACGCCGCGAGGAGCTCGACCGCCGCATCGGTGCGCTCACGCGCGAACAGCGCGAATCTCAGCGCAAAGCCGATGACGCCACGCTCGAGCTTGCAAAGGTTCGGGAATCGCTCTCCAATGCCGAGCTCGAGGATTCGATGTTCGCCTCGCGCCTTGAACAGATCGACGATGAGGCCGATAACGTTCGCGCTGCGCTCGAGGCCCGCCGTGTCCGTGCCGAGGAAGTCGATGCTGAGCTTGCCGATGCGACGGCAGCATTGGAAGAGGCCAAGGACGCCATCGAAGCCTCTCAGGACACCTTGGCGGAGCTCCGTAAACGAGAATCCGATGCGCGCGACCGCCTGAATGAGGTTCGCTCCGAGCTCGCGAGCCTCAAGAAGCTCGATGAACGCTTTGCGGATGCGTCGCCTCTGGCCGCCCGTATCGCGCATGAACATGCTGGTGCGGTTTCTGCGCGCCTGGGCGATCTTATCGAGGCCCCAAGGGCGCTGGAGCCCCTGGTAGAGCAGCTGCTTTCCGGCGACCTGGAAGCGCTCATCATGGATTCTGCCGAGGGCTTGAGCGAGGTTGGCGCTTCGATGCAGGGAGGGGTTGCCTCTTCGGGGGAGGCCACCTTGATCGCGCGCGATATCAATGTACCCGAGCCCGCGGCTGGGGCTGCGGGAAAACGCTTGGTCGAGCAGCTCTCCGTGGTCGATGGCTACGCTGCTCCCGTTGCGGCTTTGCTGGGCCACGTGTATCTCGTCGATTCGCTTGAAGAGGCCCTCGCAGCGCCCGCGGTACCGGGTGTGCTCTATGTGACGCCCGATGGGGCTCGTGTGCGCGACGGCGGCATCGTTCGTCTTGGCAGCGCTGCGGACCACGAGGCCGGCGCTCTTGAGCGCAAGCGGCGCATTCGTGAGCTCGAGGACCTTGAGCCCGATCTTTCCACCGTCTTTGACGAGGCTGGGCAGAGCGTGAGCGAGGCGCAGGCGGCGCTCGACGTGGCGCGTGCTGAGGAGCGCGACGCTTCGAGTGAGATTGCGCGCCTTCAGGGTGAGCAGCGCTCGGCGCGCGAGGAAATCGGACGGCTCGAGCAGACGCTCGCCAACGCGGAGGCCGAGCATGCAAAACTGGCTGCTCGCCGCGAGCAAGCCGCCCGGCAGGCTCGTGAGGCTGCACCGCGCGCCCAGGAGCTTGAGCGCACGCGTGACGAAGAGCGTGCGCACGCGGGAGAGCTTGCCGACGAGATCGCCGAGGCGAATGACGAGCTCGATCGTCTTCGTCGTGCCGATAGCGATGCTGCCGGCGAACTTGCCGATGCGCGGGTCCGTAGGGCGCAGGCGCTCGAGCGCAAACGCTCGCTTACCAGCCGTGTCCCGGAGCTGGAGCGTCGCCTTGAGGGGCTTGACCGCCGCATTCGTGCGACGACGCAGTCCGCGCGGTCACTCGAAGTGCTCCGCCTGCGCGTCGATCCGCTACATGACCGCTACACCGCCCTTCTTGAGCGCGCTATGGAATGGGCTGCTCGTCTGCGTGACCAGGCTTCTCTCGAGGAGGCTGATTCCGCCTCGCTCAAGAAGACCATTGAAGACGCCAAGGAGCAGGTCGCTGCGGCCAAGCAGGAGGTGGATGCGGCGGTTGCCGCGCAGAACGAGATCAACGTCGAGCGCGGAAAGCTCGAGGTCCAGGTGGAGAGCGCGGTCTCCGCTATCACCGCCGACGGCACCACCGTGCTCGAGGAAGCGCTCACCCTTCCTGAGCCCGAGGACCGTGAGGCGGCGGAGCGCGAGCTCGCGGGCCTCGTCCGGCAGATCAATAACCTCGGCCCGGTGAACCAGGTAGCTATGGAGGAGTACGAGCGCCTGCGCACGCGTGCAGACTATATCGCGGAGCAGCTCGCCGACCTCGAGAGCGCCCGCCGGGCCCTTACGAAGATCACTGCGGCGATCGACCGCAAGATGCGCTCTGCCTTCCTTACCACCTTCAGCAAGGTGGATGAGAACTTCCAAGAGATATTCGGCATGCTCTTCCCGGGCGGGCAGGCCCACCTCGAGATGACCGATCCCGAGCACCCCGCCGAGACGGGTATAGAGGTCATCGCTCAGCCGCGCGGCAAGCGCATCACCAAGATGACGCTCATGAGCGGCGGCGAGAAGAGCCTCACGGCCCTTGCGCTGCTCTTCGCCGTGTACAAGACGCGCACGGTGCCGTTCTACGTGCTGGATGAGGTCGAGGCGGCGCTCGACGACTCCAATCTCTCGAAGCTCCTCGACGCCATCGATGTGCTGCGAAAATCTACCCAGCTTCTGGTCGTCTCGCATCAGAGGCGCACCATGGAAGATGCGGACGTGCTGTACGGCGTCTCTATGCAGGCCGATGGCGTGAGCCGTGTCGTGAGTCAAAAGCTTGATCGGGCAACCGGAAAGGTCGTGAACGCATAATGGGTCTGTTTGACGCCCTCTCGCGCGGGCTTGAGCGCAGCCGCGAGGCTTTAAATGAGCTCTTCTACTTCGGCGGCGAGGTCGATGAAGGCTTCTGGGTAGAGCTTGAGGACACCCTCGTCATGGGCGACATGGGTGCCGAGATTTCCATGCAGGTGACCGACGACCTGCGCGATCTTGCGGCGCGCAAGAACCTCAAGACCGCCCAGCAGCTGCGCGGTGCGCTTGCTGACCGCTTGGCCGAGGTGTTTGTGGAGCCCGAGCACGATTTCTTCTTCGATACGCCGTCGTGCGTGCTCTTCGTGGGCATCAACGGCGCGGGCAAGACAACCACGGTGGGCAAGATCGCCTCCGCCGCGCACGGGGCGGGCAAGCGCGTGGTCATCGGTTCGGCCGATACGTTCCGCGCTGCGGCTATCGAGCAGCTCGATGTGTGGGGAGAGCGCGCCGGCGTGCCCGTAGTCAAGCGTGACCGCGGCTCGGACCCCGCGAGCGTTTGCTACGACGTGCTCGACGAGGCCGACGCGCAGGGAGCTGACCTCGTGCTTATTGATACCGCTGGTCGCCTGCACACTTCGGCTGACCTCATGCGCGAGCTTGCGAAGGTTGTGAACGTGACCCGCAAGCGCGCCGAGAAGTGCAAGGCGGGGCCCATGCCGGTGCACGTGGTGCTCGTTCTTGATGCCGGGACCGGCCAGAACGGTCTCAACCAGGCGCTCGAGTTCAACGAGGCCCTGGGGCTCGATGGCGTCATCATGACCAAGCTCGATGGCACCGCCAAGGGCGGCATAGCGCTCGCCGTGGCCTCCAAGCTCAAGCTTCCCATTCTCCACGTGGGCGTAGGCGAGCGCATCGAGGACCTTCAGGACTTCGACGCACACGATTTCTGCCGCGCCCTGGTAGGCGAGTGAGTCATTTTGGGACGTGTCCGTTTTGACCACCGAGTCATTTTGGGACGGGTCCGTTTTGACTACCGCATGGGCGTAAAGCCGAGAGACTTGTTTTCCCACTCACACGCTCCAGCTACGAACCTGCTACCATGTCCGTAGTACCTTCCGTATCCACCCGCTGCGAGCACGTGATGCCGCGCAGTGCGGCCGGATGCATGGTCCGCCGCGAGTTCCACAGCCCTTTGTAGCTTTGCTACAGAGGGCGAGGACTGCCCGAGCGCCGGATCATGCATCCGGCCACCCCTGGAGCGGCACCACGATAGGAGCCCCTATGTTTAACAGCTTATCCGATCGCCTCAACGATACCTTTGATCGCCTGCGCGGCAAGGGCAAGCTCACCGAGGCCGACATCACGAGCGCGATGCGCGACATCCGCATGGCGCTCCTCGAGGCCGACGTCAACTTCAAGGTCGTCAAGGACTTCGTTGCCAAGACCAAGGAACGCTGCCTCACGGCCGAGGTCATGGATTCGCTCACCCCGGCGCAGAACGTTGTGAAGATCGTGCTCGATGAGCTTGTCGAGCTCCTTGGGTCTACCGAGAGCAAACTCGTGCTCTCGAGCCGTATCCCCAACGTCATCATGCTTGTGGGCCTGCAGGGCTCCGGTAAAACGACCGCTGCTGTGAAGCTCGCCTACTTGCTCAAGAAGCAGGGTAAGAGCCCGCTGCTCGCCGCGTGCGACGTCTACCGCCCCGCAGCCGCCGACCAGCTCGCCACGCTCGGCGGCGAGATCGGCGTGCCGGTGTTCCGCGGCGACGGCGCCCATCCCATCGAGATCGCCCAGGGCGCGGTGCGCGAGGCCGTCGACAAGATGCGCGACGTGGTGATCGTCGACACCGCAGGCCGCCTGCAGATCGACGAGCAGATGATGCAGGAGGCCGTCGACATCAAGAAGGCCGTGAAGCCCGACCAGGTGCTCATGGTCGTCGATGCCATGACCGGCCAGGACATCGTCAACGTTGTCTCCACCTTTGCGGAGCGCACCGATTTCGATGGCGTGATCATCTCCAAGCTCGACGGCGACGCTCGTGGCGGCGGCGCACTCTCCGTGCGCGCGGTAACCGGCAAGCCGATTAAGTTCGTCTCGATGGGCGAGAAGCCCGATTCTCTCGAGGTCTTCAGCCCCGACCGCATGGCCAAGCGAATCCTTGGCATGGGCGACGTCGTTGGCATCATCGAGAAGGCTCAAGAAGCCGCCAACGCTGAGCAGCTCGAGGCCGCTGAGCGCATGCTGCGCGATGGCTTCACCATGAACGACATGCTCGAGCAGATGCGCATGCTCAAGAAGATGGGCGGCATGAAGTCCATTCTCGGCATGCTTCCGGGCGGCCAGCGCATGCTCAACCAGATGGGCGGCAGCATCGATGACTCGGTCTTCGACAAGATCGAGGCCATGATCCAGTCGATGACGAAGCAGGAGCGCGTGAAGCCCTCGATCATCAACGGGCAGCGTCGCGCGCGCATCGCCCGCGGTTCCGGCACCACTCCCGCAGATGTGAACAACCTCATGAAGCAGTGGGGCGAGATGAACAAGATGATGGGCAAGATGCGCACGATGGCCCAGCAGGCTCAGGGCGGTAAGAAGGGGAAGAAGGGCAAGCGCGGCAAGAAGATGCGCATGCCTGGCATTCCTGGAATGGGCAACATGGGCGCGCTCGGCGGCATGGGCGGCAACCCGTTTGCGGGCATGGGCGGCAGCTCCGGCAATGCCGACATGGATATGCTTCGCGCTATGGAGCAGCAGATGAAGGGTAAGAAGTTCTAAGCGATTCAGGTCGTTCGCATCTTCATCTATTCAAATTCAGTGGAAGGCCCGGCAATCCGGGCCTTTTACGTTGCGGATTATGGCCGAAGGGGCTTTGCGCGGCTCCTTTTCTGGAGAAAGCGCTGATTGCGTCTCCCGGACGAAGCCCGGTTTCAACTTTTGGGCACTTGAACGGACATACGCCGAGTAGAGCCGCATCTGCATAAAAGATATCAGCATCCTGACCTGCGGTTTTATTTTAGTTGCCCGCCTGGCTACTTACGCGCAGTGGCTTGGAGTGCCCAAAAGTTGCAATCGCAGATGAAGTGAGTGTCTCAAGGGCCCTCTTACGCTTCGTTTCCTGAGGGGGAATGCCCAATAACGGGGCCATCAACCCTGATTTCAACGCGCGAGAGGAATTCCGTTGGATCTGCGGTATCTCGATTGTCTATCTCGTAGAACTCATACGGCGGGCCCGCAATCTCAAGGCGGTGCAGAGCGGCGTAGGACAAGAGCTGCTCGTAGATTGCGCCGTTCTGCTCATAGGGGCCCCGGTAACGCATAACGAGGTAGGTGCCACCTTCCAGCATGAAGTCGCACGGCGCGTCCTCGTCGTCCTCAAGACCCTCGAGAACGAAAAACACCGAATGATAGACATTCGCTCTGCCTGCATCGAGGTCTTCGACAGAAAGCGCGCCCCCTATCTCGAGCATGCCTAGGTGGGGGAGTATGTGTTCGTACTGTCGGTGCAGGCGCTGGATAAGAAGGTCCATCTCGGCATCTCGTTCGATGCGCTCGGAGAGCTCGACGCAGCGCCGATTCGCCCGGCTTACCATTTCAATCGTATCGACCGGCCGGTTTTGGGCATCATCGAGCTCATGGGCATGTTCCTGAACGGTCTTCAGGTCGTTTTGAAGCTGCGCGATGCGTTCCTCGAGCATGCAACGCTCGCGATCGAGCAGTTCGCGGGTAGATGCGACCGTCTGCCGATCAAGGTAGTCCTTGATCTGTTTCATGGGAAGGTCGAGCCTGCGCAGATCCTTGATGAGCGAGAGCTTGTACATGTCGTCGAGGTCGTAGAGCCGGTACCCGTTTGAACCGCGCTGGGGAGAAACGACGCCGAGGCGTTCGTAATACCGTAAAGAATCGATGCCTATCCCGAACAGGCGGGAGATTTCGCTGATGGTGTAGTTTCGCTTTGTATGTTCAGGCTTCTGATGTGCAGATTCCATGGTTGCATCCCATCGATTGCTTGACCCTGGTACGTTACCAGAGTTTATCGTTACGGGCGAATTAAAGGAACGTACGGTAAAGGGATTTCGATACTATGCGTCTTGAAGCATCCGCCATCAAACGACAACTGCGCTCGCTCGCTTCGTGGTCTACGGTTCGGCGCATTGCCACGATTGCGCTTGGATGTGGCATCCTCACCTTCGGTATGCACAACGTTCACCAGGTCGTTGGCATTACCGAGGGCGGTGTCCTCGGTGGCATCCTGCTGCTCAATCATTGGTTCGGCATCGATGCCTCGATTGCCTCTCCTATCCTTGATGCCTTGTGCTACACGGTTGGCTTCTTCGTTTTGGGCGCGGGGTTCCTCGGCTGGTCCGCCGTGTCGAGCGTTCTCCTTGCGCTGTTCTACGCGCTTTGGGAGCGCCTGCCGCACCTTTTCCCGGATCTTTCGGCGTATCCGCTGCTTGCTGCTATTGCTGGAGGCATCTTCGTGGGCGTGGGAGCTGGGCTTGTGGTGCGCTGCAATGCCTCTGCGGGGGGTGACGACGCTTTGGCGCTGTCAATCCACAAGGTGTTCGGCCTCAAGCTCGCTCGCTGCTATCTGTTCACCGACCTTACGGTGCTCACCCTGTCGCTCTCTTATATTCCACTGTCTAAGATTGCGTTCTCGCTCGTTACCGTGTTCATCTCTTCTCCGCTGATCGATTTCGTGCAGAACATAGGTGCATCCCCGGCCGAGGGCACGCAGAGTGTCGCGGCCCCTGCGCATGAAGCTTGCCCAGAGGCATCGTCGGAGCTTTCGTGAACGTTTTCGGGGGCATCGGTCCTCGCGTACAATGAAGATGCATCCAAGTGGCTGCGCCCGGTTCGGAGGCACCGAGCCGGGCGCGCCGTTTTGCTTACGGGGCTTAGCCGCCGGAAAGGGAGACGCATATGAGCAAGGCAGACCAGCTGTTCGTGAAGATGTGCACGGATATCTTGGATCACGGCACCACAACGGAGGGACAGAAGGTTCGCCCTCGTTGGGAGGACGGTACGCCCGCCTATACCATCAAGAACTTCGGCGTGACGGCCCGTTACGACCTTCGTGAGGAGTTCCCGGCGCTCACGCTCAGGCGCACGGCGCTGAAGAGCGCCATGGATGAGATTCTTTGGATCTATCAGCGTAAATCGAATAACATTCATGACCTCAATAGCCATATCTGGGATGAGTGGGCCGATGAGTCGGGCTCGATCGGCAAGGCATACGGCTATCAGATCGCGCAGAAGTCGCACTACCCCGAGGGCGACTTCGACCAAATGGATCGCGTGCTCTACGACCTTACGCACACACCGTACTCGCGCCGTATCATGACGAACATGTATACCTTCTCGGATCTTTCCGAGATGCATCTGTATCCCTGTGCCTATAGCGTGACCTATAACGTTACGCATGCCGCGGGAGACGAGAAGCCAACGCTCAACATGGTGCTCATGCAGCGCAGCCAAGACATTCTCGCAGCGAACAACTGGAATGTATGCCAGTACGCGATTCTGCTCATGATGGTCGCGCAGTCGGTAGGCATGGTTGCAGGCGAGCTTTTGCACGTGATCGTGGATGCGCATATCTACGACCGTCATGTTGACATCGTGCGCGAGCTCATTGCGCGGCCGCAGTACCCCGCGCCGACGGTTCGGCTGAACCCTGAGGTCACAAATTTCTACGATTTCACGACCGACGATCTTATCGTCGAGAACTACCAGCACGGCCCGCAGGTCAAGAACATCCCCATCGCGGTGTAGCTATCTTCCGGGGAGCGCCTCCCGCCGGCTTTTCGTCCCGTGCTCAGACAGTCCTCGGCTGCGCTTCGCTTGCCTGTGGAACTGCGCCGGGACGATAAGCCGGCGGGAGGCGCTCCAAGACGGTTATCTTGCCTTCCAGTAAAGGATGCTGCCAGTTTAATAAACCCATGCGATACTTTTTGGTGGCAAGGTGCATCAACAAAGCTGCCTGTGCGCTCTTTTACTGTCGCGGACCGAAGCGTTCCGCGCAGTCATGAACGGGTTTTGATCGCCCGCCCCATTGTCCCGCGCGCAGTTCCGCAGCGAGCGGAGCGAGCGAGGACTGTCTGAGCACGGGACAATGGGGCGGGCGATACCAACGAGGAGGTATCTCATGAGCAGAACGCTTTCCGCTATCGTGGCGGTGTGCGATGACTGGGGCATTGGTCGCGATGGAGACATGCTTGTGACCAATCGTGCCGATATGCGGCATTTCGTGCGGTGTACCAAGGGACATACCGTCATTCTGGGACGCAAGACTCTCGAGAGCTTTCCGGGAGGGCGTCCGCTCAAGGACCGTCGCAACATCGTTCTCACGCGCGACGCGTCCTTTACTTGCGCCGGTGCCGAGATCGCCCATTCCGTGGACGAGGCGTTATCGCTCCTCGGTGAGGATGAGAACGCATGGGTTATCGGCGGGGCAGAGATATATCGCCAGCTCCTCCCGCATTGCACGCGCGCTGTGGTTACGAAGAACCATTGCACGCGTGCCGCGGACACGTTTTTCCCAAATCTCGATGGCGAAAAGTCCTGGCGGCCTGTTGAGACCGATGGCGGCTACGTCATCCAGCCGGGCGAGGGCGATGAGGGGGTTGCGTTCGAGTTCGTGACGTACGAGCGCGTGGAACCTAGCGACGCCGACAAGGGCACGGGATATTCCTGGTTCGATGTTGCGGTCGACGTTGTTTCGACTGCGCTTGACCACGTGGTGGGATAGCGATGGCCGCCTACGAGATCATCCATATTACCTCCCTCGACGACCCTCGTCTCGATGCGTACACCAAGCTTACGGAGCGCGAGCTGAGGAGCGTCCTCGAGCCAGATAAGGGCATCTTCATCGCAGAAAGCATGAAGGTTATCGAGCGCGCTCTTGCGGCCGGTATGCAGCCTGTGAGCTTCCTTTTGGGTGAGCGCTGGCTCGATGCGGTTCAGCCGTTGCTCGATGGCCTGGAGCGGCGGCTGGCCTCGGAGCCAGGTGAGGGGAGCGCAGAGCAGGCTGGCGGGGAGTATCCCATTCCCGTCTTCGTTGGACCCATGGATCTCCTCGAGCAGCTCACGGGCTTTAGCGTGACGCGCGGGGCGCTTTGCGCCTGCCGTCGTCCCAAGCTGCCCGAGCCGCGCGAGCTGCTGAGCGAGGCGCATCGTGTCTGCGTGCTCGAGGGAATCGTCGACCATACGAACGTGGGCGCTATCTTTCGGAGCGCAGCCGCCCTTAACGTGGACGCGCTGCTCGTAAGCCCAACATGCTGCGATCCGCTCTACCGCAGGGCTGTTCGCGTATCGATGGGCACCGTTTTCCAGGTTCCGTGGACGCGCATCGGCTCGGATGCACGCCGTTGGCCCGCCGACGGCATCGCTATGCTTCACGAGTCTGGCTTTACCTGCGCTGCGATGGCCCTGACCGACGATTCGGTTTCGCTTGACGATCCCGCTCTTGCCGAAATCGACCGCCTTGCGCTCTTTATGGGAACTGAGGGCGCCGGGCTTGGCCGCAGGACCATCTCGGGCTGTGACATGGCCGTGCGCATCCCCATGGCTCATGGTGTGGATTCGCTCAACGTGGCCGCGGCTTCGGCAGTTGCGTTCTGGCAGCTCTGCCCGCACGCGTCTAACAGCTACCATTACCAGCGCGGCATCTACGGCTGAGGTTGCCCGTCGCACTCAGGTGCGGTTTTGTGAGCGCAGCACGGCAGCCCGCTAAGGCTCGAGCTATTTCGCCGACCATCAAACCCGTCCGTTTAGGGGCCCTCTGCAGGGGGTATCATGCACAGCATATGCCCCAAAGAAACGGAGTAGCCCTATGGAGATGGACGACCATAAGCGTAGACGGAATATGATCCTCTACGTGCTTATAGCTCTCGTCGTGTACCTTGTGCTCAACACCCTGTTGTTCCCTAATATGGCGCAGCAGGTTCAGATCAACGATGTGAGCTATAGCCAATTCATCGATGACCTCGAGGAGAAGAAGGTCGAATCGGTCCAATACACCGATGGCGATTATTCGGCGCTCTACACGCTTAAGGGTGGCGAGGACAACGTTGCCTATCAGTGTACCGTCATGCCGAACGACTCGGGCCTCACCGACCGAATCGTTGACGCTGGTGCAACGCTTGAAGTCATCATTCCCAATAACGATTCGAGCATCTGGACCTACTATCTCATGACGCTCGTTCTGCCCTTGCTCATCTTTGCCTTCATTGGCTGGTGGCTTAACCGCCGCATGAAGAAGGCCATGGGCGACGATGGCCCGTCGATGAACTTCGGTTCCGGCGGCTTCGGCGGCGGCATGGGCGGCGGCCTCGGCAAGAGCGGCGCGCGCATCGTGGCTTCGAAAGACGTGGGCGTCACGTTCAAGGACGTCGCGGGGCAGGAGGAGGCCAAGGAGTCGCTCAAGGAGGTCGTCGACTTCCTTGAGAACCCGAAGCGCTACGAGGACATCGGTGCCCGTCTGCCGCGCGGCGCCCTGCTCGTAGGCCCTCCGGGTACCGGTAAGACGCTCCTCGCCAAGGCAGTCGCCGGCGAGGCAGGCGTTCCGTTCTTCAGCATCTCGGGTTCCGAGTTCGTCGAGATGTTCGTGGGCCGCGGTGCCGCCAAGGTACGCGACCTCTTCAAGCAGGCGAACGAGAAGGCGCCCTGCATCGTCTTCATCGACGAGATCGATGCCGTGGGTAAGCGGCGCGACCAGGGTCTTTCGACCAACGACGAGCGCGAGCAGACCTTGAACCAGCTCCTCACCGAGATGGACGGCTTCGATAACCACAAGGGCATCGTCGTGCTCGCGGCAACGAACCGCCCCGACTCGCTCGACCCGGCGCTTCTGCGCCCCGGCCGCTTTGACCGGCGCATCCCTGTCGAGCTTCCCGATCTGGCCGGCCGTAAGTCCATCCTCGAGCTCCATGCCAAGGATGTGAAGGTCCAGCCCCCGATTGACCTCTCGGCCATCGCGCGCGCCACGCCCGGTGCCTCGGGCGCAGACCTCGCCAATATCATCAACGAGGGCGCGCTCCGCGCCGTGCGCCAGGGGCGCAACCGCGCCACGCAGGAAGACTTCGAGGAATCGGTCGAGGTCGTCATCGCGGGCCAGCAGCGCAAGTCCACCGTGCTTTCAGACCACGAGAAGCAGGTCGTCTCGTACCACGAGATCGGTCACGCTATCGTTGCGGCCAACATGAAGGAGGGTGCGCCGGTCACCAAGATCACCATTGTGCCGCGCACGTCGGGCGCGCTCGGCTACACCATGCAGGTGGAGGAAGACGAGAAGTTCCTCACTACGCGCCAGGAGGCGCTCGACAAGCTTGCCGTGTATTGCGGTGGTCGTGCGGCCGAGGAGCTTATCTTTGGTGAGATGACCACCGGTGCCGCCAACGACATCGAGCAGGCCACGAAGCTCGCGCGCAACATGATCACGCGCTTCGGTATGTCTGAGGAGTTCGGCATGATGGCGCTTGGCACCGTCCAGAACGCGTATCTCAACCAGGACACCTCGCTCACCTGCGCGCCGGGCACCGCCGAGCGCGTGGACGAGGACGTGCGCAAGCTCATCGAGGAGGCGCATACGCGTGCCATGCAGATCTTGAAGGAGAATAAGTTCAAGCTGCACGAGCTCGCTCGCTACCTCTATAAGAAGGAGACCATCACGGGCGACGAGTTCATGACGCTCCTGAAGCGCGAGAATCCGCTCATGCCGCCGAAACCCACGGCGTAAACGTTCATCGCATCGCGACTTTGTAACGGCCCGCACCGGATTGTTCTGGTGCGGGCCGTTGCATGTCGAGGCATCATGCCATGCGCTTTCGTGAGGCATGCCCTCGCACCGTGTGCCGAGAAATTGTCGTAGGTATTATCGAAAAACAAGACGTGAAAGCTACAAATATTGCGACAATTTATGAAGCCGTACCATGCGGTAACAAGCCCATGCCCTCATACGTGTATAGGGTAGGGAGGTGATTGATGTGCGGGAATCAAATAACGAGCTCCGAAGCGAGGAGTTCATGGACGAGGCAATTGCAGCACATCAAGGAGCCGTGTACCGGCTGGCGCTGAGCCAAACGCGGAGCACGGCGGATGCGCAGGATGTTATGCAGGATGTGTTCATCAAGCTTATGCGCTCGCAGGTGCCGTTTCGCGATAGCGATCATCTGCGCGCCTGGCTACTTCGCGTAACCATCAACCAGTGCCGCGATCTTGCAAGGCAGGCGTGGCATCGACGTGTCGAGGTCGTGGAAGAGCCCGATATGGGCTCAACTGTTACGCAAGACGAAGCGGTTGAATTGCTGATGGAGCACCCTGTATGGCGCGCAATGGATGCGCTCAAGGAATCGGATCGCTCTGTGCTGCATCTTCGATACGTCGAGGAGCTTTCAATCCCAGAGATTGCCGAGGCGCTTTCGTGCACGCAGGTTGCGGTGCGCGTGCGGTTACGGCGGGCGCGGACGCGGCTCAGGCAGATGATGGTTGCGCAGTGTGAGCAACAAAGCGCGGATGTTCCGTCCTTTTCTCAGCAGACAGGAGTAATACGATGAAGCAACAGGGGTTTGCCTCGTATGTTACGCAGATGAAACAAGTGGGCCCAACATCGATGGGGCAAGAGCGACTGCGGGCAGCATTGCAGCGCGAGCGCTCGGCGGCGAGTGTTCCCGCGAGCGAGCGTGTGGTGAAGCATCGCCACGGGGTGCTTCCCTCTGCAGGTGTTGTGGCGCGGCGCGCCGTGCTCGCAGCTGCGGCGGTTGCGGCGGTCGTGCTCGTGACCGGCGTGGTGGGCGCCAATCTCGTAGGGGAAGGGCAACAGGGTGGCACTGCTGTGGCTAACGGCCCGGTGCTGGCAGCCTATGCTCAAGGTGTCGAACAGCCCGACGGTTCGGTGCTTCTGCCGGAGGAGTTTGGTTCGGTGGTGAGCTGGAGCCAGGGCGACGATGGTGCCTATACGGTGAACATGAACATGGACCTCTCCTTGGCCGATGGCAGCTATCGTGATGTCACCTATTCGATTATCGAAGGTGATGCGACATTTACATTCATGCAGAGCCGTTCGGGCGTAAAGACGGGAGACATGCTCGCTGACTACCAGGGCGTTACCACCTTCACGCTTAGCGATTCCTCTATCGAGGGTACGTACAGCCTTGATGTAGTGATTCCGGAAGACGAAGTCGATGCAGCTACGGACGAACCGCTGCGCGACCTTTACGTCGTCAACGCACTCGCGGCGCAAAAAATCGCGGGTACGCGCATCAAGATCGCAGCAACCGACGCGGAGGGCAACACCAGCTCGCACACGTATGAGATCCAACCGGTTGAGAACATCGCGGAACGCTACCAAGAGCTCCAGGCACAGGCGGAGTCGGATGAAGAGCAGCAGCTCGGTGAGCCGCTCTTTACCATGCGCGAAGTTGCATAGCGCTACACGAAGGTCTAGGCGGTTTCATGCGTGCGTCGACTCATCGCGTGCATGATGCATACCGTGTACTCCGGCGGCTGTCGTGTGCACTTGCTCGCGGCAGCCGCTTTGCAGCGGAGTGCGCACTTTTGGGTATCATGAGGGCATACGTTTCGAGTAGAAAGGCCCGTATGCCAGCTCAGACCAGCTCCGAGCCCAGGTTCGCCATCCTCATCGACGCGGACAACATCTCGGAGAAGTACATCAAAATCATCCTCGACGAGGTCTCGAACGCAGGCGTTGCCACGTACAAGCGCATCTACGGCGATTGGACGAGTCAACGCCTCGTTTCGTGGAAGAACTGCCTACTCGAGAATTCGATCATTCCCATCCAACAGTACAGCTATACCTACGGCAAGAGCGCGACCGATTCCGCGATGATCATCGACGCGATGGACATCCTCTACAGCGGCAACGTGGACGGATTCGCCATCGTGAGCTCCGACTCGGACTTCACGCGACTCGCCGCGCGCCTGCGCGAAAGCGGCATGCAGGTGATCGGCATGGGCGAGCAGAAGACGCCCGAGCCGTTCATCAGCGCGTGCAACCAGTTCAAGTACCTCGACCTGCTCTATGCCGCGCAGCGCGCTGAGGCGAAGGAGGAGGCCGAGGCGGAGCGCGAAGCGGAAACTGCGGCCGAGGCACCCGCCAAGAAAAAGGCCGGCAAGGGGACGGTCAAGAAGACCGCCAAGGACGAGGGCACTGCGGCGCAGAAGAAGCCTAAGGCAAAGTCCTCCGGTGTCGAGAAGACGGCGGATAAGCAGGCCGCACCTGAAAAGGCGGCCGTGCGCCCCAAGCGCTCACCGGGCGATATGGGCGGCGATGCGTCGCTGGTAGCCGACTCCGAGGCCGACTTGGGCGATGTAGAGTTCAGCGAGCTTAGCCGCGCCGCGCGCCGGCGGCATATGAAGCGCATTCGCACGGCGGTCGATTCGGTCATCGACCAGTTCTCCGACGAGGAGGGATGGGTCTTCCTCGGCACTATCGGCAGCGAGCTGCCCAAGCGCCTGCCCGATTTCGACGTGCGTAACTACGGGTACCGCAAGCTTAGTCCGTTCCTGAAGTCGATGGGCGTCTACGAGTTCGATGAGCGCGCGAACGCTTCGGGTGCCAAGGCTATGTATCTGCGCATCAAGGAATCGTAGGCTGCGTGTTCGCGCACGTGGTTCGTGGTGTTAATTGGCCGCGCCACCACCGTACTGTTTGAGTACCGTGGTATAGTGGCCGTGGATGCGTGGCACCGTGCCTTGCAACCCGATCGGTATCTCTCACTGGTGCTTTTCAATGGGTGCCTGAGTTAGAAGGTGGAATCATGGGATTTCTTGACGATGTTCAAGCTTCGCTTAACCGTGGCGTTGCCGGCGCCAACCGCGGTGTTGAATCGATGAAGCTTAAGAGCCAGCTGAACGATGCGAACAAGCGCCGTTCTCAGCTGGCTGCGCAGCTGGGTGCAAGCCTGTATGAGGCAACGAAGGATGACGAATCCTTCCGTGCAGGCCGCGAGCAGCTGTACGATGGCATCGCTCAGATCGACCAGGAGCGTGCGAATATCCAGGCGCAGCTCGATGAGATTGAGCGTCAGGCTGCTGAGTCCGCTCAGGCTGCAGCGCAGATCGAGTGCCCATTCTGCCATACGCGCATGAGCGCGACCGACCTGTTCTGTGCGGGATGCGGCAAGCCCATGGCTGAGGTACAGGCTGCTTTGGCTTCTGCTGCCCCGGCTCCCGCCCCTGCGCCGGCTCCTGTCGAGGGCCCCACGTGCCCTGGATGCGGCGCGCCCGTTAACGAGGGCGACGCGTTCTGCATGTCGTGCGGCGCGAAGCTCTAGGAAATCGCTGAACACATAGGTCCCGAACGATCTTGATCGAACGTGCGCGCAAGTTTTGGGCACTTCCGGTTGCTCATCTAGAGTAGCCCTTCCATTTTGCAAAAGGGACGTGCCTTCTGAGCTGCTCTTTCTTTGAAGGTCTCTTTGTTTGTACTTTGACGTTCTGTCCGGAAGTGCCCAAAACTTGAATCTTGGAGTGGATAGGCTGCGGCTTTGGGCTTCAAAGTGCCCAAAACCTGCATCCTTGGGTACTCCAGATGCTTTTTTTGGGCACTTTCACGCCTTGATTTTCTTGCGCAGGCGTTATGCACTGGCGCCAACGGCGCTTGTCTGCATGTCAAAAGTGCTGGGTGCGCGCTTAAGTAAGTTTGTGCGTCTTGAGCGTAGGTTGGGAGGTACGAGCATTGTGCGTATAGCGGTAAGCGCGTGCCTGTTGGGCGAGAATTGCAAGTATAGCGGGGGCAACAACCTATGCCCCGAGCTTGTCGATGCGCTATCGGGCCATGAGGTGATTCCGGTTTGCCCCGAGGTGCTCGGTGGCCTTCCTACTCCGCGACCTCCGGCCGAGATTGTGCATGGTGAGGTTCGCACTCAGGCGGGAGCGAGCGTTGATGCCGCGTTTCGCCTTGGTGCCAAGCGAGCGCTTGACCACATTGAAGCTGCTGGCGGTTGCGACCTTGCGGTCCTGCAGCCGCGCAGCCCTTCCTGTGGCGCCTCGGAAGTCTATGACGGTACGTTCTCAGGCCGGCTTGTTCCTGGCAGCGGAGTGTTCGTTCGGCTTCTGCGGCAGCATGGCTTGCGCGTCATGCAACCGGATGATTTCCTAACTGAATTCGCAAGACTTGGATGAGTGGCGGCGCATCGACCGTGTCGTTGGTGTGCCGATATGCGAGCACAAACGATGATATGAGCGGCATTCGCCGCCTTTCGGCTAGCGGCTAGCGACAAACTCCAAGAAGGTTTGGGCCTGCCGTTCAAGATAGGGGAGTGAGTCTCCCAGGTCGAGTACTCCATCGTTCATCTTTGAGAAGCCGAACGGAATCGTGAGGCGCGGTTTGTTCATAACGTCCATGTTGAGGAACGAGATGAGCGCAACCAGATGATCCTGGGCAATGGCGGTTCCTGAACCTCCTGCAGAAATGCCGCTAATTGCCGCTGGCTTGCCATCGAGCACCTGGCCTTGCGCCGCGCTCACAGGGCGGGAAAGCCAATCAAGAAGGTTCTTGAGTGGGCCAGGGAAGAAATGGTTGTATTCGGGCGTGAAGAACCAGATGCCGTCGGCATCGAGAATTTGCTTGCGCGCCCGCGCGACTGCTGGCGGTGCGGGCCGCTCGATTTCCTCGTTGAACATGGGCACATCGGCCCAATCGAGCAGGGTGAACTGGATGGCCGGGTCGAGCTCGTATACGGTGCGGCGCGCGGCCTCGGCGAGCTGGCGGTTCATACTTCCTTGGCGAAGCGAACCTGCGATGGCGACGATATGCATTTTGATTCCTTTCGGTCAGATGCTCTCGGCATGCGACATGGTATTGCTACATACCGTATGCCCCATATCGACGCAGAATGACGCGCCCGCCCGCTCATCTTTGGAAAGCATCAACGGACGGACCCTTGTTCAGCTTCGATAGTAGTTTTGCATGAGCTCGGCGAGCGTGGCCTCGGCCCAGCTATAGTTCTTCAGATAGCTGCCTCTAAAGGTGGCTTTCCTGTTTGGAACGGGAGAAAGAAAATCAAAGAGGTCGCAGGCGACCGCTTCCGGCACGATGCGGCGCTTTCCTCGTACCGACTCCATGATATGCGCCGCCCCGTTTGCTTCGAGCGTTCGGTTGAGCCGAAGGGCCACTTTCCGGCAGCGAGTACGCGTCTGGGCGGTTATCGGCTCATCTTCCCAAAGCGCCGTGATGATATCGGCTGAAGTTACAAAACCGCCCCTTCGGTCAACAAGCAGGGCGAGCAGCTCCTTGGCCTTCTCGCTTCGAAATGCGATGGGCCGACCATCGACAAACACGTCGAAGTAGCCGAACGTACGGATCTCGATGCGGGGCATCGTATCGACGATTTCCAGGCTCGATTCCGAAGTCTGCTGGCTTTCTGCCGGAAAGGTTTTGCCGGGTACGGCCGTGTTCGGGGCGGCGTTCATGGCTCCAATAAAGCGCGAACACAGGAAGAATGCCCCGCCCTCCGCATCGACGAGGATCGCTTCACGGTAATCTGCCGCCTTGCCGGTAAGCCCGCTTCGTCCAGCGAATACCATTCGTTGCGGGACGGCGGCAAAGGGCTCGCTGCATCGATATGCATGGCATGCTGCCTCGATGAACGCTTTGAGGGTGGTTTGATCTTGCGCGGCGGGCAGATGCTCGATGAGTTGGTCGACTGCATCGGATAGGCTTACTCGCAGGGCGCCCAAGCTCGCGAGGCGTTCGTCTTGAGCGAACTTGAGGCAGCAGGCGCGCTGCTCATTCGGTTCAATGAGAAGAACAGTGTCGTAGATGAGCGCAAGCTCCTGGGCGCGGCGAGCACGGCTCTTCGCGCGGGATGCGTCGCGCTTCTGCGTGACGTCCACGATGACAAGCTGGTAGATGTCCTCCCCTTCATCAAGGATGGGAAGGTGCGAGAGCCAGCATGCGATTTCGATGGGAGTCCCATCTGCACGCCTGATGCGCGTATCGAATTCGGTCGGTGGCTGGGCGGCGCTCGCCTCCTCGAGCAGCGTTCGAAACGGCCCCTGGTCCGATAAGGGTACGAGGCGATCTATGCTTTCGCTTACCGCAGCACGAAGGCCCGCATCGCTTGAGTCGATACCCACGATGCGCCATGCCTGTTCGTTGCAGCTGACAATGCTGAAATCGCGTGCCCTAAAGTGGACGATTCCGACGGGCGATGCCTCGCAGTATTCCATCGGGGCAGAGGCGGCGTCACCGACGGAATGTGATAAAAGCTGGGTTTGCATGATGGCTTCCATTCGCTTGCTGGATGGTGTGATCTCGCGATGTTTTGCGAGAGGGATATCTATGGTGTGCACGAGCGTATGACCCGTGAGTACGAGATTCGTTCCTAATTCGTTCCCCATGGGCGCGCCCGAGGCTCGAATTGTTACAAGACTAGGGCTACATGTTCCCGAGCGGCCCAGCTGCGAACGTACCCTCGCACTGATTTGTGAGCGAAACCATCGTTCCTGCACAAGACGGGTGCCATGCGTGACGGTTCGAGGAACGTTTTTGGGTCGAATCCTCGGTAAAGTCCACCTTAATGCTTGGGTTAATTCCAGCACGGCAAGGGTGTTCACGCTGGGTCATTCACCTGCGTGCGATTGGCGCAAGAAAGGGATGGGCTTCATGAAGAAAATGATAATGCGGGGGCTGCTTGCAATCGCAACGCTCGCGCTCGCGGCCGCCACGCCTTTCGTGGCGTTTCCGACAACTGCCCTTGCAAAGGAAGAGTCGGGTTCATCGTACATTACGGTAGAAAAGATATGGGAGGATTCTGATAATAAGGGCGGAACGCGGCCTGATTCGGTGAGGGTGCGTGTGAAGATCGATGCCGTGGAGGCTCGTAGCGATGAGCCCATCGATTACTTCTCCCTCATCTCGCATACCGGCGAAGGCAGCGATGATGAGCTGTCGGCTGAGGGGCCGGACGGGATTCTGGGAACTGACGACGACTGGACCTTGGTGCTCTCAGAGGAAAATGGTTGGGAAGTGCAGATAGAGACGAGTACCGGGGGTTCGTACATACGAGGCATCGAGGTCGAAGAGCTCGATGTTCCCTCCGGGTATACCTCCTCTATAGAGAAAGACTTTAGTCGGGATATGCTATCTGGGTACATCGACGTTACCAATACGAAGGCGGCCGAGGAGCCGGGCGACCCCAGGGACCCAAATCCTGTGAGCCCAGAAGATCCGGTCGGTCCGGTTCAACCCGAAACGCCTGTCAATCCAGAAGAGCCGGTGACACCGACGGAGCCTGGCAATATGACGCCTGATACTCCCGACATCACCCCCAGCGCTGAGGCTCCTGCAGCCGGCGGCGATCGCGAAAAGAGGCCTTCAGAGGCATCGAAGCTCCCGCAAACCGGCGATTCGTCCGGCTATCTTTTAGCTGCTGGCTTGGGCTCCATCGTCCTTCTGGCAGGAATGGGGCTTGCGAAGAAGCAGTCATAGACGTGAAGACTCCTCGCTCACCCATCACTGCTATGCAAACGTGCTACAATACCGCGCAATGGCTGTGATGGGGAGGAGTAGCCGGCCTCCGCACTGTTAAGAGAGCGAGCGGTAGCTGAGAAGCTCGCCGGTGCGACCGAGCGAAAATCACCCCGGAGCTGCGGCCCGAACGAATGAGCCCAATCTGGCGGAGCGTGCAAAACAACCCCGTCCCATTTTGACTCATTTCAGTAGGCGTCGCCGGGATGGTCGCCGTGATGGACCAGCCGAGTAAAGGGTGCGGGCTGCCTCCAGGCGGCAGGGGCACCTAAGCTGGGTGGTAGAGCGAGGAGCTTTAAGCTCGTGGCCGCGCATGCTACGGCAGCGAGATTCTGGAAGCGCTTCGTCCCAGCTTCGAGGGACGGGCGCTTTTTTCTTAGGCGCCCACGACGGCGGGGCGCCGCGCCAGTGTTCCGCCTGTAGCGAGGAGGGCACATGGCGAAGGAGAAAAGTAAGTACAACGACACGATGCAGTTGCCCAAGACGGGCTTCCCTATGCGCGGCGGGCTTCCAAAGAACGAGCCCAAGCGCCTGACAGCTTGGTATGAGAACCATGTATACGAGCAGCTGCAGAAGAAAAACGAAGGGCACAAGAAATTCGTCCTTCACGATGGCCCTCCGTATGCGAACGGTCCGATCCACATCGGCCATGCCATGAACAAGATCTCCAAAGACATCATCATGCGGTATCACGCCATGCAGGGCGAGCAGACACCGTATGTGCCCGGTTGGGACTGCCATGGCCAGCCCATCGAGCATAAGGTCGAGGAGATGCTCGGCACCAAGAAGTTCAACGCCACGCCCACGGCAAAGATTCGCGAGCTCTGCAATAAGTTCGCTGTTGAGAACATCGACCTGCAGCGCGAGGGCTTCAAGCGCCTCGGCGTGCTCGGCGATTGGGATAACCCGTATCTCACGCTCTATCATGAGCACGATGCCGCGGATATCGAGGTCTTCAAGGCCATGTTCGATAAGGGCATGATCTATCGCGGCCGCAAGCCGGTCCATTGGTGCAAGCACTGCCATACCGCTCTCGCCGAGGCAGAGATCGAGTATTCCGATGAGGTCTCGCCGTCTGTCTTCGTTCGCTTTGAACTCATCGACGTGCCCGAAGCACTGCGTTCGGCGGGTGTGCCGGTCGATGTGGTGATTTGGACCACGACCCCTTGGACGCTTCCCGCGAACGCTGGCGTGGCGTTGCTCGCCGACGCCGACTACGTCGCCGTCCAGGCGGAGGGCCGCTTGGGCATCATGGCCAAGGCGCTCTGGGAGAAGGTCTTCCATGGGGTGGCCGGCATCGAGGATGCTTGCCTGTACGTGCCCGAGGGTGCCGCCGAACCGTGGAGCGTCCACGGTGAGGAGCTCGTCGACATCACCTATACGCACCCGATTTTCAGCGACGTGCAGGGCAGGATCGTCACGGCCGATTACGTTACGCTTGAAGATGGTACCGGGTGTGTCCATACCGCCCCTGGCCATGGCGTGGACGACTATTACACGGGCATGCGCTGCAACCTGCCGATTATCATGCCGGTTGATGATGATGGCCACTTCTACGCAGGTGACGGCCTGGGAACGGGCGGTCCCTTCTCCGGCATGGACACCGATGAGGCTAACCCGCACATCATCGAGTTTTTGCGCGAGCGCGGTACGCTCGTTGCCGAGAAGAAGATCAACCACAGCTATCCGCATTGCTGGCGTTGCAAGAACCCGGTCATTTTCCGTGCAACCGACCAGTGGTTCGTTTCGATGGACGAGACCAATCTGCGCGGCGAGGCGCTCGATCAGGTGCTCAACCATGTGACGTGGTACCCCGATCACGCCAAGAACCGCATCGGGTCCATGGTGGAGGGCCGTCCCGACTGGTGCATCAGCCGCCAGCGCAACTGGGGCGTGCCGATTCCGAGCTATACCTGCGCCGACTGCGGTGAAAAGGTCATGAACGACGCGACGCTCGACGCCGTGATCGCCCTCTTCAAGGAGAAGGGCTCCGATGCCTGGTTTACCGACGCGCCTGAGGAGTACCTGGGCGAGGCCTGCGTGTGTCCCAAGTGCGGTGGCCACCATCTCAAGGCGGATCGCGATATCCTTGACGTCTGGTGGGATTCCGGCGTCTCCTGGAAGGCCGTCTGCGAGAACCGCGAGGAGCTCGAGTATCCGGCAGACATGTATCTCGAGGGCTCCGACCAGCATCGCGGATGGTTCCAAAGCTCGCTTCTCACGAGCGTGGGCGCGAACGGCGTGGCGCCGTACAAGGCCGTGGTGAGCCAGGGCTTCACGCTCGACGGCCAGGGCCGTAAGATGTCGAAGAGCCTGGGCAACGTGATCGATCCCAACAAGGTCTGCGACGAGATGGGTGCCGATATCATCCGACTTTGGGTTGCGAGCGTCGATACCTCGACCGACGTCGCCATCGACCATGAGATCCTTGCCCGCACCTCCGATGCATACCGCCGCTTCCGCAACACCTTCCGCTTCCTGCTTGGTGAGCTTGAGGGGCAGTTCGAGCCTGAGACCGACGGCGTTCCTTTCTCTGATCTCACCGCTCTCGACCAGCTCATGGTCGCGCGCTTGACGCAGGTGCAGGCCGAGGTCGACGCAGCCTATGCGGGCTATGAGTTCAACCGTGCCTATCGCGTGCTCTACGACTTCGTGGTCACGGAGCTCTCGAATGTCTACCTCGACGCGCTGAAGGACCGTCTCTATTGCGAGAAGCCCGGTTCGCTCGCTCGCCGCAGCGCTCAGACGGTGCTCGCCGAGCTGCTGAGCATGCTCCTGCGCGACCTCCAGCCCATCCTTGCCTTCACCTGCGACGAGGTCATGGCCTATGCGCCCGCCGGCTGCCGCGGCGGTGAAACCTACGCGGCCATGCTCGATTGGTACCAGGCCCCCATCTCGGTTGAGGAGGCCAATGAGTATTCCGAGGTACTAACCGCTGCCCTCACCCTTCGTGGCGCGGTGACCAAGGCGCTCGAGGACGCGCGCACGGCTGGCACCTTCACCAAGAGCCAGGAAGTTCGCATCTCCGCTACGGTGCCGTCTTCGGACTTTGCGCTCCTTACCGGTGAGCGCGGCATCGACCTTGCCGAGTTCTTCATCGTCTCAGAGGTTGCGCTTACGGAGAACGAAGATGCTGAGGACGACGGCATCACCGTCACCGTCGATGCCGCCCGCGGCGAGCGTTGCGATCGCTGCTGGAACTATCGCGAGGACACCGGCGTGCATGGCGAGCACGAGCACATCTGCTCCCGCTGCGCCGCTGCGCTCGAATAGGACGTTCGCGGGGCAAGGTGCTGGTCGCCTTGCCCCGCATGAGACAGTTGTGCCAGGCACAAGTGTCTCATGTTGAGCGACGGATGGTACCTGGACACCTGGCTCAAGTTGGAAGGTTTGGTTGTGGCAAAGAAGCGTGTGGACGTCAAAGAGTTCAAGCCGCCGCTCCTGTGGAGGCTCGGCGTGCTTTTGGTGGTCGGTGTCACGGTTGCGTGCTTCGACCAGATCGCCAAGGCGGTCGCGCGCGTTGCGCTATCTCCTGCGGGGACAGTGGGTGTCCAGGTAATCCCCGGAATTCTCAATTTCGAGCTCGTCTATAACGAAGGCGCTGCGTTCGGGCTGGGGGAGGGCTACACCCTCGTTTTCGTCACGCTCGCTGTGATCATGGTCATGGCGTCGCTTATCTACCTCTTGCGGGCTCCGCTCGTCTCGTCTTGGGAGGTCGTTGGCCTGGCGCTTGTGTGCGGCGGAGCGGTGGGTAACGCCATCGACCGCGTCGCCCATGGCGTTGTGACCGATTTTATCGCTACGGCTTTCATCGATTTTCCCGTTTTCAACATCGCCGATATCGGCATCACCGTGGGCGTCGTCGTCGCGCTGATCGGTTTCATTTTCCTTTCTCCCGCAAACCTCGCTGCGCGGGAGCGCGCCGAAGCCGAGCGAACCGCCCATGCCGATAGCGCTATACGGCGGCGCGCCTCACGCAAGAGCGGGCGGAAGGGGCGTTAACCATGCCGGGCGACCTCCATATTCTTGTAGCTGAGCCCGATGCGGGAACAAGGCTCGATGTTTATCTAGGGGCTCAGGATTCGTGTCCTTCGCGTTCCGCGTGCGCGCGTCTTGTGGAGGCTGGCGCCGTCGCCGTGAACGGTGAGGTGTGCCTTTCGAAGAAGTATGCCGTTGCGGCGGGCGACCGCATCTCGGTCGAGCTTCCCGAGGAGGAGGCGCTTTCCGGTGCGGTGATTCCACAGCCCATTCCGCTCGACATTCGCTTTGAAGACGATTACCTCATCGTCTTGTCCAAGCAGCGCGGTCTGGTGTGCCATCCGGCGCACGGCCATGCGGATGGCACGCTCGCGAACGCGCTCGTGTATCATTGCGGCCTCGATCACCTGGGGACATTGCAAGGGGAGGACCGCCCCGGCATCGTTCATCGCCTTGACCGCGATACCTCGGGGCTCATGCTTGCCGCGAAGGACGATGAGACCCAGCGGGCGCTTCAGGACCTCATCCGCCTGCGCACCCTCGACCGGCGTTACATTGCGCTCGTTCACGGCTATATCGCACACGATGAGGGCACCATCAGCACGGGGATTGCCCGTTCGACGCGCGACCGGGTGAAGATGGCGGTCTCGGACGATCCGTTCGCACGCCAGGCGATCACCACGTTCAAGGTTCTTGAGCGCTTCGAAGCTAGCCGTACCGATGACGGCTACACGCTCGTCGAATGCCATCTCTATACCGGCCGCACGCACCAGATCCGCGTCCATATGCGGCATATCAACCATCCGCTCGTTGGAGACCCTCTCTATGGCAAGGGGAAGGGGGCTGAGCGCGCCGACCGCGGTCTCGCAAGGCAGTTCCTTCACTCTTGGCGCGTTGCGTTCACGCACCCGGTAACAGGTGAGACCATTGAGTGCCGCGACACGCTTCCCTGGGACCTCGCTGCGGTGCTCGAGGATATTGAGCCGCTTTCGATTGGTCGAACACCGGCGGGCGACAAGATCATCCCGCAGCTTCTGGAGTGGTGACGCTCCGTGAATCGCCAACACCCGGTGCCCGCGCTTCATTGAAACGCCAACACCCGGTGTCTGGGATTCCCGGTGTCTGTGATTCATTTTGTGAGGGATGCTCGTTGGCATGTCTGTGTAGATGCCTTGAGATGGGCTTACGGGCGGTGGGCGCTCGACTAGACTAACAACACGTATGCATTGCGACTATGGAGAATGCCGTGCTTCAATTCCTCCTTAACGACCCCGTCGGCGCGTTTCTCAGCGCTACGCCTATCGTGAAGTTCAATCTGATCGTCATGGTGCTGTTCGGGGTCATCTTTTTCTACCAGATCGTCTTCTTCTTCATCGGCATCGTTAAAGGCGAATATCGCTATCCCAAGGCCAAGACGCTCCATCACTATGCGTACTTCATTGCCGCCCATAACGAAGAGGCGGTGATCGCCAACCTTGTCCGCTCCATCAAGCAGCAAGACTACCCGCAGGAGCTCATCGATGTCTTCGTGGTGGCCGATGCCTGCACGGACGAAACCGCCCGTGCGGCCCGCGAGGCCGGTGCCATCGTTTACGAGCGCAACGACCTTGCGCGCAAGGGCAAGAGCTGGGTCATGGATTACGGGTTCGAGCGAATTCTGCGTGAATACCCGGGCGTGCACGAGGGGTTCTTCATCTTCGATGCAGACAACCTGATTAGCCCTGAATATACCCGCATCATGAATGATGCCTTTGACCAGGGTTATATGGCGGTGACGAGCTATCGCAACTCTAAGAACTTCGGCAGCTCCTGGATCTCGGCGGCGTATGCGACCGCGTTTTTGCGAGAGGCGCGCTTCCTCAACAACGCGCGCATGATCTGCGGGACCTCCTGTGCGGTTTCGGGGTCCGGATACCTTATCTCTGCCAAGATCGTCGAGGGCATGCGCGGTTGGCAGTTCCATTCGCTTACCGAAGACATCCAATTTTCCACGTTCTGCGCCGTCCATGGGGTGCGCATCGCCTATGCTCCCGCTGAGTTCTTTGACGAGCAGCCGGTTACCTTCGCGGCATCATGGAAGCAGCGCATGCGCTGGACCAAGGGGTTCTACCAGGTGTTCTTCACCTATGGCGGACGATTGGTAAAGACGCTTTTCACCAGGCGCCATTTTGCCGCATACGATATGCTCATGACGGTTGCGCCCGGCAACCTCATAACGCTCATCTCGATTCTCGCAAACGGCGCGTTTCTCGTCGTCGGGCTGCTGAGCCACGGGTTCCTTGCCACCGACGCCGAGCTTGAAAGCTGCTTCGAGTCGATCATCATGACGCTTTTCACCCTGTATCAGACGTATTTCGTGCTGGGGCTGCTTACCACCGTCTTTGAGTACAAGCATATCCACTGCCCGCAGCGTTGGCGCATCGTCGTGAACCTCTTTACGTTCCCCATCTTCATGTTCACCTACATTCCGCTCATCGTGGCCGCGCTCTTCCTCAAGGTCGACTGGGTGCCCACCCCTCATAGCCTCGCGCTCACCTTGGACGATGTGGTGGGCGAGGCGAGCTAAGCCGCTTATGACCTGGCTGGGCCCGCGCGCCAAAGCTTTTGCAGGGGCGTGGTGTTTTGCGCGTCTTGCGCACCCGAGCCATTGCGTGCTTGATGTGGTAATCGAAAGGAGCACCTATGGAGCAGCAAAACCTCATCCATGGTCGCACGGCAACGCCCATTGCTCCCGCATGCGACCATCCGGCGCCCTTGGACAGCTGCGCGCTCCAGGCCGAATACATCGATATCGCCCGCGAACTCGAAGGCGATGCCTCGTCTCACGAGGCGGGCGATGCACACCTGCTCACCACCAATGCGCTCTATCACGGCGGTCCCGTGCAATGGAGCTTTGTTCCCAAGGTGTTCTCTCGCCGCGACCTAGTGTATCTTGCGTGGATCGCTGAGACCATGGGGCGCATCATGGACAAGGTGACGCTTCGCTTCGTAGAGGACGAGGGCTTTCGCGCCGCGTTCGAGCTCGATCCGCGCATCGAACGTCTCGCCTGCATGCCCAACGCCTTCGGGACGCAGATTCCCATCGCCCGCGTTGACATCTTTCTGGACGAGGAAACGGGCTCGTTCAAGTTCTGCGAGCTCAACACCGATGGTTCTTCGGGCATGCTCGTGACCGAGGAGGTCACGAAGACGAATCTGCTCACTAAGACGGGGAAGACGTTCGCATCGCGCCACGTGGTCTCTACATTCGACATTTACGGTGCATGCGCTTCCGCCGTGCTTGACTGCTACCGCGAAGCGGGCGGGAAAGCCGCCGTGCCCGAGGTGGTTGCCGTCGATTATGCCGAAAGCATCGCCCGCGAGGAGATCGATGAATTCGCTCGCGTGTTCGCCGAGCACGGTGCGCGGCTGCGCTTTGCGGACATCCGCGACCTTCGATATGAAGACGGTGTGCTCACCGATGCCTTGGGTCCTATCGACTGCGTATGGAGGCGCGTCGTTATCTCCGAGATGCTGGAGAAGCCCTGCCCGGGTGCCGATGCGTTCATGGCCTGTGCCGCCGATGGCGCCGTTCCCATAGTGGGTGGATTTAGGACGTGGCCCTGTGCGACCAAGACGGTGTTCGCCGTGCTCCATAGCCCGGCGGCGCGACAGGTGCTCAACGAGGAGGAGCTTGCCTTCGTTCGCGAGCACGTGCCTGCTACCTATATGCTCGATAGCCAGAGCGACCTTACCCGATTTGCGGACCGCACGCGTTGGATCGCCAAGCCCCGTGACGGCTACAACAGCCTGGGCGTGCGTGCCGGCCAAGATTGCACCGACGAGGAATGGGCCGAGGTTCTCGCCCAGATGGCGCAGACCCGCGGCACGGTTCAGGAGTATGTGACCCCGTACGCGACCTTAAACGTTGAGGGCGGGGTAGCCGGCATCGGCCGGGCCTTCGAGCCCTATATGAACATGGAGGGGCTCTTCCTCTTCCGGAACCGATTCGCCGGCGTGTTCACGCGATGCGGCCAGTCGGCGGTGATCGGGGAATTCGCTGGGCGTCTGAATATGGGATGTCTGGTGGTAGAGGAGTGATCGCCCGATCGGTTGCCTTCGCGGTGCTGAATGCGCTCTTGCTGCTTGCGGGGGCAATCGATGCACGCGAACGCCGGCTTCCGAACGTGCTCGCCGTATTGCTCGCTGCTGCCTCCGCCATCGTAGCGCTTGCATCGGGTGGCGTGAACGCGCTTGCTCTCAATGCGCTTGCCGCCTTTGCCATATGCGGCATGCTCTTGGCCTTTGAATTGTTTTGGCGAACCCGTCGAGGGGTTGCAGGACAGGGGATCGGCGACATCAAGGCGTTGTTCTCCCTTGTGCTTGCCGCTCCGGTTCGAGGCGTGATGTCGTACGCGCTCGCCCTTATCTGCCTTTCGATTACCGGTATCGCCGTGCATCGCCCGGCTCTTCCCCTCCTGCCGTTTCTTGCCGTTGCGTTCATCTGCCTTGGCCTTCTCCCTTCATTTGGTTAGCGAACCCTTGTTCGTGTCCTGTCGATGTGCGATGATACGATAGTGGATGACCAACTCATGCAGGTAAGGAGGGCGGTCATGCAGGAACCGTTGACGCGCGAACAGGTTCGCGCCCGCATGGATGCCATTCCCGATGTGCTTTCCGACGAACTCATCGAGCGCATGTCCGATGACCGCGCTCGGGGATGGAAAAACCCCTATCGTACCTCCGACGAGGATGCTCTTCGCCGCGAGGAGCGCCCCGCTGACCGCTCGAACATCTGGCGTCCCGCCTTCGTTCGCGATGTCGAGAAGATTCTCCATATGCCCGCCTACAACCGCTATGCGGGCAAGACGCAGGTATTCAGCTTTAGAAGCAACGACGACCTTTCACGCCGCGGGCTCCATGTGCAGCTCGTGGCGCGCATCGCGCGTGATATCGGCTATGCGCTCGGTTTGAACTGCGACCTTATCGAGGCAATCGGCCTCGGGCACGATCTGGGGCACACCCCGTTCGGGCACGCAGGCGAGCGCTGTTTGAATGACGTCTTCCATGAGCGCACAGGCCGCTGGTTCTTCCATAACGTGCACTCTGTCCGCGTGCTCGACAAGCTCTATGGGCGCAACATCTCGCTTCAGACGCTCGACGGTGCGCTCTGCCATAACGGCGAGTACGAGCAGCGCGTGTTTGAGCTTTCGGGCCTTTCCTCATTCGGTGAGTTCGACCGCGTGGTGGATGAATGCGTTTCGGGCGGCGGTGCGGTCATCGGACACCTGAGGCCGATGACGCTCGAGGGCTGCGTGGTGCGCATCTCGGACATCATCGCCTACGTTGGTCGCGACCGCCAAGATGCCATAGAGGCGGGCCTGCTCACCGGCGACGCGTTCGAAGATGGCCTGGGCGGTGCGTACAACTCGTGGATCTTGACGCATGCATCGGCCGACATCATCGAGCATAGCTACGGCAAGGACCGTATCGAGATGAGCGAGGAGCTCTTTGCGGAGATTCGCCGCGCCAAAGCGGAAAACTATGCCAAGATCTATCGGTCCAGCGGGATCGAAGGGGAGCGTGCGGAGGTTCTCGCACGTGCCTTCGAGCTCATGTACGAGCGCTGCCTCGATGACCTCAATAAGCGCGACGAATCGAGCTTTATCTGCCGCCACCATATCACGCGCATCGAGGAACAGCTCGCGCATTATGGCCGTACCTACGATTGGCAAAGCGACCCCGAGCAGACGGTGGTCGATTACATCGCGAGCATGACCGACGGCTATTTTGCCGAGCTAGCGAGCAAGTTCTTCCCCCAGATTCACTTCCCTAAACGCACCTATATCAACGAGCCTGTAGGTCAGCACGCATCCGAGGCATAGATTGGATACCATGGAAACCCTCTTCAAGCAGGTCGAGAAGGAGAAGAAGCTCAAGAACGCCCCGCTTGCCGTGCGCATGCGCCCGAGCACGCTCGACGAATACGTGGGCCAGCGAAAGGCGGTGGGGCCCGGTTCTTGGCTTCGTTCCGCCATTGAGCATGACGTGCTTTCCAGCGTGATTCTCTACGGGCCTGCCGGCACGGGTAAGACCACGCTCGCGCATATCATCGCATCGCATACGCGCAGCGAGTTCGTCGAGGTCTCTGCGGTCACTGGCTCGGTCAAGGATCTTCGCCGCGAGATCGATGAGGCCGAGCGCAGGCTCATGGCGTTCGACCGCCGCACCATTCTGTTCATCGACGAGATTCACCGCTTCAGCCGTTCCCAGCAAGATGCGCTGCTCCATGCAGTTGAAAACCGTACCGTCGTGCTCATTGGAGCTACGACCGAAAACCCGTACTTCGAGGTAAACGCCGCCTTGCTTTCGCGCTCTCGCGTCGTTGAGCTTGAGCACCTTACAGACGACGACATAGCCGTGCTCGTGCGCCGGGCACTCACTGCCCCCGAGGGGCTCGATCGCCGCTTCGAGGCGTCGGATGAGGTCGTTTCTGCAATATGTACGCTTGCGGCGGGCGATGCCCGCTCTGCGCTCACAACCCTTGAGCTTGCGAGTGAGATTGCCGTAACGCGGCCAGATACCGAGGGCACGCCGGAGCCTGCCGAGGGTGAGGCGTACGTTATCACGATCGAGGATGTTCAGATGGCGAACCCTCGCCGCGGGCTCTCATACGATAAGAGCGGCGATATGCACTACGACATCATCTCCGCGTTCATCAAGTCGATGCGCGGCAGCGACCCGGATGCCGCGGTGTATTGGCTTGCCCGCATGATCGATGCCGGCGAAGACCCGAAGTTTATCGCTCGGCGCATCATGATCGCCGCTTCAGAGGATATCGGGAACGCCGATCCACAGGCGCTCCTTGTTGCCGAGGCCGCGTTCAAGGCTGCGGAGGTGATTGGATACCCCGAGTGCCGCATTAATCTTGCGCAGGCAGCCATCTATAACGCACTTGCACCTAAGTCGAATGCTGCGGAGGCGGCGATAGACGCGGCGCTTGCAGATGTTCGGACGAGTGGGCAGCGCGAGGTGCCGAGCTATCTGCGCGACAGGCATCGGCCTGGTTCAGATGAATACGGCGAGTACCTTTATCCGCATAACTATCCTGAGGGCTGGGTGGAGCAGCGCTATCTTCCCGACGGTTTGGAGCGTGGCTGCTTCTGGAGCCCCGATGGGCGTGGCTGGGAGCAGTACCGGTTCGAGCAGGGGCCCTGTTCGAGGGGCGGTGCCGGGCAGGCGTAGTTCTCCGTGCGCGTTTGTGGCAACAACGCGTAGGGGGTAAGAACGTCATTCGTTGGGGTAGAATCAACACATATGTGTTTCTGGCCAGCTCAAGGAGGCTCAATGGATCCCCTCCATATCCTACTCGTTCTACTCGTCATCGCTGGAATCTGGGCGCTGATCGAGCTCGCTCTCACCATCCGCCGCGCGCGGACTACGGTCGACTCGCTCGACAAGACCATGGGCGAGGTGAACGACATGCTTGCCGAGACCCGTCCGGTCGTTGCCAAGCTCGATGGCGCCATCGACGAGCTGCAGCCTGCGCTTACGCAGGTCGAGCCGCTGCTCAAGTCTGCGAACGTTGCGGTCGACGCGTTGACGTCGAACCTTATCGAGGTTGAGGCCGTCGTGCGCGATGTCTCTGCAGTAACGGGCGCCGCGGCGAATGCCGGCAATGTTGTCTCGGGCGTCGCCGACTCGGCATCGGAGGCGGTCCAGAAGTTGCTCGGGAAGTTCAAACCCGGCTCGCCCGATCCCGAGCGCGCGCTTAACGAGGGAGCGGATTCCTCTCGTGAGGCGGTTTTGACGAGTGCCCCTGAGGATGCTCCCGCTGAGGCGCCCGCACCCGCGCCGCGCTATTACACCTACGACTCTGAGCCGTCCTCCGCTGCTCCTTCAGAAGCAGAGACCGCTGCTGCCGATTCCGTCCCTTCGAACCAGGGAGATTCCACCAATGACTAACACCCAGGCACTCGATCCCATCGTTCTTACGGTCGCTGCCGACCCGCGGTTGGCGCGGCTCGTTCGTATGACGGCTGCCAACGTGGCCGCTCTTTCGTCGATGTCGGTCGACCGCGTGGAGGATCTGCGCATGGCCGCCGAGGAGGCGTTCATCTTTGCTTGCTCGGTCGATGCGGGGGAGTGCGTCTCGCTCACCTTCACCGTCGACGACGAGCATGTTGCTCTCGACGTCGATCTTGGCGAGGGGGCAGTCGCCGATCCTGAACCCGATAGCACTGCGGCCTATGCGGGCCTCATCCTCACTGCGGTTTGCGACGCATATGAGAAGACCGACGCTCCCGCACGACTCCATCTCGAACTCAAGGCGGATGTCTGATATGACAGAAAAGACCTCGTCGAGTAAATCGGCTTGGGACAAGCAAAAGACGCGCGAGCTCTTCCGTCGCTATAAGGAAGATGGCGACATGGAGGCGCGTGAACAGCTGGTTATGTCCCATCTCAACCTCGTGCGCTTCCTCGCGAACAAATTTAAGAACCGCGGCGAACCCTTGGACGACCTGGTCCAGGTTGGCTATCTTGGCCTACTTAAGGCGATAGACCGATTCGATCCCGACCGCGGGCTCGAGTTCACCACCTATGCGACCCCCACCATCCTGGGCGAGATCAAGCGCCACTTCCGCGACAAGGGCTGGAGCGTGCGCGTTCCGCGCCGTCTGCAGGAGCTCTCCGCCAAGGTCAACCAGGCTACCGATACCTTGACCACCCAGTTCCAGCGTTCGCCTACCATCCAGGAGATCGCCGATTACCTTGACGCGTCGGTAGACGAGGTGCTCGAGGCCATGGAGTCTTCGAGTGCGTACAGCTCCGTTCCGCTCGAGGGCACGGGCAGCTCTGAGAACGACGATGCCCCATCGGTGATCGATCGCTATGGCAGCGAAGACAATGAGCTCGCTTTCACCGATGATCGCCTGGTCATCGAGGAGGCGCTCAAGGGGTTCTCGCCACGCGAGCGCGAGGTAATCGAGCTGCGGTTCCTGAAGGGCATGACCCAGATCGAGATCGCCGAGCAGCTCGGCATCTCCCAGGTGCAGGTTTCTCGTCTGCTTCGTCGCACCCTTAAGAAGATCCAGGATAAGATCGACCCAGATGGCGTGATGGCGCGGCAATGATGACGAAACGGGCTAACAAGAACGAGGCAGCGGAGGCTAAGCTTCCCGGCGCTCGCCTCATCGCGCTCCGCGTGTGGTCAGTGGTCGGCGCCATCATCATCGGTGTCGCGATTCTGAACGTGATGGGCGTCCTCGCCCCGGTGATCGAGTTCCTTGCGGTGGGCTCGCTCATCGCGTTCATCGAGTCGCCGATTGTGAACGCCCTTGAGCACAAGGGTGTTCCGCGCTCGGTGGGCGCGCTCATAGGCCTTGTCGCCGTCGTTGCAGTCATACTCTGCGTTCTCATGGTGATTGGGCCGGTTTTCGCCGAGCAGATCATGGAAGTGCTCTCCCGACTCCCGCAGCAACTGCGCGGTCTTGGAGATTGGGCGATCCAGGTGTCTCGTGATTTCGAGGCGCTTTCGCAGTCGTCGTGGGCAAGTCAGTTCGATGAGGCGCTTCGCTCGATCGCAGATGTGGCCTCTACGTATATAACTCAGCTGGCGAGTGGCCTTGGTGCGGGCATTTTCCCCTTCATATCGTCCTTTACCTCGCAGCTCTTTATCGTCTTTCTTGGGATCGTTCTCGCATACTGGCTTGCGCTCGATTATCCGCGCATTCACCGCGAGATCGGCATCATCGTGGGAGGGGAGCGTGAGACCAGCTACCGGTTTATGGTCGCGATCCTCTCGCGTTCCGTCGGCGGCTATATGCGCAGCATGGTGATCACATCGTTTGTGAACGGCGTGCTCGCCTTCGTCGGCCTTGCGATCGTGGGGCATCCGTATGCGGCGCTCATGGGCGTTCTCACCGGCGTCATGCATCTCGTTCCCGTGCTCGGCTCCTGGATCTCTTCGTTTGCGGCAACGCTTCTCGCGGTCTTCTATGGTCCGGTGCTTGCCATCTGGACCCTCGTGATCACCATGGTTGCTCAAAACGTTACCGACAACGTCATCAGCCCGAAGGTTATGCAGAGCTCGGTCAAGATTCATCCTGCCATGAACCTTGCCGCGCTCGTGGTCGGCTCCACGCTCATGGGGCCGCTCGGCATGGTCATCGCCATTCCGCTGTGCGCCGCGCTCAAGGGGCTTTTCGTGTTCTACTTCGAGAAGGAGACGGGCCGCGCGCTCGTTTCCTACGATGGCGCCATCTTCCAGGGAACGCCGTACCGCGACGCGGACGGTGCCCCGGTTCCGGCGTTCGATGCGCTCGGCGACGACAGCTTCGTCGCGGAGTCGGAGCTCATTAGCGACGATGTTGCGCCCACGGGCGAGGCTGTTCCGCGCCCTGCTGAGCTTGAGAACCCATGGAGCAAGCTCACCTTCCTTCATCGTCCTAGCGATAAGTGACGCAATCCCGCCGTTAACTTCCCTTGCTTCCAAAGGCGATTGCATGAGTCGAGTTTGGGGCTGCATTCGCCAAGCCTCGAACAGTTCAGGGCTCGAATCGGAAAGTTATTGGCGACCCGCTGAGTAATCGGCCTAAATTCATTCACAAAACCGCAGGTCATGTGAATTTGAGGAGTGCGACTACTCGACGGATCTCAAATAACCTTCCGACTCGAGCCTCGAGTGTGTTCGGTGACCTGATTTTGCAGCGCAGGCGAGCTGCGCGCACCCGCTCGCCGCTTGTTTCATATATACTTTGTGCGTTTGAGATTTGCTGATGTTCAAGGAGATACCGCAATGGCTGCAGATTTTCCTTCGATGACCACCGCTGAGATTCGCTCCGCGTTCCTCTCGTTCTTTGAGGAGCGTGGCTGCAAGCTGTATCCCAGCTCGTCACTCGTGCCGGATGACCCTTCGCTTCTGCTCGCGAATGCTGGCATGAACCAGTTCAAGGAGTATTACCAGGGCAAGAAGACCATGCGCGAGATCGGCGCGACGTCGTGCCAGAAGTGCGTCCGCACGAACGACATCGACATCATCGGTTCCGACGGCCGTCACGCCAGCTTCTTCGAGATGCTCGGTAACTTCTCCTTTGGAGGCGTGTCGAAGGAGCAGGCCTGCGCCTGGGCGCTCGAGCTCTCTACGCAGGTGTTCAAGCTTCCCATCGAGCGGCTGTACTTCACCGTGTTCACCGAGGACGACGAGGCCTTCGAGATCTGGCGCAAGCTTGGGGTCGCCGAGGATCACATTAGCCGCCTCGGTGAGGACGATAACTTCTGGGCGGCAGGCCCTACCGGCCCGTGCGGTCCCTGCTCTGAGATCTACTTCGACCAGGGCGAGGAGGTTGGCTGTGGCAGCCCGGATTGCCACCCCGGCTGCGATTGCGACCGCTTCCTTGAGTTCTGGAACCTCGTCTTTACGCAGTACGATCGTCAGGAGGACGGCTCTATGCCGGAGCTCCCGCACCGCAACCTCGACACGGGCATGGGCCTTGAGCGCATGGCGGCCATCATGCAGCATAAGAGCTCGTTCTACGATGGGGACCTCATGCGCGGCCTCATCGCCCTTGGCGAGGAGATCTCTGGTGTCTCGTATGTCGCCGACGATTACGATGGCCCGAGCCGGAGCCTCCGTATCATCGCGGACCATGCTCGCTCCGTCGACTTCATGATCTCCGACGGCATCCTGCCCGGCAACGAGGGGCGCGGTTACGTGCTTCGCCGCCTCCTCCGTCGCGCGGTCTTCCATGGTCGCCTTATCGGTATCGAGGGCGCCTTCCTTGGCCGGTTCATCGATGCCGTGAACGAGGCCATGGGTGACGCCTACCCCGAGCTCCTCAAGAACGATGCCCTTGTCAAGGGCATCGTCGATGCGGAGGAGGAGCGCTTCTCGGGCACGCTCGACACCGGCCGCGTCTACCTCGACGAGGCGCTCGGCGGCCTGGCAGACGGCGCCGTGCTCGATGGTGCCACCGCCTTCAAGCTGCACGACACCTTCGGCTTCCCGATCGACCTCACCGTTGAGATCGCCGAGGGCGCGGGCCATGCCGTTGACATCGACGGCTTCAACCGCGAGATGGAGGCGCAGCGCGAGCGCGCCCGCGCGAACGTGAAGGGCGATGCCTGGGGCTCGTTCAACGATGTTTGGACGGAGCTCTCAGATTCCGTTTCCGCAACTGAGTTCGCTGGATACGAGGATGAAGAGCTTGAGGGTGCCAAGGTGCTTGCGCTTGTCGTTGACGGCGAGCGCGTAGCTCATGCCGGCGCTGGCCAGAAGGTTGAGGTCGTGCTCGATCGCACCCCGTTTTATGCCGAGATGGGCGGGCAGATGGGCGATGCGGGCGTGCTGTCGGCCGAGGGCGTGCGCCTTGCCGTTGGTGACACCAAGGCTCACAACGGCCTGTATGCGCACAGCGCGGTCGTCGAGGAGGGAGAGCTTGCGGAAGGCGCCATCGTGAACGCTGCGGTCGACCATCATCGCCGCGCGCTCCTGCGCCGCAACCACACCGCGACGCACCTGCTTGACGCTGCCCTTAAGAACGTGCTTGGCGACCATGTTAACCAGGCAGGATCGCTCGTTGCTCCCGAGCACCTGCGCTTTGACTTCACGCACTTCGAGGCGCTGTCTTCCGAGCAGCTTGCACAGATCGAGCGCCTCGTGAACGACCAGATCTTCGCTGCCAAGCCCGTTGTGACCCGTGTGATGGCTATCGACGAGGCCAAGGCCGCCGGCGCTGTGGCGCTTTTCGGCGAGAAGTACGGCGACGTTGTCCGCGTGGTTTCGGTCGGCGCCGAGGAGCGCCCGTTCTCGCGCGAGCTCTGCGGTGGTACCCATGCTGCAAACACGGCAGAGATCGGTCTCTTCAAGATCGTTTCCGAGTCTTCGACGGGCTCCAATGTCCGCCGCATCGAAGCGGTAACGAGCGAGGGCGCCATCGCGTATCTTGAGGAGCGCGCACGCATGCTCGAATCCGCCGCATCTGAGCTCAAGTGCCGTCCAGACGAGGTGGCAGGCCGTATTGCCGGGCTCCAGAAGGAGCTTCGCGAGACCAGCCAGAAGCTCAAGAACGCGCTTACCGGCGGCGGCTCCAACGCCATCGACGATGCCATCGCCCATGCAGAGGACCTCGGTGCCTATAAGCTCGTTGTCGCACAGCTTGAGGGCCTTGAGGCTGCAGACCTCCGCAACGTGTGGGACACCATTCGCCAGAAGCTTCATGAGCCGGTCGCGTGCGTACTTGCTACGGTGACGAGCAAGGGCCAGCCGGCGCTTCTCGCCGGTGCCACCGACGAAGCGGTCGCGGCAGGCTTCAAGTCTGGTGATATCATCAAGCAGATCGCTCCGCTCGTGGGTGGTGGCGGTGGCGGCCGCCCACAGATGGCGCAGGCTGGCGGTAAGGACGCGAGCGGCATTCCCGCTGCGCTCGAAGCCGCGCGCGCCGCACTTTCTGCGTAGACCATGATCGCGCTCGCACTCGACATCGGGGAAGCGCGCGTTGGCATTGCCGTGTCTGATGCTACGGGGACCCTTGCCATGCCGGTGAAGGTCCTGCCCGCGCAGGAGGTCCTCGGCAACGCGCGCTCATTCCGCTATATCATCGAAGATTACGAGCCTGAGGTGCTCGTCTGCGGCCGTCCTGAGACCCTGGCGGGGGAGGACGGCCCGCAAGCCCAGCGTGTCGTAGAGGCGGCGGAGAAGATCGCGCGCGCAACCGGCCTTCCCCTTGAGTTCATAGACGAACGCCTCTCCTCACGCGAAGCGAAGCGGATTCTGCGAGAACAGGGGCTTTCTGAGCGCGAAATGCGCGGCAAGGTAGATAGCGTTGCCGCAAGCCTTTTCCTTCAGACCTGGCTTGATGTGCGAAACAAGTGATTCGGGCTCCGCTTGAGCTTCACTCTCGCGCTCTGTTTCGGGCGACACTCGATGCCCTCTCTGTGTTCGGGCACAATCGGTACGCATCCTCGCTCTCGGGCGATAATTGGACACTCATTTCGTTTTCGGGCGACTTTGGTACGTTATTCGACTGCTGAATGTCCGAATGTCGCCCGACAATCCCGCGGTTGTCCGAAGGTCGCCCGAGAACGGTGGTAGCGTACGAATGTCGCCCGAGAAGCACGCGACTGTCCGGAAGGCGCTCAAGAGCGCCTTGCGGTACCGGCGTGGCACTCATGCGTTTCGTTCGTATTCTCAGGAACTATTTCTCAGCTTCTACCTCGTGGTATACGCAATGCGTATACCCTCATGCAAGATTTCATCACGGTTCCTCTACCAACCCATCACATTTTGTCTATAATTGCCACTGTGTGCGCAAGAAGGTCAGTGCACGCACGTAGGTAACCTCTCAATAGTAAGGAGGTAGGTATGGTAGGAATTGTCCTCGCAAGTCATGGCGACCTCGCGCAGGGCATCAAGCAGACGGCGTCCATGGTCTTCGGCGACCAGCCGGACGTGGTTTCCGTCAGCTTGCAACCTAGCATGGGTCCGGATGACCTTAGGGCGGAGATCGAGAAGGAGGTGGCAACGCTTTCCGATCAGGAGCAGGTGCTCTTCCTCGTCGACCTGTGGGGCGGCACGCCGTTCAACCAGATCAACGGTTTGCTCGACGGGCATCCCACGTGGGCTGCCGTTACGGGTATGAACCTCCCCATGGTCATCACCGCGTACACGCTGCGCATGAACCCCGAGGCCACGGCACACGAGATCGCGACTGGGCTCATCCAGGAGTCCCGTGATGGCGTGCGCGTGAAGCCCGAGAGCCTCGAGCCCGAGGCCCCGAAGGCCGTTGAGGCTGCTCCGACCCACCCGACGGGCTCCATCCCCGAGGGAACGGTTCTGGGCGATGGCCATATCAAGTTCGTGCTCTGCCGCGTGGACACCCGCCTGCTTCACGGCCAGGTGGCAACCACTTGGACCAAGCAGACCGGCCCCGACCGCATCATCGTGGTTTCCGACGCCGTCTCTCATGACGAGCTGCGCAAGACCATGATCCAGCAGGCGGCCCCTCCGGGAGTCAAGGCCCACGTCGTCCCCATCCAGAAGATGATCGACGTTGCCAAGGACCCCCGTTTCGGTGCGACCAAGGCGATGCTCCTCTTCGAGACGCCGCAGGATCTGCTCAAGTGCATCGAGGGTGGCGTGGACATCAAGAAGGTGAACCTCGGTTCCATGGCTCACTCTGTGGGCAAGGTCGTCGTCACCAACGCGATCGCCATGGATCAGGCCGATGTGGAGTGCCTCGAGACCCTCGCGGCCAAGGGCGTCGAGTTCGACGTGCGCAAGGTTCCCGCGGACTCCCCGGAGAACTTCGACTCCATGATGAAGAAGGCCAAGTCCGAGCTGGCCGCGCAAGCGTAAGAAGGAGGGAAACATGTCGGCATTCACAATCATCCTGATTGTCATCGTTGCCTTCCTTGCCGGCATGGAAGGCGTTCTGGACCAGTGGCAGTTCCACCAGCCGCTGGTCGCATGCACGCTCATCGGCTTGGTGAGCGGTCAGCTTGAGGCTGGCATCACTTTGGGCGGTACGCTCCAGATGATGGCCCTTGGCTGGGCTAACGTTGGTGCTGCCGTCGCCCCTGACGCCGCACTCGCGTCGGTCGCATCGGCAATTCTCATGGTCATCGCCGTTGGTAACGGCGCCGACCAGAGCACCGCTATCTCCACGGCCATCGCCGTGGCCGTGCCGCTGTCCGTGGCTGGCCTCTTCCTTACCATGATCGTGCGTACGCTCGCCATTCCGGTGGTCCACATCATGGACGGCGCTGCTGCCAAGGGTAACTTCGCCGCCATCGACTTCTGGTCGATCGTCGCGATCTGCATGCAGGGCATCCGTATCGCCATTCCGGCAGCTGCCCTCTGCTTCATCCCGTCCGACGCCGTCATGGGCGCCTTGAACATGATGCCCGCGTGGCTCTCCGATGGCATGTCCATCGGCGGCGGCATGGTTGCTGCCGTTGGTTACGCCATGGTCATCAACATGATGGCGACCAGGGAAGTCTGGCCGTTCTTCGCGCTCGGCTTCTGCCTCGCTGCCATCTCCGAGCTCACCCTTATCGCCCTCGGTGTCATCGGCATCTCCCTCGCCCTCATTTACCTGGGCCTCAAGGAGCTTGCCAAGCAGGGCGGCGGCATGGGTGGCGGCTCGGGCGACCCGCTCGGCGACATCCTGGACGACTACGAGTAGGAAGGGAGGAGAGAGACTATGGCAGAGAACAAGATCACCCTTTCCAAGAGCGATCGTCTCAAGGTTTGGTTCCGTCATCAGTACCTGCAGGGCTCCTGGAACTACGAGCGTATGCAGAACGGCGGCTGGTGCTTCTCGATGGTTCCGGCCATCAAGAAGCTCTACCCCAACAAGGATGACCAGATTGCGGCGCTCAAGCGTCACATGGAGTTCTACAACACCCATCCGTACGTTTCTTCGCCCGTTATCGGCGTAACCCTCGCTCTTGAGGAGGACCGTGCCAACGGCACCCCCGTCGAGGATGCCGCCATCCAGGGCGTGAAGGTCGGTATGATGGGCCCGCTCGCCGGTGTTGGCGACCCCGTCTTCTGGTTCACCCTTCGCCCGATCCTCGGTGCCCTGGGCGCCTCGCTCGCTATGAGCGGCAACATCATGGGCCCGATCCTCTTCTTCGTTGCCTGGAACGTGATTCGTCTTGCGTTCGAGTGGTACACGCAGGAGTTCGGCTATCAGCTCGGTACCTCCATTACGAAGGACCTTTCCGGCGGCCTCATGGGCAAGATCACCGAGGGCGCCTCGATCCTCGGTATGTTCGTGATCGGCTCGCTTGTTGAGCGCTGGGTCTCTATCTCGTTTGCTCCGACCGTTTCCACGGTCACGCAGTCTGAGGGTGCCTACATTGACTGGAATGCCATTGCTGATACCGCGAGCAATGGTGGCCAGGGTGTGGCAGACGCTATTCATAGCGCACTTTCCCAGTACTCGTCGCTTGGTGCCACGGGCCTCGAGGTCGATAAGGTCACGACCCTTCAGGCGAATCTCGATTCGCTCATCCCCGGCCTCGCCGCCGTGGGCGTGACGCTTCTGTGCTGCTGGCTGCTTAAGAAGAAGGTTTCCCCGATCGCCATCATCATCGGCATGTTCATTGTCGGTATCGTTGGTCATTATATCGGCCTGCTCTAAAGCGGTTTTGCGCCGGTAATGGCGCTTTGTGTGCGGGGTCGCGGACTGTGCTCGGTTTTCGAGCCTGTAGCGCGGCCCCGCGCTCTGTACGGGCAATATTTACGAGGAAGGTGACGCTATGGTGCAGTCTCTGAACACGAAACTGGACCTCACGACGCGGGGCACCATGTTCATGGGGCTGTCTAAATACGGCGACGTCATGATCGGTGATAAGGCGTTCGAGTTCTATAACGAGCGCAATCCCGAGGACTACATCCAGATTCCCTGGCAAGAGATCGATCACATCTCGGCGGCCGTCATGTTCGGAGGGCGTCTCATACCGCGCTTCGCCATCTTCACCAAGCAAAACGGCACGTTCTCGTTTTCCACGAGGAGAAATAAGCAGACCCTTCGCGCAATCCGCGAATACATCCCTGCCGACCGCCTGCTTCGTTCTCCCACGTTCTTCGGCGTCATAAAGCGCGGCATTCTGCATCTGATTCATCGCCGTTAAACGATAGGTGGCAAACCTTCAAGGTTCGATGAAAACTTTAAGGTTTGGGCGCTCCTGCGGTACACTATCGGGGATTGACAGTTTTACCCCTCGATATGATTCCGGAGGACGATGCCGTGGCAGAACTTAGGGATGATGGGGCGCATCGCCCCGCTCGCCGGGCGCATGCCCGCAACGTTTCCGCTGCGGGGCAGGGCCGTCCGCAGGGCGCGAGGTTCAGGACCGCTCCTCAGGCAGCTCCTTCGCGTACCGTAGGCGCACCTGCGAGGCGCACGGCGGCCCCGGCGCATGGGCGCCCGCAGGGCCGTCATGGCGTCCAGCCGGCTTACCAGCGCCGCTCGACCACCCAAGCTCGCCGTAAGCCCATCGTTCCCATCATCATCGTCTGCGCCGTGGCCGTAGCGCTTATTGCGGCGATCGTCCTGTTCGTCGTTCCGGCTGTTGGCCGGCTCATTTCCGGCTCGAACGAACCGGCGGTCGAGGCTGGCGTCGAGGTCCAGATCAACATTCCCCAGGGAGCCTCTGGCGACCAGATCGCCTCCATTCTTTCGCAGAACCATATCATCGAGGATCCCAAGGAGTATTACGCCACGGTTCGCAGCATGCAGGCCGATGCTCTGCTAAAGCCCGGTGACTACCTCTTCACCACGCTGCAGGACCCAGAAGAAGTGGTGCAGCAGCTTATCGATGGTCCGAACGTCGAGGGCGTGACGTTGACGATTCCTGAGGGCCTTACGGTCCAACAGACCGCCGAGCGCGTGCAGGAGACGTATGGCATCTCAGCCGACGACTTCCTTGCTCAGGCGAAGGCCTCGAACTATGTTTCGGATTATCCCTTCCTCGAAGGCGCTTACAACGATTCACTCGAGGGCTATCTTTATCCCAAGACCTATTCGTTCCAGGATGATCCCACAGCAGACGAGATTATTCGCGCGATGCTCGACCAATTCGAGACGGAGACCGCAGGTCTCAACCTGACCGATGGCGCCAATGGGCTCACGGCGCAGCAGATCGTGACCATGGCTTCGCTCATCGAGCGCGAGAGCTCGGTCGAAGGCGAGCGCTCGACCATTGCGAGCGTCATTTATAACCGCCTCGACGAGGATATGCCGCTCCAGATTGATGCCGCGATCGTCTATGCGCGCGGCGGCGGGTCCGGCACGGTGACCTACGATGACCTTGAGATTGAATCGCCGTACAACGTCTACCAGAACCCCGGCCTCACTCCCGGGCCCATTTGCTCTCCGAGCGTTTCGTCCATTCAGGCCGCTCTCAACCCCGATGACACCAATTACCTGTATTATGTGCTTTCGAGTGCGGGCGATGGTTCGCACAAGTTCAGTGAAACCTACGACGAGTTCCAAGCGAACGTGCAGGAGTATCGGGATTCCCAATCATGAGCCTCTTTTCACCCACGCGTTATGTAACATCTGTCGACCGTATCGACCTTGAAGAGCTTTTCGCTCAGGGCAAGCGCGCTATCTTGCTCGACCGTGATAACACACTCGTGCCGCGCGATCGCGCGACCGCACCAGACGAGGTTGCCGCGTGGCTCGATCGAGCGAAGGCCTTGGGGTTTAGGCTCTGCATGGTTTCGAATAACTGGCATCGAGACCAAGTCATGCGCTCGGCGGGCGAGCTCGGTCTCGAGGCAATAAGCCATGCCATGAAGCCCGCCCCCTTCGCGCTCAATGCCGGGCTCAAGCGAACCGGCGTCTCGAAGGATGAGGCCGTCATGGTGGGGGACCAGCTCTATACGGATGTGTGGGCAGGTAACCTTGCCGGCATCGACACGATTCTCGTGAAGCCGCAGGCAACAGCCGATCTATGGTATACGCAGATCTTCCGCATCTTCGAGCGGCGCGCGCTTCGCAACCTCACGTGCGAGGAGTAACGGCGCATGGGGGGGTCCGAAGGCGGTCGCGTCCTTGCTTCGAAGCACGGGTGCGACCATATCTTCTTCATTGGTTTTCTGGGCGCAGGCAAGTCTACGCTTGCAAGGAACCTCGGCCGAATGTTCAAGCGCCGCTATCTCGATACCGATCGTCTCGTTGAGCGCAGGGCGGGGCATTCGATCTCGTACCTTTTCCGCAACAAGGGCGAAGCTTCGTTTCGAGAGCTTGAAACCAAGGCGCTTGAGTCGCTTGCGAGCGAGCGCAGTCTCTTGGTCTCGTGCGGGGGCGGTATTGTGGAGACACCGCGCAACATCGAGCTTATGCACGAGATGGGCGTGTGCGTATACCTGGATGGCGAATTCGATGATTCGCTTCGGCAGATTCGCTCGCTTGCGAGTCGCCCCGATTTCCGTTCGCGCGAGCACGCGCAGCGCCTCTACCAGCACCGTCGACCGCTCTACCGTTCGGCGGCGGATTTGACGGTGGATATTCGCGGCCGCTCATTCGAAGACGTGTCCTATATCTGTGCCGATATGCTTTTGGAGCGTGGTTTGCTGTGACGATCAAGCGTCAACTGCTCAACATCAGTCAGAAGAGCATCGATGTCCGTTCGGGATCCGGTGCGCTCGAGGAGCTTCCTCGCATCGTGTCGGGAGCGGTCGGCATGCCTAAGCGCGCCCTGCTCGTTTCGACCGACGATGCATATGCGGCTTACGGCGATGCGGTGCGCAGGGCGCTTATCGACGCCGGTTTCTCGACGGAGGAATGCGTGTTCCCTCGCGAGACGGATCCCGCCACGCTCTCGAGCGCTACCGAGGTGCTCGCTGGATGCGCTCGTGCCGCTCTTACCGCCGACGACCTCATGCTCGCTCTCGGCGATGCGAAGCTCTGCTCTTCGGCGCTTCTCGCCGCGCAGCTTTGGTGCGGGGGCGTTCCGTGCACCCTGATTCCCACCGCCCTTGACGCGATGGTCACGCTTCCCACCGAGATGCATCCGCTTGCTACTCCAGAGGCCCCTGACATGGTGTCGCTCAGGCCGATGCCCACCATGGTCGTTTGCGACTTCGACCTTATCGCCGACATGCCGCTCGAAGCACGCCTCGAGGGCAGGGCTCTTATGCTCGGCGCCGCCCTTGCAGAGGGGAGGCGTGTCTGGGAGCAGTTGGTTGAGAGCGCTCCTCTCATCGCTGCCGATGAGCCCGTTGCATTCAGTGAGGTCTTTGGATCGGTGCAGCAGGCGCGTCGCAACGTCGTTAAGGCCGCAAACCCCTCTGCCCGGCATGCGCTGTCCTATGGGCGTGCAACGGCGCGCGCGCTCGCGCGTTGTCTAGGACCTGAAGCCCCTGGTTGGGCGCTTTTGTCAGAGGGTATGCGCTTCGAAGCCCGTCTTGCGGTGGAGGCGGCTGGCCTCGATGCCGATATCGTCTTTGATCAGGACGATCTGCTTGAAGACCTCGGTATCGAGGAATACGGATTCTCGCTCGATGCCGAGGACCTCGTGCGCGCCCTCAAGGAGGAGCATGCGCGCCGGTCTAACCGTTTCCTCCTCCCACTTCCCAAATCGGTGGGCACTATTCGGTTAACTGCCGTTCCCGACGATGTGCTCATGCGCCATGCACGTGCCTATGTTGCTTCGCGTGCGGAGCTCGTGGCATAGCGAACGCTCGATTGTCTTAGGTTATCCACGTTGGGGCGTACTTGCAGTATGCTCTACTGCGAACGTGCGTAAACGATTTAGAAAGAAGGGGTACTTATGTCCTCACATGCTTCTGGCCCGCTCGGTCGCATCGAGCGTGTTCGCGAGCTCATGGACGAGCGCGGCTACGATGCCGTCATTATTCGCGATGAGGCGAATCTTCGATGGCTAACCGGCGCCGAAGGCGTGTTCGACTATACGGGTGAGCTGCCGCACGCCGCGTTCATCACCGCGTCGAATACGTTCCTGCACACCGATTCTCGCTACTACAACAGCTTCATCGAGCATCTTCCGGCAGATAGCCCTTGGGTTCTCGATATGGAGGTCATCGGTATTCCGCGTTGGGCTGCCGAGCGTGCTCGCGATGCCAAGTGCCGCGTCGTTGCCGTTGAGGACACCATGGAGCTTTCGTTCTACGACGGTTTGGTCCGTGGACTCGAGGATCTTTCCATCGGCGCCCTGCTTCCGCAGATGCATGGGGACCTTCGCCTCATGCGCGCGGTGAAGGACGAAGAGGAGATCGCCCTCATGAGGCGGGCCCAGGCAATCACCGACGCCGCGTTTGCGCACATGCTTGAGTTCATTCGTCCCGGTCTCACCGAGAAGCAGATAAAGCTCGAGCTCGAGAACTTCATGTTCGAAAACGGAGCCGACGGCCTTGCGTTCGGCTCTATCGTCGCTGCAGGCCCTAATGCGGCGAACCCGCACGCCATCCCGAGCGATCGCCCTGTGCAGAAGGGCGAGTTCGTTCTCATGGATTACGGCGCGCGCTACCACGACTACGATTCCGACATGACCCGCACGGTTGCCGTGGGCGAGCCCTCGGCGAAGATGCGCGAGATTTACGACCTCGTGCAGCGCACGCATGAGGAGTGCGCCAAGGCGGTCTATGCCGGCGTTGACGGCAACGAGATCCATGAGCTTTCGAGGAAGATTATCGGCGATGCCGGTTACGGCGAGTACTACGGTCACGGCCTTGGCCACGGCGTGGGCATCGACATCCATGAGCTCCCCAATTTTGGGCGCACGCACAATACGGTGGGGGAGGGCTCCGTCGTCACGATCGAGCCGGGCGTGTACCTGCCCGGGGAGTTCGGCGTTCGCCTTGAGGACTACGGTCTCGTGACCGCCCAGGGCTTCGTCCCCTTCACCCAGAGCCCGCATGACCTTCAGGTCATCGACTGCTAGGAGCTGCTAGCTCCCTTTGGTTCAGCCTGGCTCGCACCCATCGCGTCGCTGCCAGACTGCTTCGTCGAGAGGCGGGCGCTTCGACGCTCGCTCTGTGGATAGTTGCGCTTGCACCTGCGTAAAGGCGCGGGAAAGCGTATACTTTGTACGTTCATGCATCAATGCAGCGCAGGCCTCTGCGTGGCAGACAAGCAAGAAAGGTAGCACATGGCAACCATCACCACCGCCGATTTCAAGAACGGCATCGGATTGCGCATCAAGGACAAGGTCGTGACCATCGTCGAGTTCCAGCATGTCAAGCCGGGCAAGGGCGGCGCGTTCGTTCGCTATAAGACCAAGGACATCAAGACCGGCCGCGTGGTCGAGAATACCTGCAACGCCGGCACCAAGTTCGAAAGCGTCATGCTCTCCACCCGCGAGATGCAGTACCTCTACAACGACGGCAACGACTTCATCTTCATGGACAACGAGACCTATGAGCAGGTTCCCGTGCCCGAGGACTTCATCGGCGACAACGCTAAGTGGCTCAAGGAGAACGACGTCTGCCAGCTTCTCTACGCCGACGATGACCTTATGGGCGTGAACCCGCCGATGTTCATCGAGGTCCAGATCACCCAGACCGATCCGGGCTTCAAGGGCGACACCGTTCAGGGTTCCACCAAGCCTGCCACCATCGAGACCGGTGCAGTTGTCCAGGTGCCCATGTACCTCAACGAGGGCGAGATGATCAAGGTCGACACGCGCGACGGCAAGTTCGTTTCCCGCGTCTAGTTTCTGCTCCATCGTACGTATTTGGGGGACCCCATGTCTCAGGAGATCTACATTTCCGGTATCGGCATTGCGCCGGAGGTTCTCGCTGCGGTCGTTTCGCGCGCCGTCGAGGAGATCGAGGGCATCGCGTCGGTCGGCGTGAAGGACCTCGCCACCAACCTCGTCTCGATGCTCTCTGCGCGCAGCACCGCCGCCGCTCCTGCGGTCGAGACCGAGGTCGTAGATGACCAGCTTGCGATCACGGTGCACCTTGTCGTGTTCTTCGGCTATCCCTTCAAGAAGCTCGCCGAGGTCGTGCGCGAGGCGGTCGTCCACGCCATCGATGCCCAGGTGGGCGTTTCCGTGGCGCGCGTCGATGTGTGCATCGACGGACTCGTCTTCCCCAAGGAGTAGTAGTGAGCCTCAAAGTAGAACGCGGGCGCACGCTTGCCCGTAGCCAGGCCCTTCAGCTCCTCTTCCAGGCCGAGATTCTCGGGCGCACCGTTGACGATGTGCTCGCAGGCGATTATCTTTTGGCGCGCGCCTCCGAGGAGGCAAGCCCGCTCGTGCCCTACGCTGCCGAGCTGGCGCGGGGTTGCTATGCGCATATCGGCGAGATCGACCGCGGCCTTGCGCGAGTTTCGGAGAACTGGGCTCTTGACCGCATGCCCGGCTCGGACCGCAATCTGCTGCGCCTTGCCGTCTACGAGCTGCGGTTCTCGCCAGAGCGCGTCGATGATGCCGTGGTGATCAACGAGGCCGTCGAGATTGCCAAGGCCTACGGTACCGATGAATCCGCAAGCTTTGTTAACGGCGTGCTTGGGCGCGTGGTGCGTGATCCCCGCATCTTCCCGCGCCCCGTTGATTCCACGCCTGCAGAGGACGCTGCTGCGCCCGCCTTGGGCGCTCAGGCGACGGATGCCGTTGAGGTTGCCGCGCCGGCTGCTGCCGAAGCTCCCGTGTCGATTGAGGGCTGCTAGGTATGCCTGAAGTCGCCCCGAACAGCTTCGCCGATATTACGGAGCGCTTGGACGAGATTATCTCGGTCGTCCGCTCGAAGGACACGTCGCTCGAGCGCAGTCTCGACCTGTATGATGAGGCCATCGAGCTTGGGTCTCGTGCTGCAGAGCTCGTCGATAGCTTCGATTTGAGCCCTGAGGAGGCAGCACAGCTCGATCAGGCGGCTCGTGCCGACGACACCTCCCTCGATGCCGCGGCTCAGGATGGGTCCGATTCGGCTTCCGATGCGGGCGCCGATGCAGCGCCTCCTACTGAATAGGGTTTGCGTGCCATGAAGCGCGTACGCCTCGATGATGAACTCGTTGCTCAGGGCATCTGCGTTGATCGCGCGGATGCCCTGCGCACCTTGATGGCCGGTGATGTCTCTGCACGGGGAGAGCGGCTCACCTCACCCGGCATGATGGTCGACCCCGGCCTTCCTTTGCATGTCAAAGGGCGTCTTCCCTATGTTGGGAGGGGAGGTCTTAAGCTCGAGGGTGCGCTCGATGCCTTCGGCGTGGATCCTTCTGGCCTTGCGTGCGGAGATATCGGGTGCTCGACGGGCGGCTTCACCGATTGCCTTCTTAAGCGCGGTGCGGCCTCGGTAATTGCAGTCGATGTTGGACGGGCGCAGTTCGCATGGTCGCTGAGAAACGATGAGCGCGTCACGCTTCTTGAGCGGACGAATGTGGTCGATCTGCCCTCGCTGGGCTATCGCGCCTGCTGCGATCTGGTCGTCTGCGATGTTTCCTTTACGAGCATTGCGCACATCATCGATGCCGTCATCGCCTTGCTCGTGCCCGGCGGTCGCTTTCTCACGCTCGTCAAACCCCAGTTCGAGGCACCTGCCTCTGAGGTCGGTGAAGGTGGGATCGTGCGTGATCCGCTCGTGCGTCGTCGCGTGCTCGAACACGCGGTAGACCTGTTCTCCGGGCGCGGCCTCACGCCCGAGGGTGTGTGCACCTCGCCCATAACGGGTACGAAGGGTAACGTTGAGTTCTTTCTCCTTGGCCGTCTGGGCTCCGGCGGTGAAACTGAGGTTGCCGCGGCGCGCGAACGGGTTCTCTCATCCATCGAAGGGGTGGTGGGCGCATGAAGGTCTTTCTCGTGCCGAACTACTATAAAAACGAGGCAGTCGAGAGCGGCCTGGCGCTCGAGCTCTGGCTTTCGCGCCAGGGTTATGAGGTGGCATGGGCGGCAGATCAACGCTCGAAGATCGTCTCGACTCCCGATATTGAGGGCTCGGACCTCGTTATCTCGCTTGGCGGCGATGGCACGCTTCTGCGGGCTGCGCGTATCGTCGGCTATCAGGAGATTCCCATTCTGGGATTGTCCTATGGGCATCTTGGGTTCCTCACGGCTGCGAGCCCCGATGATACCGACATCCTCTCTGTGGTGAGCGATGCCCTGGCGGGCGAGATGCACGTGAGCCGGCGCGCCACACTCGCCATCGATGTTTTCGCGCATACCGACGAAGGTGAAGAGCAGACCCTCGACACCTTTGCATTAAACGACCTCGCCCTCACGCGCGGTCCTCTTTCCGACATGGTTGAGTTCACCATCACGGTGTCGGGGCATCGCATCGACCGGCTGCGGGGCGACGGCGTGATCGTGTCGACGGCGACGGGGTCTACCGGTTATGCGCTCTCGGCGGGCGGCCCTATCGTAAGTCCAGATTACACCGGTATGGTGTGCGTGCCCATTGCGCCGCATACCATTCAGGCCCGCGCGTTTTTGACCTCGCCTTCCGATGTGGTCGAGATCGAGATGTCACGCGATCGCCCCTCTATCCCCGCTGTTGCCGTCGATGGCGTGTTCGTAGCGAAGGATGCGGTGGTCGACCGTGTGGTTGCTCGCCGCGGGCCAGGCGATATCCTGCTGCTCGATTACGGCCCTGAAAGCTTCTATACCTCGGTGTCTCGCGTGTTCTACGGAGTCCACCATGATCGATGAGATTCACGTTCTAGACCTCGCGCTCATCCATGAAGCGACTTTTTCGCCGGCGGCGGGCCTTACCGTGCTCACCGGTGAGACCGGTGCCGGCAAGACGGCGCTCCTTTCTGCTCTGAAGCTTCTGGTGGGTGAGCGCGCGGATGCGTCGCTCGTGCGCGAGGGTGCTGAGTGCGCCGTCGTCGAGGGGCGGGTTTTTCGCGATTCCCATGACGTTGAGGGCGTTTGCGCGTCGCGCAGGGTTGGCGCCGACGGTCGGAGCCGGGTGCGCCTCGATGGGCATTTGGGAAGCGTACGTGAGCTTACGCAGGCGATTGGACCCACGATCGATCTCTGCGGCCAGCATGAGCATCAGCGATTGCTCGATGCCGCGACGCATGTCGAGATGGTTGACGCTTGGGCGGGTGCTCCGGTGGCCGCAGCCCTTGAGGGGTATCGTGAAGCGCTGAAGCGTGCTCGCGCGGCTAAAGATGAGCTTGACCGGGTTACGGCGGCGGCGCGGACGCAGGGCTCTCGTCTTGAGGAGGCGAGATTCGCGCTCGAGCGCATCGATGAGGTGGATCCCCAAGAGGGTGAGTTCGAGGAACTTGAGGAAACCTTGCCTCGTGCGGAGCACGCTGAGGCGCTCGCGGGCACCGCGCACGAGGCGGCGGAGGCCATTTCGGGCGAGGGCGGCGCGCTCGACGCGCTGAATTCGGCGATTGCCGAGCTTGCGCGCATGGGATCGGTCGACGCGAAGCTCGCCCAGTTCGCCGACACCTTGACTGGTGCGGCTATCACGCTCGAAGATGCTTCGTCTGACCTCAGAAGATACCGCGATAACGTCGACTTCGACCCTGCCGAGCTCGCGCAGCTTCAGGAGCGCTTCTCGGCGTTCAAGGGATTGCTCAGACAGTTCGGGCCCCGTATGGAGGATGTCTTTGCCCGCCGCGAGGATGCGCGCGAGCTGCTTGCCGTCGTAAGCGATGGCGAGGCGCGGATCAAGCGCGCGCAGGAGGCGGTCGATGCTGCAGAGGCGGCGCTCGCTAAAGCGGCCAAGATGCTTACCAAGCGCCGTAATGAGGCTGCGCCTCGCTTTTGCCGCGAGGCGGGCAAACAGATGGCGCGTTTGAAGATGGGACACGCTGAGCTCGTTTGGGATTCGCGGCCGCTGCCGCGTGAGCGCTGGAACGAGACCGGTCCCACGACGTGCGAGCTTTTGTACCGCAGCGGTGCCGGCCTGACGCCGCGACCGCTTCGGCGCATCGCCTCTGGTGGCGAGCTCTCGCGCGTCATGCTTGCCTGCAAGGTCGTTTTGGGAGAGACCGACGGTGTGGATACCCTCGTCTTCGATGAGGTCGATGCCGGCGTGGGCGGTGCCGTGGCCCGCTCGCTCGCAGCGGTGTTGGCCGACCTCGCCCGCACGCATCAGGTTATCGTCGTGACCCACTTGGCGCAGGTCGCCGTGATGGGGGAGCGCCATTACGTGGTGCGCAAGGACGACGCCGATGTGCCCGAAACCCAGCTTGCCGAGGTTTCGGGCGAAGCGCGCGTGCACGAGATCGCCCGCATGCTCTCCGGCGATGAATCCGAAGCGTCCCTCACCCATGCCCGTCAGATGTTGCGAGAATCCGGCACCTGGCAATGATAAAATGAACCCGTTTATTTTTATCACTTCGGACGGTGGTTAGTATGCCGAATCGCAGACATTCCGAGTCGGGCTTTTATCACGTGATGCTTCGCGGTAACGCACGACAGGTGGTGTTTCGTGATGATGAGGACCGATCCAAGTTCGTAGGAATACTCGACACAGCTCGTAGGAACACCCAGCTTTCGCTGGTGGCATGGTGCCTTATGGATAATCATGTGCACTTGGTGTTTAGCGACCCAAAGGATGAGCTGAGCTCTGTGATGCACCGGCTCGCGTTATCCTATGCGCGGTATTTCAACCGGCGATACGGCCGAACGGGCCATGTCTTTGAAGGCCGATTCAAGAGCTTGCCGATTGAAACCGATGAGTATCTGCTGCAGGTCGTTCGCTATGTGATGAATAATCCCGTTGCGGCGGGGATCGGCACGCTCGACAACTACCACTGGTCAAGCTACCCCGAGTATCTTGGCGAAATCGGGCTCGCTGACACAGGAATGATTTTGGACATGTTCGAGAGCGTCGAGGCGTTTGATCGGTTCTGTCGAGATGGGACACCGCAGTACGACGCCCAGCTTGAGAGCGATGTGGTGTCCGATGAGCAGGCACCGGTTCTTGCGGGCGAGGTTGTCCAGCGGCTGGGCATTGGACGCACCTCGGATATCGCGGGCCTCCCCAGGGGCGCGCGCGACGTTGCCGTACGAGAGCTGCGCCGCACCGGGCTGAATGCCAAGCAGATTGCTCGTGTGACCGGCATCTCCCTACCGACCGTCTACCGCATCCTCAAGAAGTGATAAATCGAACCCGGTTCGTTTTATCACTTGAGGTGATCGGCGAGGAGCTGGAGGGCGTGGCGGTAGCCGGCAAGGCCTTCGCCGGCTACGCGGGCAAAGCAGGCCATGCCAGCATACGAGACCTGCCGGAAGTCCTCGCGCTCGTCCACGGCGGAGATGTGGACCTCAACAGCAGGGATGCTCACGGCCTTGAGTGCATCGAGAATGCCGATGCTCGTATGCGTGTACGCAGCCGGATTGATGACGATGCCGTCCACCGTGCCATACGCATCCTGAATCCGGTCGATGATCGAGCCCTCATGGTTCGACTGAAAGACCTCTACATCGTCGAATCCAAACTCGTTGCCAGCCTCCTTACATATGCGAACGAGGTCGTCATAGGTTTCACGACCATAGATGTTTGGCTCGCGTATGCCGACCATGTTGATATTCGGTCCATTGATGACAAGTGCGTTCACGAGGTTCCTTCCTGCGGTGATAAAATGAACCGGGTTCGTTTTATCAAAGTTGTGCGATGGTGGCCCGCGCGGTGGCATCGGCCGACTCGCGCGAGGTCACAACGACATCAGCCCAGCTTCGATAGCGCGGCATGCGATCTTCGGCGAGCTTCTGAACCCCGTCGCGCTGCGAGACCGGCCGTCCCTTGCTCGACAGCTCCCCAAGGGGTCGGTCGAGCATCACGATCCGGCTGTTCTGGTGAAGGAGGGGATAGTTCTCATCCCGCGTTACCACGCCCCCGCCGCATGAGAGCACGATGCCGCCGCGTTTGGCAACCTCGCCCAAGAGGGCAGTCTCCTCGCGTCGGAATGCGGCCTCGCCGCGCTCGGTGATAAACGAGGAACAGCTGCAACCAAGGCGCTCTTCAAGGGCCCAATCAAGATCGATGTGCTCACGCCCAAGCCTCTGGGCGATACGCTGGCCAACGCGGGTTTTACCTGCCCCCGGCATGCCGATGAGGGCGATGTTCTGCATCTCGCATGCGAGCTCGTTTGTCACAGCGGCGATGCGTTCGGCGGAGTAATCCTCGCCTGTGAAATCATGGAGCGAGCCCGCGGCTTGCGCCACGAGCATGAGGAGCCCGCCGGCCGCCGGGATGCCTCGGCGCTCAGCCTCCATCATAAGCCCGGTGCGCGCAGGGTTGTACACGATGTCAACGACAGCCTCCAGGTGGGGGAGTGCATCAAGCGTGCAGGGTGCCCCAGGGCAAGACGGGTACATTCCGGCAGGTGTAGCGTTCACGGCAAGTGCAGCGTCAGCAAAGCGCGGAAGATCATCGTAGGTCACCTCTCCGGTGCGTCCCACGGCAATCGGCTCCATGCCTAAATCTGCAAGAACCGCCATGCAGGTCGTACCGGCGCCGCCGCGCCCGCCGAAAACGAGCGCGCGCTTGCCGGCAAGCTCGAGCCGGAGCGACTCAACCAACGTTTTGAAGCCGAAGTAATCGGTATTGTCGCCGCGAAGGCGTCCGTCGGAAAGCCGGACGATGGTGTTCGCGTTGCCTAAGCGCCGGGCAGATTCGGACAGTTCATCAAGAAACGGCATGACCGTTCGCTTGTAGGGGATCGTGACGTTAAGGCCTTGCCATGTGTCATCACGCAAGAACTGCTCGACCTCGCCAGGCTCCCGCTCGAAGCGCTCGTAGGAGGCTATACCGGCAAGGAGATCGTAAATGCGCGGAGAGTAGGTGTGCCCGAGGGTGCGGCCAAGCAGGCCGTAGCGAGGCGTATCCTCGCAACCATGCGTCATCACAGCACCTCCGTGTAGCTGCCGAAGTACTTGACGCTTTCGCACACGTCATCGAGGCTGTCGAGGAGCGTATCGAGGGGCTCGGTGCCCGCAGGGCTCTCGATATCGAAGTAGAACATGAACTCGAAATCGCGGCCGGGGATGGGGCGGCTTTCAAGTTTAACAAGATTGATATCGAGGGCGTAGAAGCGCTCGAGCACGCGGTACAGAGATCCTGGCTCGTGCTTCATCGTGAGCATGAGCGAAGTGCGCGTGGCGCCAGGGAAGATTTGCGGCTCTGCCGAGACGACGATGAAGCGCGTGTAGTTGTTGTCGGAGTCCTGCACGTTCGATTCGAGCACATCGAGGCCGTAGAGGGCGGCGCAATCGCGCGATGAGAGGGCCGCGATATCGTTTCGAGGGGAGCGGGAGACGAACTCGGCTGCCTGCGCGGTATTCTTGAGCTCATGGGCGGTTACACCGAGCTTTTCTAGATAGTCGCTGCATTGCGCGATAGCCTGTTCATGCGAGTAGACCTCGTGTATATTCTCCCGTTGCACGCCGGGGCGCGCGAGCAAGTTGTGATCGATCTTGAGACGAAGGCTCCTCACGATGGAAAACGAATATTCGGCGAGAAGGTCGTAGACGGCATTCACCGAGCCTGCCGTGGAATTCTCGATAGGAAGCACGCCAAAGTCGCAGAGGCCTTCGTGCACCGCGCGGAATACGCCTTCAAAGGTGTTGAGGAACGTGATGCCGGGCACGCGGAAGAGCTTGCACGCGGCGATCTGGCTATAGGCGCCCTCGACGCCCTGGCATGCTACGCTCGCCGTGGCAGGGAAGGGCTCGCTCACCGGCTTGAGGCTTGCGTGCGCCCGCGCGGATCGGCTTTCGCCGGTACCGCGCGCGATGATGCGCTGCTGCTCAGCCTTGTTCATGCTCATGAGGAGCGAGAAGAGCGCAACAGCTTGCGGTTGGAGGCGCTCGGGCGAGCGGCGTGCCACGTCCAGCAGCTTCTCTCGCTCCCGTGCGGGGTCGAAGACTGCTTTGCCTGAGCCGATCTTTGACTCGGCAACCTCGGCGGCGAGCTCCATCCTCTGGCAGAAGAGGTCAAGCAGCTTGTGGTCGACTTCGTCGATCCGATTGCGCACATCTGCTAGGTCCATGATCGTCCCTTCGGTCCAGAAAACGGCTAAAGAGCTCTGTTGCCCAGAGATTCGAGGATAAGGTCGAGGAGCGCGAGCGCGCAGACGGCTTCGGCTATGGGCACGGCTCTTGGTACGATGCAGGGGTCGTGCCTCCCTCGAACGACAAGGTCGGCATCGCACCCCGCATCGAGGTCGACGCTTTGTTGTTTCCTCCCGATGGACGGCGTGGGCTTCACGGCCATCTGCCAGACAATGGGCATGCCGGTTGAGATGCCGCCCAAGATGCCCCCGGCGTTGTTAGTCCGCGGCGCCACGTTGCCGTGGTCCATACGGTAGGGGTCGTTGTTCTGGCTTCCACGTAAATAGGCAGCGGAGAAGCCGGCCCCGAAATCCACGCCCTTGACTGCGGGTATGCCGAATGCTACGCGGGCGATTCGGTTCTCGATGCCATCGAACATGGGATCGCCGAGCCCTGCGGGCACGCCATATGCCACGCACTCGATAACGCCGCCAACGCTATCGAGGTCGTTGCGCGCATCAAGGATGCATTCCCTCATGGCCTTTGCTGCACCCTCGTCTATGCAGGGAAAATCATGGGAACTCAGACGTGAGAGCTGGTCCTCATCAAGCTCCATATGATTGAGCGGGGTATCGGGTATGCCCTGAGGGCCCAGGTTGGCGATGTGAGCCGCGATTCGGATTCCTCGCTGCGCGAGAGCTTGGAGCGCGATGCCGCCGGCGATACAGAGCGGTGCGGTGAGTCTTCCTGAGAAATGGCCGCCTCCCGCCACGTCGTTGAACCCGTCGTAGCGGATACGCGCGGGGTAATCCGCATGCCCCGGCCTGGGCACGCGGCGCAGCTCGTCGTAATCCTGCGAGCGCGTGTTCTCGTTCTCGATAATCGCCGCAATGGGGGATCCGGTCGTATGACCGTCGACGACGCCGCATAGAATGCGCGCCCGGTCCGTTTCCCGGCGCGTCGTCGCCGTGGCATCGCGACCGGGGGCGCGCCGGTCCAGGAAGTTCTGGAGCTCGTCAAGATCGAGCGGAACGCCCGCGGGCATGCCGTCAATCGAGCAACCGATGGCCGGTGCATGCGACTCCCCGAAAATGCTCACCCTGAGCGCGGTACCCAACATCGACGACATTCGATCACTCCTCGCTCAACGCCACCGAGCCGCCAAGAGCCCGATAATGCTCGAAGAACAGCGGATACGACTTGTTCACGGCCTCTGCTCCGTGAATCTCGACCGGCCCGCTCGAACGCGTCGCTGCGACGGCGGCCATCATGGCGATGCGATGGTCGTTATGAGCGCACACCACCCCGCCGGAAAGTTCATCGACACCTTCGATGACAAGGTCGTCGTCTACAATCCTGACCCGCGCCCCGAGGTTGCACAGCTCTTTCGTGGTCGTTTGAAGGCGATCGGATTCCTTGATGCGCAAGCGCGAACAATCGCGAATCACCGTCGTTCCCTTTGCTACCGAAGCTACGGCCGAAAGGACGGGTACCAGATCCGGCACATCGCGCGCGCTGAGCGTGAAGCCATGGAGGGTGCCAGGTTGCACCGTCGCTGCGCCCGTCGACCGGCGGATGCGCGCCCCAAAGCACGAGAGGGCAGCCAGGACATTGCGGTCCCCTTGGGCCGAGGAAAGCGAGAGGCCACTGACGGTGATGCATTCTGTGCCCATCGCACCGGCGCATAGCCAAAAAGCGGCATTGGACCAATCGCCCTCGACGGAAACGCTACCGGGGGTGCGGTAGGGGCTTCCGTCGAGCAGGTAGCGCGTGCGCGGTTGTCCGTCGAGCGCCGCTCCCGTCTCAACGCGAACGGATACCCCGAAGGTTTCAAGCGCCTGAAGCGTGAGGGCGATGTAGGGCTTGCTTTCGATGGTCCCCGTGACCTCGATGACACTCGGCTGACCAAGAATCGGAAGCGCAAGAAGCAGGCCCGATATGTACTGGGAGCTTACGTTGCCGGGAAGCTTGAACGTTCCCGCGCGCAGACGCCCCTTCGTGGTGAGCGGAAGGCTGCCAAGGCCCTGAAGGTCGCATCCTGCTGCGATAAGCTCCTCGGCGAGAGGGGAGAGAGGTCGCTCTCCCAGCCTCCCGGCACCGGTGAAGGTTACGTCTGCGCCAAGTGCGCAGGCAACGGGAAGCATGAATCGAAGCGTGGAGCCAGATTCACCACAATCAAGCGTAGCCCCAGCCAGTGCGCGCAGGATTCCGTGCTCTTGGCTCTTGGGTATGGGGTGGACGCGCAATCCCTGCTCCGCTCGCTCCACCTTTGCGCCAAGCGCTTCAAGGCAGCGGATCGTTGCCTCGATATCGGCGCAGGAGGTGTTGAAGGTCACATCGGTCACGCCGTTGGCGAGCGCGGCGGCGATGATGAGGCGGTGCGCGACGGATTTCGAGGCAATGGCGGGTACGGTGCCGGCAAGATGTGCCGGAGCGATGCGAGCGATCATCGAGAGGCTTCCCCTCCAATACTGTCGTTGTCTGCGGGTGCTTCATCTGGTACGGCGGGCGCGTTCGCTGCGGATGAGAGTCCGTCATAGAGGAAGTCCCTGAATTCCTGCAGGTCCATCGTCTCGATTGAACAAGAGCCGATCTCGTGGGGGAGGACGACATCGATGGAGTAGCCTTGCCGCTTTTTATCGTGGAGGGCTTCGGAAAAGATCTGCTCTGCGTCCCATCGGCACGAGGTGGCGAGCCCATGACGGCGAACGAGGTCCTCGATGCGCTGAGGCACGGTCTCGTCACATACCCCACGCACAGCTGCCGCCCGCGCGATGATGCCCATGCCCAATGCGACGCAGTTCCCATGTCCTAGCTGGTACGCTTCGAGCGCTTCGATAGCATGGCCCGCGCTATGGCCGAAGTTGAGGAGCTTCCTCAAGCCCGATTCGCGCTCATCCGCTACGACCACATCGCGCTTGATCTCGATGTTGCGTGCGATAATCGCGGCAACAAGGCCGAGATTCTGCGTAAGGAGCTCTTGGGTGAGCGGCGTCTGCTCCAGTTGGCAGAAGAGCGCGGCATCGCAGATTACACCGTGCTTGATAATCTCCCCGCAGCCGTCGGAAAGCTGTTCAGCTGTGAGGGTGCCGAGGCAACCCACGTCGGCGATGACGATGCTCGGCTGCCAGAAGGCGCCTGCTAGGTTCTTGCCCGCCGCAAGGTCGATGGCGGTCTTTCCGCCCACCGAGGAATCGACCATGGCCAGAAGGCTCGTGGGAATCTGGGCGAACCGTATGCCGCGCATGTAGGTCGCTGCGGCGAAGCCGGCTACATCTCCGACCACGCCTCCGCCAAGGGCCACGACCACATCTTTGCGGCCGAGTTCATTTTCTGCAATGAACTCAAGGATTTCGATAAGCGCGTCTGCCCGCTTGTGCTCTTCCCCCGCTTCGAACATGTGGACACACGTAGTGTAGCCGGCCTCGGCGAGGCTCTTGGTCACGATATGCGCGTAGAGCGGTCCCACGTTCGTGTCGGTGATGACGGCGGCGCGCGACCCCTTGCATGCGTCACGAATGAGCTCGCCGGACTGCTCGAGGAGCATCGTGCCGATATGCACGCGATACGGCGATGAGCAGTTGATATCGATCGTATACATAGGAAAGCTCCAATCGAGGTGGCCGATGGCTTCGGCGTGGGCCATGCCCGTGTACCCTGGGCGCGGTGCCAGATAGATGCGCGTGGACGTTAGGCGCCTGACGCCTCGTCATCGAGCGCGCGCTTGATGCGGTCACCTTCAGCGAGCAGCATGCGCAGCCGGTCGCGGTCACCTGCATCGAGGGCGAGGCGGTATGCGTCGAGCGCTTCGATGAGCGAAGCAATCTCTTGGGATAGGTTCTTCGCATCGTCCATCATGAGTTCGGCCCACATGCCGGGGTTCAGGTGCGCCACGCGCGTGAGGTCGCGATAGCTTCCCGCTGAAAACCCGTGGTGCGCGCGGGCGGTGGGGCTCTTCACGTAGGCGTTCGAGACCACGTGTGCAAGCTGGCTCGTGAACGCGATGACGCGATCGTGCTCCTCAGGGCTCGTGACGCTAAAGCTACCGAACCCTACGGGGGCCAGGAGGGTGTGGACGCGATCGAGCAAGGTGAGGCGGCGGGCGTCATCGGTTTCGGGTGGAACGAGGACCATGGGCGCGCCGCGGAAAAGGTCGGCGCGCGCATGCGCGAAGCCGGAGAACTGCGTACCGGCCATGGGGTGCGTGCCCACGAACGCGAAGCCGTTCACGCGGGCAAGCTCGAAAGCACGGGCGCAGACGGCCTCCTTCACGCCTGCGGTATCGATGACGATGGGGCCGCGTGAGGTATCTGGGTCCGAGATGCGCCCGAGCTTTTCGGCATGCTCTTCGAGCCATTCGATGCACGCTTCCGGGTAGGCAGCGAGGATGATGAGGTCGCAGGAGGGGATGGACGCATCATCGAGCGGAGCCTCAACCGTCTCGATCATGGAAGCGTCCATCGTGTCTCGGTCGGTGTCGAGGGCATAGACCGTGGCTCCAAGCGAGCGGTACGCACGGGCGAAGCTTCCACCGATAAGGCCCAGGCCTACGATGCCCACGCGCATACTGCGGCAAGCCTCATTCCGGGGTGCGTCCGCAGCGGTTATTCCCTGTTCCCGTTCCACCTGCTCCTCCTGCTGTTCTGCCATGGCCTATGCGCCCGCTTCCGGGGTGATCGCCTCACGGATGATCTGGATGCGGCGCATGACGTCGTCGAACATGTCGGGCGTGAGGGCCTGCGCGCCGTCGGACCACGCGTGGCTCGGGTCGTCGTGGACCTCGATCTCGAGGCCGTCCGCGCCCGCGGCGGTGGCGGCGAGCGCCATGGGCTCCACGTAGCGGGTGTAACCGGTCGCGTGGCTCGGGTCAGCCACGACGGGCAGGTGCGAGAGGTAGTGGAGCACGGGCACCGCGTTCAAGTCGAAGGTGTTGCGCGTGCGCGTCTCGAACGTGCGGATGCCGCGCTCACAGAGGATCACGTTGTCGTTGCCCTCGCTCATGATGTACTCGGCTGCCATGAGGAGCTCGTCGATGGTGCCGGACATGCCGCGCTTCAAGAGGATCGGCGTCTGAGTCTTGCCAACCTCCTTGAGCAGCGGGAAGTTCTGGGCATTCCGCGCGCCGATCTGCATGACGTCGATCTTCTTGTCGAGGAAGATCTGGACGTCACGTGGGTCCATGATTTCGGTAACGATAGGCATGCCGAGCTCGGCGCGCGCCTCGCAGAGGAGGTCGAGGCCTTCTACCCCCATGCCTTGGTAGGCGTACGGGCTCGTACGCGGCTTGTAGGCTCCGCCTCGAAGCATCGTTGCCCCTGCGGCCTTCACGCGTCGGGCGATGCGGATGAGGTTCTCGCCCTCCACCGAGCAGGGGCCGGCGATTACCTGGAAGTTTCCGCCGCCGATCTTTACGCCAAAGCCGCAGTCCACTACGGTGTCGGTGGGATGGAACTTGCGATTTGCCTTCTTGAAGGGCTCGGAGACGCGCTGCACGCGCTCCACGATGTCCATGCTCTCGAGCAAGAAGGGGTCGATCTTGGTGGTATCGCCCACGAGGCCGATGATGAGCTCATCGGTTCCTTGGCTCACATGAGCCTCCAGGCCCTTCTTTTCAATCCAACTGACGAGGTGGCTCACAGCGCTCTCGTCGGCATTCTTCTTGAGGATGGCAATCATGTCGTCTCCTGGCTTTGCCGTGGTTGCGCCAGCTTTGGCGCGGGATAAGTCGTCATATTGTATACCAAGGCGAACGTATGGGCGGGCAGGGTGCGGAGCGGCATCATCTCGTTACAGATGCTGCTGGCGAGGTGCTCCTTTGGGATTTTTTGCAGAGCTGTCAACCCGTCCTTCGCGCAGGGGCGGGGGCGGCCCTCTGGTCATAAAAGGTGTACACGAGCGTCATAATTCTTGCGTTTTTACCTATTTTGTGACGCTCATGTACACCTTTTGCTGCGATGCATCTTTGCTGCGGTGCGCCTTTCACGGCGCGCTCATCGTGCTCGCGTGTTCTTTGGTTACCCCTGCAGCCGATTCAAAGTTGCCCGCGCGCTGCGTTTGGGTATAATGCATGGTGCTTCGTCCCTTTAGCTCAGTGGATTAGAGTGTCTGCCTCCGGAGCAGAAGGCCGCAGGTTCGAATCCTGTAAGGGACACCAGATTGGTCAACCCGGGTTGCTTCACGCGGCTCGGGTTTTTCTTTACAAGAGCCTGGGGTGCCCTCACAGCGGTTCGCAGTAACCAGGTATCTGAGGATTTTCGCCGTGGGGATGCGATGGTTGTGCCTGATGCTGTGTTTGTCCGTGCTTTGCACCGGGCATACAATGGCACGTTAGAATTAAGAGCTTACCGCGCTCGCGTATGGGCGCGATACATGTGCTGAACGTGTTGTGGGGAGATGCCATGGCTCAAGAAGCCGAAGAGAGAGCAGCTGGAGCCATGGGCTCGCCGGAGGATGTGCCCCTTTCCGGCCTTACCGCCTCCGAGGTGGCCGAACGCATCGAGCAAGGCCGCGTTAACGTCAATATGGAGCTCAAGACCAAATCGGTTCGAGAGCTCATTGCCGACAACCTTTTCACGCTCTTCAATCTCATCAACCTCGTTCTCGCGATCCTTGTGATCATCGCAGGGTCGTTCAAAAACCTCACCTTCCTCGCCATCGTCTTTCTCAACACAGGCATCGGCGTCGTGCAGTCGCTGCGTTCCAAGCGCATGGTGGACAAGCTCACGCTCCTTGCCACCAAGAAGGCGCGTGTCATTCGCGATGGCCGCGAGGTAGAGCTCGATCTCGACCAGATCGTGATCGACGACCTCGTCAAGCTTGGGCGGGGTGACCAGATTCCCGCCGACGCCATCGTGGTTGATGGTGAGGCGCAGGTGAACGAGAGCTTGCTCACCGGAGAGAGCGACCTCATCAAAAAGACGCCGGGCGACGAGCTCATGAGCGGCAGCTTTCTTGATTCGGGCCTCGTGTTCGCGCGGGTTATCCATGTGGGCGCCGAGAACTACGTGGCCAAGATCAATAATGAGGCCAAGTATGTCAAGAAGGTCAACTCCGAGATTCTGAACACCCTGAACGTTATCGTGCGGTTTGCGAGCGTCATCATGCTGCCGCTCGGCATCGCACTCTTCATCTCGAGTCTTTCGGAAAGCTATGTGGAGGCCGGCGCGCCGGGAACGGGCCTGTGGGGCTGGTTCACCGGAGAGCTTGCGCAAGGGCACGTGCCCTCGGACGAGATCCTTTCTGTCACGGGCGCGCTTCTCGGCATGATCCCGCAGGGGCTCGTGCTTCTCACCTCGTCGGTGCTTGCCATCGCAACTATTCGCCTTGCCCGTAAGAATGTGCTTGCCCAGCAGCTCTACTGCATCGAAACGCTTGCCCGCGTGGATGTGCTCTGCCTCGACAAGACGGGAACCATTACCTCGGGGCGCATGACGGTCGAGGGCACGTATCCGCTGCCCGTTGAGGGGTCCGTTGCCCGGGACGCCGCGGAGCTCCTGTCACGGGACGTGTCGGTGCTCGATTTCGCCCTAGCGAACGTGGCGCGCGCGACCTCTGCCGATGCCAACGAGACCTGCAAGGCGCTGCTCGATTTCTATGCCGAGAGCCAGGTGCCCGTAAGGAGGCCCGAGCGCGTGGTTCCGTTCTCGTCGGCGAAGAAGTGGAGCGGAGCCTCCTTCGCGGAGGGCGCGTTTGTTATGGGCGCGGCGCAGTTCGTGCTTGCGCCTGCGGAGTTCGCTGAAGTTGAGATGCGCGTCGCAGAGCTGGCGAGCACCTGCCGCGTGCTCGTGGTGGCGCATGTGGACGGTTTTACCGAAGACGGGGAGATGGTGGGCACCGCGCGCCCCGTGGGCTTTGTGACCATTCGGGATGAAATCCGTACTTCAGCGGCTGAGACCATCGGATACTTCTGCGAGCAGGGCGTAGAGCTCAATGTCATCTCGGGCGACGACCCACGGACCGTCTCGAGCATCGCACAGGTCGTCGGGGTTCCCGGCGCGGATGCCTATGTGGATGCCACCACGCTCGATACTCCCGCGAAGATTGATGCCGCGGTAGATCGCTACCATGTGTTCGGCCGCGTGACGCCTCAGCAGAAGCGCGAGCTCGTACAGGCTCTCAAGCGGCGTGGCCACACCGTCGCCATGACGGGTGACGGCGTAAACGACGTGCTCGCTCTTAAAGAGGCCGACTGCTCCGTGGCGATGGCCGCGGGCTCAGATGCAGCCCGCAACGTCGCCGAGATCGTGCTCGTGGACAATGATTTCGCGAGCATGCCCGCCGTGGTCGCCGAGGGCCGCCGTGCAATCAACAACCTCCAGCGCTCTGCTGCGCTTTTTCTCACCAAGACGCTCTTCTCCATGGGGCTCGCGGCAATCTGCATCGCATTCCCCCCATACCCGTTCCAGCCAATCCAGATGACGCTCATCAACTTCTTCTGCATCGGCTATCCCGGCTTCGTGCTCGGTCTCGAGGCGAACAAGGCGCGCGTTGAGGGGAGCTTCCTCGTAAACGTTATCAAGCGCGCGCTTCCCGCATCGATTTCCGTTGTCGTGGCCGCCTGCCTGTGCATGATGGGAGCCGCCTTTGCCGGGCTCGATAATCGGACGCTTTCCACCATGTGTCTCGTCACGACGAGCGTCATTGGCTGCTGCCTCATCTTCCGCATCTCCCAGCCGTTTACGCTCCTCCGGCGCCTTCTCTTCGCGTCGATCGTTTCCGGTCTGGTGATCGGCGTGGTGGCGTTCCCCGACTTCTTCTCCATCGCCCGGCTCTCGCTTGGCCTCGTCGTCTATCTCGTGATCATTGCCTTGGCCTGCAGCCTTCTATTCATGAAGCTCGCTGGTGCCATGGACGCTCAGGCTCCTAAAACCACCAGGCTCGCGACGGGCTTTGGCCGCGGCGTCAGAGTCACGCGCCGGCGCAGGGGAGTGCCGCAGGTGACTTCGACCGGTTCAACCGCTCGCCGAGTGATCACGCGCGCCTACGCATCCATGACGCGCCATCAAGAGCACCGCGCGCTCGAACGGGCGGAGTCGCATGCCGAGGAGGCGTTGGACGATTCGAGTTCGCCCCGTTCGGCCGCGCCGGAACCTTCAGACTCACGCGAGATGTATCGTGCATCTGAATACGCGCACGAAAGCGCTCGCCCGCGTGGTGTGAAGGGCGCGAGGAGCTCCTCGGGTGTTTCTGTAACAAAATCGGCTTCGGGCATTCGCGTGAAGATGCCCGCGCGCAGACGCGGTAGGATGGGAGACGGCCATACCCCTACCTCCTGATGGGAGCAGCATGACAAGCTCGCAAGAACCGCGCTTCGCGGAAAAGGCCCTCCTCGTCGACGGGACTGAGTACCGCTATTTCGATGTTTCCGAGGTGCCGGGAAGCGAAGCGCTGCCCGTGAGTCTGAAGATCCTTCTCGAGAACGTCTTGCGCTGTGCGCGGACGCCCGATGAAGCGCGCGTGTTCGCCAGCCGCATCGTCGAAGCTGGCCGGGATGGCCGCTCGGGCGAGGAGATCGAATTCATGCCGGGGCGCGTGCTCTTCCAGGACTTCACCGGCGTGCCCGTTTTCGTTGACTTCGCCGCGATGCGCGATGCAGCCTCCGGCCGCGGCGCGGACCCCACGCTCGTCAACCCCCAAATTCCCTGTGTCCTTGTCGTTGACCATTCGGTTACCGCCGATGTCGTGTCCTGCAGCGAGGCTGCGCGTGAGAACGCTCGCATCGAGGCGGAGCGCAACGCAGAGCGCTTCTCATTCCTCAAGTGGAGCGCCGAGAGCTTTCAGAACGTCTCGATCGTGCCCCCGGGGCGCGGCATCTGCCACCAGCTCAACATCGAGCGTTTCTGCACGGTAGCCATGAGCGGCGCCGCTCCCGACGGTAGCTTGTGCGCTTATTTCGATACGCTCGTTGGCACGGACTCGCATACGCCCACGGCCAACGGCATGGGTGTGCTCGGTTGGGGCGTGGGCGGCATCGAAGCCGAGGCCGCGGCGCTGGGCCAGCCCATCACCATGATGGTGCCCGCCGTCGTTGGGCTTCGCCTCACCGGCGAGCTTCGAGCGGGTGTGAGCGCCATGGACGCTGCGCTTTCGTTTGCCGAGCTGCTGCGCTCGCGTGGTGTGGTGGGCAAGATCGTGGAATGCTTCGGGCCCGGCGTTGCCTCGCTTACCGCTACGCAGCGCGCGACGATCGCCAACATGACTCCCGAGTACGGCTGCACCGCCACCTTCTTCCCGCCTGATGCCGTCACGCTTGACCAGCTCGACACCTTTGGCCGCACTAAGACAGAGCGCTCGCTGGCCCGAGCATATCTGGAAGCCCAGAACCTGCTCGCCGATACAGAAACCCCGGTCTTCTCGGAGATCGTCGACTTCGATCTGGGTTCGGTCGAACCGTCGCTCGCCGGGCCCTCTAGGCCCCATGATCGGCTCGGCGTGGCCGGACTTCAGGCCCGCTTCAGGGCATCGCTGGCGGAGCACGGCCGGCATGCGGGAGACCGCTTCGAGGTGTCATTCGGCGGGAAGACGCATGCTTTGGGCCATGGCGCCATCGGAATCGCTGCGGTCACCAGCTGCACGACGGCGACCGACCCCGATATGATGCTCGCCTGCGGCCTTGTTGCACGCCGTGCGGTAGAACTTGGCTGCAAGCCGGTTCCCTGGGTGAAAAAGGTGCTCGCCCCGGGTTCGCATGCGACGACCGAGCTCTTGGCACGCGCAGGCCTCCTTGAACCGTTGGATGAGCTTGGGTTTACAACGTGCGGCTGGGGCTGCATGAGCTGCATCGGCAATTCTGGGTCCCTCTTCGACCCCATGCATCGCATTGCGGGCGAGTGCGAGCTGGTGAGCGTGCTTTCCGGCAATCGGAACTTCGAGGGCCGCATCTCGCCGGACATCGTTCAGAACTATCTCTGCGCGCCCGCTCTCGTTGTCGCCCTTTCGCTCGCGGGTACGGTCGACATCGACCTTGAGCGCGAGCCTCTGTGCTCCGGGACGCAGGGACCCGTCATGCTTGCCGATCTCATGCCTGATGCGAGTGAGGTTGAGCAACTTCGACGCTCGCTCGTGAGCCAAAGCTTGTTCCAGGGTTCCGATGACGATCTATTCCGTGGGGATGAGTCGTGGAGTGCGCTCGATGCGTCGCGTGGAGAGACCTTCTCGTGGGATGATGCCTCTACCTACGTTCGCCGGCCCACGTTTTTGGACGACGCGTTGCGCTCTGACTCGATTGCTATCGAGGACGCCCGTTGCCTGGCCCTTCTCGGCGATTTCATCACCACCGATCATATCTCTCCTGCGGGAGCCATCGACCCCTCGTCGTCTGCGGCGTCCTATCTCCGCGCGCACGGCGTCGATGATGCCGACTTTAACACCTACGGCGCCCGCCGCGGTAACCATGAAGTCATGATGCGGGGCACCTTCGCGAACATCCGTCTCAAGAACAAGCTCGTAGAGCGTACGGGAGGTTGGACCGTCGACCCGGTGACGGGCGAAGAGGCGACGATCTTCGATGCCTCCGAGTCTGCGCGCCGTGCTCACCATCCGCTTGTTGTTATCGCGGGCAAGATGTACGGATCGGGCTCATCGCGCGACTGGGCTGCGAAGGGTCCGGCGCTTCTCGGCGTTCGCGCCATCATCGCCGAGAGCTTCGAGCGCATTCACCGGTCGAACCTTATCGGCATGGGCATCCTTCCGCTTGAGTTCATGCCGGGCGAGGGGGCAGAGACGCTTGGGCTCACCGGTCTCGAGACCTACTCCAGCGGGGCCGTCTCGCTTGCGCAGGGGCTGCCTGAACCCATGACCACAAGCGTGCGCGCCCGCGCCGAGGACGGTACCATTACCGAGTTTTCCGTGCGCGTGCGCGTGGACACGCCCACCGAGGGCGCATATCTTGCAAGCGGTGGTATCCTACCGTATGTCCTCGACGGTCTCGTGTCTCGCCGCGCGACCGCCCATTCATCCTAAAACGCACCCTGTAACGCACTACCCACAAGGAGGACGAATTCCCGGTGATTTGCCCGCACTGCCTCAAGACGATTGACGACGGCGCGACCGTTTGCCCCCATTGCCATGCCGAGGTGACTTCCGACGCTGCCCGGCCGCGGCTTGTGTTCTGCGACGGGTGCGGCGCCCGGCTTTCCCCCCATGACCGCACGTGCCCAAAATGCGGTCGTCCGGCGCCGGGCATTCTCTCCACGGCTGCATCGGCGTCCGATCTTGCAGCCGGAAAAACCGCAAGCTTTCCGCGCCTCACTCAGGCGGCGATCGAGGCCGAGCTTCCGCATGCTGAGCCGGTCACTGCGAGAAGCGTGCTCAATGATTCCCTCGACCCTTGTGCGACCAATGTGCTCGATCGAAACCAGCTTGACGCCCACCTCGGCGCCAAGGGCCGCTCGAACGATGCGGATCCCTACCACAAGCGCAAGCGCCCCATTAAGGCGATCGTGCTTTCGCTCCTGTGCATCGCGCTTGTAGGCGGTGGCGCTGCCTTCGTGGCGCTCGACCCTTTGGGTGTGATGCCAGCGGTCTATGCGTGGGTTCAGCAGTCTGCGAGCGATATGTTTCCGAGCCGCGCGGGCATGGGCGGATCATCGAGCACCGAAGACCAGCAAGCCGAAGATGCCGAAGGCGATTCCTCGGACGATGCGCAGACGGAGCCGCTCCAGGACGAGGCCCTCTCCGATGCCGCTGCCTTCGAGCGCCTGAGCGCGGCCTACGATGCCATCGTTGCGATCAATGGGGGAGAGCGGTTCGCCGACGCCATCGATTCGTTCAACGCCTCGTACCTCTCGTCGAGCCTTTCTGCTCGCCAGCAGGCCTCGACCGGTGCCTACGATTTGCGTGAAGAGCTTCAAACCATCATGGACGACCTTGACAGCATGCAGCTTGCCGAAGGCTCTGCCTATGAGGAAGACCGCGCTAACGTCCGTCAGCTCGCCGCATGGATGTATGAACGGATCGATGCCATCTGCGCCTCTTGGGACGTCTCGCTCAGTTATCCAGATGGCGAGCGCATGTCCCAGCATCAAGACGAGATTTTGAAGCCCATGCGCGCGGCGGGAAACACGGCGCGCGATAACTACTATGCCCATGTATCGGAGTGGGAGCCCGAGGAGAAGTAACCTCGCGCGCGATCAAGGCTGGTGAGTATCTCGGTCCCGGCCGCGGTTCAATGAGCTTTCAAAGCATTCAACCCGCTCCGGCGGCTACTTTGTCAAAAGGATGAAGTGCGCAGGTTCTTGCTAGAATATTCTCGATTATGACGATACTGCGGAAGGAATGAGATGTTTGGATTCGCTCAGCCTGAGCTGCATACTCCTGAATACGACGTTATGGGCGATGAGGTAGCCGTATTCGAGACGTCGAAGGGCACCGTCCGCGTCCGCCTCGATGGCGAAGGCGCTCCCATACACGTAGGCAACTTCTGCGAGCTCGCCACGATGGGGTTCTACGACGGGTTGAAGTTCCATCGTTACGTTCCTGGATTCGTTATCCAGGGCGGGGATCCCAACACGCGCGACATGTCCGGCGAGGATGTTGCGGCGGGAAAGCCCGGGCCCGACGGAATGCCTGGCACCGGCGGTCCCGGCTGGCGCATCAAGGCCGAATTTGCATCCAATCCCCGCAACAGCCATGTTGACGGTGCGCTCGCCATGGCGCGCTCCCAGCATCCTGATTCCGCTGGGTCGCAGTTCTACTTCTGCCTTGGCCCGCAGCATAATCTTGATTCCGGCTACACCGTGTTCGGCACCACGATCGAAGGGCTCGATGTTATCGGCCAGCTGCGCGCGGGGGACGAGATTCGCCACATCGAGATCGTCCACGAAGCCGTCTAGTCCGCCGCATCATCGAAGGAGAATCCCGTGAACGCAGAATTGCTCGAGCGTGCCCGCGCCGCTTATCGCGCAGGCGATTTTTCCACTGCTGCACAGATGTTTTCCGCCTGCAAGGAGAACTCAGAGGTTGCTGGCGAGGTCGACCACCTTCGCGGTAACTCCCTTATGAAGCTCGGCTTGGCCCGCGAGGCTGCATCTGCCTATGCGCTCGCCCTGAACGACGCTGCTTATGGCAAGCGCGGCGCGCTTCTTACGAATGAGGGCAAGGCACTTTCTGCCATCGGCGATAACGAGGGCGCCGTCCGGTGCTTCACCGAGGCGCTCCAGGACAGCACCTATGCCACCCCGTACAAAGCGCAGCTCGGCCTTGGCCGGGCGCTCCTTGCTTTGGACCGCGTTGCCGAGGCGGGCACGGCGTTTCGCCAGGCGGCGATCGACGGCGCGAACCCTGCGCCCGCGTCTGCCCTTGCCCAGCTTGGTGACTGCTTCGTGAAGCTCGGACGTCCGGGAGACGCCATCGAATCGTTCCGCACGGCGCTCGATTTTGCCGGCCCTCGTGACGACGCGCGTTCGATCAACGCAGGGCTCGGATGCGCCTATGCCGCCTCTAACCGGCCCACCGAGGCGCTCGAGGCGTTCCGTCAGGCCACGGCCGATGGGCTTTATCAGCTCACGCCCGAGCAGGAGGAAGCGCGCGGCCGCGCACAGGATGCGCTCGACGCTGCCTCTGCCCGCAATGCGATGGCACCTGCAGGTGCTTCCGGGCTCGATAACACGATCGACCCGCTCGATCCCCTCGGTAAGTCCGGTGCGCTCATGCCCGACCCCTCCGACACCGGCTTCTTCAAGATGACCGAGGCCGAGATGATCCAAGAGGACAAGCGCCAGATGAAGATTCGCCGTAAGCACCGTCATACGGGGCTCAAGGTCTTCATCGTCTTCCTCGTGCTGCTCGTTATCGCTGCTGGCGGCCTTGCCTTCGCCTATACGCGCGGGCTCGGCTTCCCCTCGCAGCAGGATGCCCTGAACGGTCTCTTCGACGCTGCCGCTAACGAGGGCGATACGAACGCCTATCTCGCCTCAGGCCTCTCTGATGCGGCTAAGGCGTCGATCGTCTCCTCGATCCCCGATGGCGCGACCGCTACGATCACCAACATGGACCAGTCTATGACTGAGTCGACGGCTCTTGTTACGGTCGAGCTTCCTTTGGGCGGCACCCCTCAGTACGATGTGACCTTCGTGCGCAGCGACAACCATATTGGTTGGGTGGTGAGCTCCTTCGATCTCCATTACGACGAAGATACCGCTGCTTCCGATTCGGCCTCTTCGTCTGATACCACTGCCGAGACCGATGCCGCATCGAGCTCCAAGGTAGATACCGCGCAGGGTTCGGCTTCCGATGGATCGAGCGCCGCTGCGGAGTAAGCATCGCGCTCTTGTGGTGTTTGACGAGATACGTCTGCCGCCATCATCGGTTGGTTGATGAGTGGGCTACACTTTGACCAGATTCGCGCGTGCGCGCCGTTCGAGCAATGTGATAAGGGGAAACGTTGTTTTCTTTGATGGATATGCTGTTTGGCCAGTATGCAGGCGACCTCGCCATCGACTTGGGCACCGCCAACACGCTGGTCTCCGTTCGCGGGAAGGGCATCGTGATACGCGAGCCCTCCGTCGTTGCGATCGATAAGAATGATGACCGCATCCTCGCGGTCGGCATCGAGGCGAAGCGCATGCTCGGCCGCACGCCGGGCAATATCGTGGCAGTGCGCCCGCTCAAAGACGGCGTCATCGCAGACTTCGATGTCACCGAGGCCATGCTTCGCTACTTTATCGACAAGGCTTCCGATAAGCGCTACCCCTGGACTCCGCGTCCGCGCGTGGTGGTGTGCGTGCCGTCGGGCGTTACCTCGGTCGAGAAGCGCGCGGTCTTCGAGGCTACCATGTCGGCAGGGGCACGCCAGGCTTATCTCATCGAGGAGCCGATGGCCGCGGCCATCGGTGCCGACCTTCCTGTTGAGGAGCCTACGGGCTCGATGGTCATCGATATCGGTGGCGGTACGACCGAGGTCGCTGTCATCGCTATGGGCGGCATCGTCGTCTCGCAGTCTATTCGCGTTGCCGGCGATGAGTTCGACCAAGCGATTCTCTCTCACGTGCGCGATGCCTACAACCTCGCGATCGGCGAGCGCACCGCCGAGGACATCAAGATCAAGGTCGGTTCCGCCGTGCCGCTCAAAGACGAGCTCGACGTTGAGGTGAACGGCCGCGATGTGATCACCGGCTTGCCCAAGACGGTTCGCATCGAGAGCGAGGAGATTCGCCGCGCGCTGCAGAAGCCGCTCGAGGAGATGGTCAAGGCCGTGAAAGATGCGCTCGACGCCACCCCGCCCGACCTCGCCTCGGACCTCATGTACTATGGCATCCTGCTCACAGGCGGCGGCGCGCTCCTGCGCGGCCTCGACGTGCTTCTCCGCGATGAGACGGGCGTCTCGGTCAACGTGAGCCCCACGGCGCTCGATAACGTGGTCAATGGCTGCGCGCGCGTCCTCGAAGCCAATGCCTTCGATGGCGGGTTCGTCCAGAGCAACGCCTAAGGGGGAACATCGTTCGTGCCGCGCTCGCAGGGGTTTTCCACCAGCCTGAACAATCGCAGACAATCGACGGGGCTGCGCCCCGTCATTGTTCTGTGCGTCATATCGATCCTGCTCCTCACGTTTTACATCCGTGAAGGGGAATCCGGCCCCATCCATGGGGTACGCTCCGTGGTGACCACGATCACGAGCCCGGTGCGCTACGCCGGCTCGGTTGTCGCTTCCCCCTTCAACGCACTCGGCAACGTCTTCTCGAACCTCACCGCCTCCCAGGAGACGCTCTCCGATCTCAAAGCGCAAAACGAGGAACTCACTGCTCAGGTTGCCGAGCTTTCGGAGGCCCAGGAGACCGCCTCGCGGCTTGAGAGCCTCCTCGGGCTGCAGTCAACGTACAATCTCGAATCCACGGCCGCTCGCATCATCGGCGAATCGAGCGATGCATGGTCGCGTACGGTGACCATCGATAAGGGTTCCGCCGATGGTTTTGCCATCAATATGCCCGTTTGCAATTCTGCGGGCGTTATCGGCCAGATTATCGAGGTTTCCGCCAATACCTCTACCGTTCGTCTTATCACCGACGAGAATTCCGGCGTCTCGGCCATGGTTCAGAGCACGCGGGCGCAGGGCATCTTGCAGGGCCAGCCCGACGGCACCCTCCGCTTGGAATACGTCACCACCGATGCTGATGTGCAAGAGGGCGACATCATCGTCACCTCGGGCATCGGCGGGGTCTATCCCAAGGGCCTCCCGCTCGGCACCGTCTCTACGGTGGTTCGCGAGGAGAATGCTACCTACTACACCATCACCGTCACGCCCGCCTCATCGGATACGGAGAACAACGAAGAGGTTCTCGTGATCACCTCGCTCACCTCTGATCAGCAGGCGAGCGATGAAGAGGTGGCGCAGGCCAACGATGCGCCGCAGGGTACGTCGCGCACATCTGGCTCAGGCTCCTCTGGATCTTCTGAATCCACAGACAACTCTGGCTCCAGCAGCGGTGGCGATGGAGACGGTTCCGGCTCCTCTTCGGATGGGGAGTAGGTGAGCGCCATGGATTTTCGTGATTCGGGCCCGAGCCAGCGCACGCTCGTCATACTTGCAGTCGTCGCCTGCGTGATTCAGGTAGCGCTCTCGCCCCAGATTTCCATCTTTGGCGGGCGCTTCAACGCCATGCTGGTGCTTGCCGGCACCCTTGCGCTCACGGGAAACGCCCCCCGCGCGGTGTACGTCGGGTTCTTCGCGGGCCTGTTCTACGACCTTACCGCATCGGTGCCCGTAGGTCTCATGACGCTGCTGCTCACCATCGGGTCGTTTGCGCTTTCCCATGTCTCCAATGCAGGCACCACGGGATTCTCGGGCACGTCGATTCGTCTCTTCTTTGTGTTCTCGATTGTCGTGTGCCTCGCCAACGGCATCGGTCTTCTGCTCTTGGGGTACGAGGGTGATATTCTCGTCTCGCTCGGTGCCCACGGGCTCATGTCCGCGTTGCTGAGCTGTGCGCTCGCCGTACCCTTCCTCATGGTTGCTGGAAGCGGCAACCAAGGGCGTGGGGGCTTCACCGCTAAGGGGAAGGGCGGAACGCGCTTTAAATCGTCATCTTCGGGCAAGCGATTGCGAAACCTGCGCTAGGGGGTGTGAGGAATGGATGCCCAGCTTGTCGTTATCATAGCCGGCGCCGTCCTCGTCGCCGCCATCATCGGGTCGCTCCTTATCATGAGGGGCTACTCGGGCAAATTCACGTTCGATACCAAGAACGGCACCAAGCCGAAGGCCTCCGAGGGCGAGGGCAATACGCAGGGGCTTGCGTATAAGGGAAGGTTTACCCTGCTTGCCGTAGGCGTTGGCGCAATGTTCGCAACGCTCATCTCCAAGCTCTGGAGCATGCAGATGGTGAGCTCGGATTATTATGACCAGCTCGCTGTAAGCAATCGCACGAGAACCGTGACCACATCCGCCCCTCGCGGCCGCATCCTCGACCGCAACGGGGTTGAGCTCGTGCGCAATCGCGCGTCGCTCGCGGTGACCGCATATCGCGATCTTGCTGACGACCCCGTTCTCGTTCGCCACCTGGCAAATGTCTTGGGCATGCCCTATGTGGCCGTTCGCCGCAACATCCAGGACAATACCGAGGGTGCGCAGGCCCAGCATACGATCGCGACCGACGTGCGCCGCTCGACCGTTGCCTACATTCAAGAGCATGCTGGCGAGTTCGCGGGTGTCTACGTTGCCGATCGCACGGAGCGCGAGTACCCTTACGGCACCCTTGCCTGCCATGTGCTCGGATACACCGGCACCATCACCTCAGAGCAACTCCAGGAGCAGGAGAAGGCCGAGCAGACCGAGGGCAGCATCGAATACCGATCCGGCGACGTGGTGGGCCAGGCCGGCGTCGAGAGCCGCTACGAGCGCTTGCTCCAAGGCATTCGCGGTGAGCAGACGGTGACGATCGATGCCTCTGGCAACGTTACCGGACAGGTGGGGGAGGTACCCGCGCGCGCGGGTTCCGATATCCGTCTCACCATCGACGTGAATATTCAGAAGGCTTGCGAAGACGGTCTGGCGTACGCCATCGAGGTTGCGCATCGGGCGGGCTACGGCAACGCGCAATGCGGCGCCTGCGTGTGCCTCGACTGCACGAACGGCGAGATCCTTGGCCTGGCGAGCGCGCCCACCTTCGATCCTTCGGTATTCGTTGGCGGCGTCTCGTCTGACATCTGGTCGCAGCTCAATAGCGAGGAGTCGAAAAACCCGCTGCTCAACCGTGCGGTTGGCGGTCAGTACATGTCAGCCTCGACCATCAAGGCGTTCTCTGCGCTCGCCGGACTTGAGTATGGCATCTATTCGTCTTCCCGAACGACCAACTGCACTGGCTGGTGGACGGGCAACGGCGAAGCGTACGGCAAGTACTGCTGGAACCACAGCGGCCATGGCCCGTTGAACCTCAGAAACGGCATCGTGTATTCATGCGACCCGGTCTTTTACGACATCGGCCATGATTTCTACTACGACGAGGAGCATCCCGAGGGCCTGCAGGAGATGTTCCGTCGCTGGGGCCTTGGCTCCAAAACCGGTGTCGACCTGCCGAGCGAGGCGTCTGGTCGCGTGCCCGATGCTGAATGGAAGAACGAGTACTTCTCAAGTTATTCGGATGAGGATCGGGCTTGGAACCCGGGAGACATGACGAACATCGTTATCGGCCAGGGCGATATCTTGGTCACGCCGCTGCAGATGGCTACGGGGTATGGCGGCATCGCCATGAACGGCTTGGAATACACGCCGCACGTCTTCCTCTCTGCCGTCGCACGCGATGGCGAGGGCGATGCCTATCTCTACAACGAGTCTGGCACCAAGGAGCGCCTGACCGCCGAGGTGAACGATCAGAGCGAGCTCGATCTCGTGCACGACGCACTTGAAGGCGTCATCTATGAGGAGACCCCGAGTACGACGGCGCACTTCACCAATCTGCCGGTTCGCGTTGCCGGCAAGACCGGAACGGGCGAGAAGTCGGGTGAGGATCCCTACTCATGGTTCATCGTGTATGCTCCGGCCGACGACCCGAAATACGTTGTTGCAAGTTTGGTCGAACAGGGCGGGTACGGCGCAACGACCTCGCTGCACGCCGTGCGCCACGTTCTGGGCGTGATCTACGACTCGCCCGACGACGCTGCCGTCTCGTTCAGCGATACGACCCGCTAGGAAGGAGGAGCCATGCCTGCTGGATCTCATGCAGCCCCTCGCGGCAAAGACAGCCTGTCGCGCGTGAACAAGACGTTGAGCTCGGCAAGGAGCTCCTTCCGCTCCCAGGTCCATCTTGGTGTCCTCGTCGCGTGGGTCGGCCTTCTGCTCTTTGGCACCGTTGTCATCTGGACGGCGTCGCTCTCGATAGCGGATGCATCTTTTTCGCGCCATCTGCTCGGTATCGGCATCGGCGTCGTTCTCGCGTTTCTCACCTGGCGGTTCGTCGACTTCTCCAATCTCCAAAACCTCTCGACCGTACTTTTGGTCATCGATATCGTCTTGGTGTTCCTGCCCAACGTACCAGGCCTTCAGTACAGCGCCATGGGCATGACGGGCTGGATACGCATCCCGTTAATCAACCTTACCTTCCAGCCCGTCGAGCTCGTGAAAGTCGTGACGATCTTTTTCATGTCGGCGCTCGGGGCGCAGTACCATGGCAAGATCGACACGCTCCGTGATTACGTCAAGCTGTGCGGCATGCTCGCGATACCCTTCGCATGCGTCATCATTCAGGGCGACCTGGGAAGCGGCCTCGTCGTGTTCGTTTCGGGTGCCATCGTGATCATGATGAGCGGAGCGCGCAAGGAATGGGTTCTTATGACCCTCGCGCTCATCATCGGACTCGTCTCGCTCATGCTCGCGACCGATTCCATCATCGACGGCGTTCTGGGTGATAGCCGCTCATTTATCAAGAACTACCAGATGAACCGCCTACTTGTGTTCCTCGATCCCGAGGCCGATACCTCCGGCGCGGGGTACAATCTGCAGCAGTCCCTCATCGCCGTAGGCTCGGGCGGGTTTTTCGGAAAAGGAATAGGCAATGCGACGCAATCCACCTCGGGCTTCCTGCCTGAGGCGCATACCGACTTCGTGTTCGCTCTGCTCTGCGAGACATTCGGTTTTGCCGGCGCCTTCGTGCTCCTCGCTCTCTTCGCCCTGCTCATGTTCTCAACCATTCGCATCGCCATCAAATGCGAATCGCTCTTCTACCGCCTCGTGTGCGTTGGGTTCGTTGGTATGTGGCTATTCCAGATTTTTGAGAACATCGGCATGTGCATCGGGCTTATGCCCATCACGGGTATCCCGCTGCCATTCATCAGCTTCGGATCTTCGTCTATGATTGTCCAGTGCTTGATTATCGGCATCATCCAATCGATCTGGCGTCGCAGGGGCGCCCGATAAGCGGTTTGGGAAGGTATGGGACGTGCGATGAGGCTACCGATCGATGCGCTTGCCCAGGCGCTTAAGCTGGGTGCATCGGCAAAGAAGGATTCCGATACGCCGGTGCGCGTGGCGGTCTATGTTGACAGCTCCGCATCGCCGTTCGTCATTGAGACGGTGCGCGACGCGCTCGTTCCGCAGACGACGTCTGCTCTCGTACGTGTGGAGCGCTTGGGTGGGGCGCCGATCGAGGTTCGCGCCGACACCGACGTCGTACTTGTGCTTTCGTGCGGATCCGAGCGTCTTCAGCCCGCCGTGCAGGAGATGCTCGTGGCGGGTGCCCCGGTCGCCGTGGTTGCCGAATCGAGCATCGAGGTGCCGTTCATTACCGCCGATACCCCCATGCTCGGACTTATCGCGGCTACTGATGCGAGTTATCTGCTTGAGACGCTTGCTCGCTGGATCTTGGACCGCACCGAGAAGGACGTCGCCTTTGCAGCTAATTTCCCGTTCATGCGCATCGCTGCTGCGAACCGCATCATCACCTCTTGCGCGCTCACGAACATGGCTACCGGCGCGCTCTTCTTCATTCCGGGTGCGGATTTTCCGGTGATGACGATTGCTGAGATCGGCATGGTGCTTAAGCTCGCAGCTGTCTTCGGCTATAAGCTTGAACCGGAACGCGGTTACGAGGTCGCCGCTGTTGTGGGCTCCGGCCTTCTGCTTCGCTTGGCTGCTAAGGGCCTTTGCCGCCTTACCCCCAGGCTTTCCTTCGTCGTCAAGGCGCTTGTGGCTGCTGGAGGAACCTATGCCATGGGGCGGGCACTCGCAAGCGCGTATGAGCGCGGGATCGACTACGCTCCCGTGAACGCCCGCGTGTCTCGTGTGGTCTCGTTCGCTCGCAGCGTGACGGCATCGGGTTCCGCAGACCCCACCGGAGTGCAGGAGGCGGCGGTTAACCGCAGCGCTCGCTAACCTTTGCCCCCGTTTGCCTTCATCCGTGGCCTTGTATGGTCCATGCCTCTATTGATCGGTATGAGAGGAGTGCCGTGCGCACCGCTTATCGCGATTGCTTCGATCAGCTTCAACCTTTACTTGCTCGCGTGGAGAAACCGAGCCGCTATATCGACCATGAATGGGGTACCCGGTCTTCGCAGGAAGCCGATTATCGCGCGTGCCTGATTTATCCGGATGTCTACGAAGTCGGTCTTCCTAACCAGGGCATTGCCATCCTGTACGCTGCGCTCAACCGCGAAGATGGTATTTCATGCGAGCGTTCGTATGTTCCCTGGATCGACATGGCAGATGAGATGCGCGCCGCAGGGGTTCCGCTGCTTTCCCTTGAGGGGGCGGCGCCCGTAGCGTCCTTCGACGTGGTGGGGCTGCATGTCCCACACGAGATGGCCGCAACCAACTACCTCGAGGCGCTCGATTTGGCCGGCATTCCGCTTCTTGCCTGTGAACGCGGGGAAGACGACCCGCTTGTCATTGCCGGGGGACCCTCCGTCTATAACCCTGAACCGATTGCCGAGATCTTCGACTGCATCCTCATCGGCGAGGGTGAGGAGCATATCGTTGAGCTCTGCCGCGAGCACCGCCGCCTCCGTGATGCGGGTGCCTCGCGTACGGAGGTGCTGCGTGCCCTTGCTTGCGTGCCGGGGACCTACGTGCCCTCGCTTTATGAGGTGTCTCACGAGGGAACTTGCACCGTGCATGGCTACACCGTTCCTCGCACGGGAGAGCATGTGCCCGACGTTGTGTACAAACGCGTCGTTGCCGATTTCGGTGCGACCGATCCGGTGAGTCAATCTGTCGTTCCTTACACGGAGCTTGTGCATGACCGCCTCTCGATCGAGGTGCTGCGCGGGTGCGCGCGCGGGTGCCGCTTCTGCCAGGCGGGAATCACCTACCGCCCCGTTCGAGAGCGCACGCCCGATCAAATCGTTGCAGCTGTTTCGCGAGGCCTTAAGGAGACAGGCTACGACGAGGTCTCGCTCACCTCGCTTTCGACTACCGACCATTCCTGCTGCTCGCAGATTCTCGAGCGCTTGAATCGCAACCTGCAAGACACAGGGATTTCGGTCTCCATTCCTTCGCAGCGACTGGATTCCTTCGGCGTTGACATGGCCCTTCAAGTCGCGGGCGAGAAGAAGGGTGGGCTCACCTTTGCTCCCGAGGCCGGCAGCCAGCGCATGCGCGACATCATCAACAAGAACGTTACTGAGGAAGACTTGGAGCGCGCTACGCGTGCCGCCTTCGAAGCCGGGTGGCGCCGCTGCAAGCTTTACTTCATGATGGGGCTCCCCGGCGAGCGCGATGAAGATATCGTCGCCATCGGCGAGCTTGCTGAGCGTGTTCTCCAGATCGGCCGTGAGGTCGTTCCCAAAGGTCAGCGCGGCGGGCCTTCGGTTTCAATCTCAGTCTCGGTCTTCATCCCCAAGGCGCACACGCCGTTCCAATGGTGCGGCCAGCTCGATGACGACGAGGTCCGTAGGCGCCAGAAGCTCCTGCTCGACAGCGTCCACGACCGGGCAATTCGCGTCCATTACCATGATGCCGCCACCTCGCTCATCGAAGCCGCTCTCTCGAGAGGCGGACGAGACATGCTTCCCGTTATCATGGGCGCGTGGAAGCGTGGAGCGCGCTTCGATGCGTGGACGGAGCAGTTCTCGCTTGACCGTTGGCTCGAGGCGGCACGCGATGCGGGCGTCGACTTGCGCGCCGTCGCGCGGGACCCGTTTGAGCTCGACGCCCGGCTTCCCTGGGAGCATGTGAGTCCTGGCGAGTCGCGTGGCTTTTTGGAGCGCGAGTGGCGCCGTGCCCTCGCTGGCATCACGACGGCGGATTGTACGCGCTCATCCTGCACCGGGTGCGGTATCTGCCCCACGCTCGGAGTGAGTAACGTTTTGGTAGGTGATCGTTCGTGAGCGAGCAGACCCTCTTTCGCCTGCGGGTTCGCTATGTCAAGCAGGGGCGCCTTCGCTACCTCGGGCATCTCGAGGTGCTTCACACCATTGAGCGCATCATCAGGCGAGCCCAGCTTCCCTATGCCGTCACCCAGGGCTTTTCACCCCATATGCGGGCAGGTTTCTCCTCGGCGTTGCCGGTGGGGACTGCCTCGGATTGCGAATGGTACGACGTGTTCCTAACCGAGCTCGTTCCCCCAAACGAAGCTTTCGAGCGTCTTAAGGCGGCATCTCCCGTTGACCTTGCTCCTGTCAAGGCGGGATACGTTGACGTGCGCGCTGCCGCTTTGACGGCCTTCATCACCTGCGCTGAGTACGCAGTCAACCTGTGGACTGGTGACGCATCGGTTACCGAGAGCATGGTCCGCGAGGCATTGGAAGCCATCCGAGCTCAAGGCACCATAGCGTATCTGCGCGGCAAGAAGGAGAAGAGCCTGGATCTCACGCGAACCCTTGCGGGCTATACGCTCGCGCAGGCGGGGGAGGGCCATTTCCTGCTCACGCTCGATACCCGCATGGATAACGACGGTGCGTTGCGACCCGAAGTGCTCGTGGGGGCGCTCAACAACTACCTCGACGGAACACCGGACGCACCCATTCACTCCACGGGCACCCAGCATCTTGCCCGAATCCCCCGCTACGAGGTGACCCGTACCGCCCAGTACGCCCTTTCCGACGAAGGCGCCCACCTCGACCCGCTTCACGTGCACTGAGCGCGTCTTGCCGCTGCTTGATGAGTTTGAGATAGTCGTGAAGCCGAACTTGCTGCTTGCCGTTGGCGGAGTCCTGTTTTGGCCGCTTTTACATATGGTCCGCAGCGAGTTTCGCAGCCCTGTAGCCAAAGCCTACAGGGCGAGGACTGTTTGATGCTGCGGACCATGTGTAAAAGCGGCTACCTTGAGTTGCGGAGACTCTGCGAATATCCGTTGACGCACGAATACGCAGCTGCTATTATGTTCGACCGTTGCACTACCAGATGCATGAAGGGCTAAAGATGTACGCAATCGTTTCAACAGGCGGCAAGCAGTATAAGGTCGCTCAGGACGATGTCATCACCGTCGAGAAGATCGACGCCGAGGTCGGCTCCAAGGTCGAGCTCCCCGTCCTCTTCCTGAACGACGGCAAGAAGATCGTCACCGATCCTGCTAAGCTTGCCAAGGCCAAGGTCACGGCCGAGATCGTCGATCAGTTCAAGGGCGAGAAGCAGCTTGTCTTCAAGTTCAAGAAGCGCAAGCGCTATCATCGTCTCAAGGGCCATCGCCAGCAGCTCACCAAGGTCAAGATCACCAAGGTCCAGGCTACCTCGCGCGCTGCCCGTAAGACCACCAAGGATGCCGAGGCTGCGGCCGAGGCTCCCGCCGCCGAGTAGCTCGCGGCTTCGAGAGAGTAGGTAGGACATGGCACACAAAAAAGGACTCGGTTCCTCCCGTAATGGCCGCGATTCCCGCGGTCAGCGTCTTGGCTGCAAGCGCTTCGGTGGCCAGACCGTCACTGCGGGCACGATTCTCGTCCGTCAGCGTGGCACGCACATCCACCCCGGTGAGAATGTGGGCCGCGGCAAGGACGATACCCTCTTCGCGCTCGTTGACGGTACCGTTGAGTACAAGCGCGGTGTGAAGCATCGCGTGAGCGTTCATCCGGCTGCCACTGCGTAACAGCCCCTTCATACGCATGCATATTCGGGAGGCCCACTGGATACCCAGGGGTCTCCCGTTTTTTGAAAGCGAGGCACGATGCCCCAGTTTACCGATATAAGTCGCATCAACGTCAAAGGCGGCGACGGCGGCGCCGGCTGCATGTCGTTCAGGCGAGAGGCCCATGTGCCCAAGGGCGGACCAGACGGCGGCGACGGCGGCCGTGGCGGAGACGTCATCATTCAGGCCGACGCCCAGCTCTCTTCGCTCATCGACTATCGCTACAAGCACCATTTTCGTGCGGAGCGCGGTACTCACGGCAAGGGCGCTCGCAAAGACGGTAAGGCGGGGGAGGATCTCATCCTGCGCGTGCCCGTGGGCACCGTCGTGCGTGAGCTCGATCCCGATACGCAGGAGCCTGTTTTCGAGATCGCCGATCTTACCCATGATGGTGAGCGCGTGATCGTTGCCCCGGGCGGTGCCGGCGGTCTTGGTAACACGCATTTTGTCACCTCGGTCCGCCGCGCGCCTGCTTTTGCCCAGCTTGGTGAGCCGGCGCAGGAGCATTGGATCGAGCTCGAGATGAAGCTCATGGCCGACGCCGCGCTCGTTGGCCTGCCATCGGTGGGGAAGAGCTCGCTTATCGCGCATATGAGTGCAGCGCGGCCCAAAATCGCCGACTACCCCTTCACCACGATCGTTCCTAACCTCGGTGTCGTGCGCGCAGGTGAGTATTCCTACGTCGTCGCCGATGTTCCCGGCCTCATCGAGGGTGCGAGCGAGGGTAAGGGGCTGGGCCACCAGTTCCTCCGCCACATTGAACGCACCGCGCTCATCATGCACGTCGTCGATATCACCGGCGGCTTCGAAGGGCGTGATCCCGTAGAGGATTACCGCGTTATCAACGAGGAGCTTCGCCGCTATGCGGTCGAGCTTTCCGAGCGGCCTCAGGTCGTCGTGGCGAACAAATGCGACGTTTCCGGCATGACCGACCGCGTGGCCGAGCTCAAGCAGGCGGCTCTTGCCGATGGCCATATGTTCTTTGCGGTTTCTGCCGTCACCGGTGCCGGCATGAACACGCTCATGCTCTCCGTTGGCGAGCTCGTGGCACGCCTTCGCTCCGAGCTGTCGAGCACGGAAGATCCCGTCGTCTACGATGAGCGCTGGGAGCGTCGTCGCCGTGAGCGCGAGAGGCGCTTCCAGGTGTTCCAAGAGGAGCCGGGCGCATTTCGCGTCACGGGCACCCAGGTCGAGCGCTTGGTGGTGCAGACCGACTGGGAAAACGAAGAGGCCATCATCTACCTGCAGCGTCGGTTCTCGCGCATGGGTGTAGACGACGCCCTCGAGGCTGCGGGCTGTCGCGCTGGCGATGAGGTCCGCATCGTAGGACGAGCTTTCAGTTTCGAGGGGGCCGAAGAGTTCCCTGAAGAAGATGACGGGGATGCTATCCTTGTTGAGGAGGACGAGGCCCTCAGGGCCGCGGTCGACGAGAAGGGCTAGATGCTCATGGATGGGCGAAAGAAGCTTGCGCTTCCCGAGATCGGGAGCGATCCGAATCGAACGTACCGGCTCGGCATCATGGGCGGAACGTTCGACCCCATCCATTATGGACACTTGGTCACCGCCGAGCAGGCTCGCGAGGCGCTCGGTCTCGACCTCGTGCTCTTCATGCCCGCGGGCTCGCCGGCTTTCAAGCTCGATCAGGAGGTCTCGAGCCCCGAGGACCGGTATGCGATGACAGTGCTCGCGACAGCTGCGAACGAGGCTTTCTACACGAGCAGGCTCGAGATTGATCGCGAAGGCGTGACCTACACCGTCGATACGCTCACCTATCTGCGCGAGCAATATCCGAGCAACGTCCACCTCTACTTCATCACCGGCGCTGACGCGATTCTCGATATCGTCTCATGGCGTGATGCAGGGCAAATCGCCGAGCTTGCGACCCTTATCGCAGCTACCAGGCCTGGATACGATATCACACAAGCGCGTGAGCGCATCGAGGCATCAGGGTTTCCGTTCGATGTTCGCTACATCGAGATTCCTGCCCTTGCGATCAGCTCGACGAATATCCGACAGCGCGTGGCGCTCGGGAAAAGCGCTCGATACCTCACTTCGGAATCGGTGATTGGGTATATTCGCAAGAACCATCTCTACCGCAAGAGCGATAGCCGCCGAAAGGATGCGTGACCATGTCCCGCGAACAGGGATCAGTTTCCTCTACCTTGGGGTTTGCCGAAAACGAGCTGCTCGAGCTTGAACGCATTGAAGGGCTGCTAGATGTGCGCATGAAGGAGGCGCGCAAACGCCATGCGCACTCGCTCGGTGTTGCGCGCACGGCCGATAAGCTTGCCCGATGCTATGGTGTCAATCGCTTCGAAGCGGTTGCAGCTGGTCTGCTTCACGACTGGGACAAGGTGCTATCAAGCGACGAGGTGGTTGCGCGCGCCATTCGCTACGGCGTGGATGTGGCAGGTTCCCCCGAGCTTGCGGCTCCGCTCCTCCATGGTCCTGTTGCCGCGCGCGAGCTGCCCGAGCTCTTTCCGGAGCTTCCGGCTAGCGTCTTTCAAGCCATCGATCGACACACGGTAGGGGCGTGCGACATGACGCCGCTTGATATGGTGGTCTTCGTGGCCGATGCCATCGAACCCGGTCGCCACGGTAGCTATGCTGTCGAGCTCAGGTCGATGGTGGGGGTCTCGTCGCTGCCCGAGCTCTTTTTCGCGTGCTTCTCCCAAGGTCTCGTCTATGTGATTCAATCTGGGAGATATCTCTATCCTACGGCCCTCGACATCTATAACCACTACGTACTGTCAAAATAGGTACGTGTCATAGTGGCCAATGGGTCAAAACGGGACTGTCCCGTTTTGACCCAAAATGGGACAGTCCCGTTTTGACCACTATGACATGATTGACCAGAACGAAAGGACGCTATGAACCAGGAAAACGCAACCGACGCCACCGATGCCCTCATCGAGCCCATCGACCGCTCTGACGCCATGCCCGAGCGCGATGAGTCCGTAGCCTCGGTTGATCGCTCCGCGGCCTCGCTTTCTTCTTCGGGTGTTGCCGCCGAAGAGGTCGCTCGCGCCGCTGCGCAGGCTGCATTCGATAAGAAGGCTGAGGACGTCGTCGTGCTCGACCTCACTGAGCTTTCCGATGTATGTGACTTCTTCATGATTGCGACCGGATTCAACAACCGCCAGGTCGATACGATCGTCGATGAAATCGAGGAGCAGGTGGCCAAGGCATGCGGAGAGCATCCGTTCTCCATCGAGGGCCGCGATCAGCGGACGTGGATTCTCATGGACTACGGCTCGGTTGTCGTTCATGTGTTTACTCCTGAGGCGCGCGAGTACTATCGGCTCGAGAAGCTCTGGGGAGATGCTCCGCAGCTTTCGCTCGACTTGGTCTAAGAGCGCTCTGGGCACTCATGGGTGCCCGTGATCATGGGGGAGCGGTGCGCGGTGGAAGACATCTTCGAGCTCTTCGGTAATTGGCGAGGTCCAGCCATCGGGCTTATGGACCTCGATGCCTTCTTTGCGAGCGTGGAGCAGCTCGATCACCCTGAATGGCGCGGTAAGCCCGTTATCGTAGGGGGATCCCCCGAGGGGCGCGGCGTCGTTTCCACCGCTTCATACGAAGCGCGACCCTACGGTGTCCACTCAGCCATGCCTTCCGCCCAGGCTAAGCGCTTGTGCCCCCATGCCATTTGGACGAGCGGACATTTCGATCGCTACCGCGAGATGAGCGCAAAGGTCATGGACATCTTGGCCGATGAGACGCCCTTTGTCGATCAGGTTTCTATCGATGAAGCGTTCTTCGACATCACGCCGGGCCGCTTCTCGCGCGAGAACCCAATCGATATTGCGAGCCGCATATCGCGCCGCGTGAGCGAGCTCGGCATCACATGCTCAATTGGACTTGGAACCAGTAAAACGGTCGCTAAAATCGCGAGCGATCGCGATAAGCCGCACGGGCTCACGATTGTTCCGCCCGGCACCGAGGAAAACTTCCTAGAGCCGTTGCCGGTGCGCGCCATGAGCGGCATCGGTACATCGGCGGAGGCATCGCTCAAGAGGATGGGCATCTACACCTTGGGCCAGCTCGCTGCCGCCCCTGTGGCGCGCCTCGTCACGGTGTTCGGATCGAACGCACAGCTTATGCATGATCGCGCCGCAGGCCTTGAGGTAAGCGGCGTTGCCCCCATCGATGCTCCTGAAGAGACGAAGTCCGTAAGCAACGAGCGCACCTTTGCCCAAGATCTTACCGAACGCGATGATATCGATGCGGCTCTTGCCCTGCTCGGTGAATCGGTCGGGCGCCGGTTGCGCAGGCGCGGGCTGGCGGGTCGCACGGTTACGGTGAAGGTCAAGTATTCTTACGGCAGTGGCCGCACGATCCAGCGCCGTCTGCCGCATGCCACCGACGACGAGAACATCTTCGTCTCCGTCGCGCGCTCGCTTATGGACGAGATCTGGACGGAAGGAACGCATATTAGGTTGCTCGGTATCTGCATGAGCGATTTCAGGTGCGATGGCGACGTTCAGACGGACCTGTTCTGCGAGGTCGACGAGCGCGGAGCCGTATCGAGCAGCAAGCGAGAGCTTTCGGTCGCCGTCGACAAGGTGCGAGAGCGCTTTGGCAACGGCGCGGTGAATTTCGGCCGAGCGGCACGCTTCGGCGACGACCTGGTGAGGCCCGACAAGTTCCTCAACCAAAATAAACCGAGTGACGTATAGGATCGCAATACCGCACGGGCTTGCATTCTTAGATTTCATGCGTAAGATATGGAGGAGCCTGCGGAAATACCGAAGAAGTTGCCTGCTTGCACTTCACCTGCCCGCTCCGTTGGCGTATTATTACAACCTGTTTGTCTGTAGTCGCAGCCTTTTTGGCTGCATGGTTGGAGGAGTTTTCATTGGCAGTCAAGATTCGCCTTGCTCGTCACGGCTCTAAGAAGCGTCCGTACTATCGCGTCGTCGTGGCCGATTCCCGTTCCCCGCGTGATGGCCGCTTCATCGAGGAGGTGGGCCGCTACAATCCGCTGACCTCTCCCAAGACGATCAGCCTTGATATCGAGAAGATCAACGATTGGCAGAGCAAGGGCGCCCAGCTCACTGATGCCGTCGCAGCGCTCATGAAGGCTGCCGAGGAGGGTCCGAAGACCGAGACCGTAGCCAAGAAGTCCAAGAAGCAGCTTGCCAAGGAAGCCGAGGCCGCGAAGGCTGCCGAGGCTGAGGCTGCCACCGAGGAGTAGGCATCGTGGCCGAGGAGCAGGCGGTGGCTGCCGCAACCGAGGCCGAGCTTTCCGATCGCATCGCCGATCTCGTCGAGTACCTCGTGCTCAGCATCGTCGATGATGCTGATGCCGTGAGCCTCGAGGTTATCGATGGCGATAACGCCTCGGTCATCGAGATCACGGTTTCCGAGCCCGATGTCGCCAAGGTCATCGGCCGCCATGGCCGCACCATCAAGGCGATTCGCACGCTTGCTCGTGCACTTGCAGCTCGTCTTGGCACATCCGTCGAGGTCGAGGTCTTGGGTTAGGTCATCGTGTCGAGCGCCTATCGCAACATAGCCCGTGTGGTTCGTCCGCATGGGAAACGCGGGGAGGTCATCGTACGTGCGGTACGTGGCCTTCCCTTTGTTCTGGAGCCCGGGATGGAGGTTGCGCTCACGCCACCGGCATTCGAGCGTGACCGCTTCTGCACCGTGCGTTCGGTTACGGATACCGGTCAGGATTGGCTCGTTGCTTTCAGCGGTATCGAGGGGATCGATGGAGCAGAGTCCATCAAGGGCTGCTATGTGCTCGCGCACGCTGAGGATGTCGTCCTCGATGGCTTCGAGGCTGCATGGGAAGATCTTGTCGGGCGCAACGTCGTAGATGTCCGATTTGGTGAACTCGGCTGCATTACCGGCGTTATCGAGACTCCGGCCAACGATGTGCTCGAGATCGAAGGCCCCTTTGGCGAGGTGCTCGTTCCCATCATCGAAGAAGCGATGGACGAGATTCCGCCTACGGGACCACTCAGCACCCATATCATGGATGGCCTGATCGACACCAGCAAGATTCAACAGGTCATGAACGAACGTGCCGTTTCGAAGGCGCGCCAAGGAAGCGACCGAACGGGGGAAGTGGACCAAGCATGATGCTCATCGAGACGCTTTCCGTCTTTCCCGAGATGTTCGAGCCCGTTATGTCGACATCCATCCTTGGACGCGCCCGACAGGCGGGCATCTTCGATTTCAGGGCCTATGATCTGAGAGACTGGACCCACGACCGGCATCGTACGGTCGATGACGAGCCTTATGGCGGCGGCCAGGGCATGCTCATGAAGGCCCCTCCCATCTATGAGGCGGTACGTTCCATCGCAAGCTCGGGCCCGCGCCCGCACGTCGTGTTCTTCACACCGTGCGGCGCGCCCTTTACCCAAGCTGCAGCTGAGCGGCTTGCAATGCAGGAGCGCTTGCTGTTTGTGTGCGGTCGCTATGAGGGTATCGACGAGCGCGCCTACGACCTTGCCGATGAGCGGATCTCGATCGGGGACTACGTTCTTACCGGTGGGGAGCTTGCCGCTATGGTGGTAACCGATGCCGTGGTGCGCTTATTGCCCGGTGCGCTCGGCGACGCGATGAGCAGCGTGGATGAATCGTTTGCCACAGGCGATTCGGGTGGTCTGCTGGAATACGCCCAGTACACGCGCCCCGCCGAATTTGAGGGGGCGGCCGTTCCGGATGTTCTCCTTTCTGGAGACCATGCCAAGGTCGATGCCTGGCGTCGCGAGAACGCAATCGATCGCACGTGCCGCTGGCGTCCAGACCTGATTTCTTCCGCACGCCTCACGGACTCAGAGCGCGCCCTCGCAGAGGAGCTTATCGCGCGCTATCATGGGCCCAGTCAACAGAACGCTTAGGAGTGCAACCGTGGTACCGCAGCAGCATTCATTTGTGAGGAGCCTCCTCGAGTGGGTCATCATCTTCGCGCTCGTCTTCGTGTTCTTCATCTTCATCCGGTGGTTCGTCGTGGAACCCTACCGAGTCCCCACGGGCTCGATGGAGCCCACGATCGAGGTGGGCGACCAGGTGCTGGCTCAAAAGGTCACCATCAACCTTGGGATGGGAGTGAACCAAGGCGACATCGTCGTCTTCCGTAACCCCGACGGCGGCTCGGACCACGATATCCTCGTGAAGCGCGTCATCGCGACCGCGGGCCAGACCGTCGACCTTCAGGGCGGCGTGGTGTACGTAGACGGCGAACCGCTTTCTGAGGCCTATGCGCAAGGCGACAGCTATCCGCTTGCGGCGCAGGCGGAAGGGGTCTCAGTTGGGTTCCCCTATACGGTGCCAGAAGGTTGCGTGTGGGTTATGGGCGATAACCGCGAGAACTCCGCCGATTCACGTTATTTCGGCGCGGTTCCCGAAGACGACCTCATTGCCGTGGTGTTCTTCCGGTACTGGCCTTTTGACCGGTTGGGCGGGGTGTAAGCCAGCTCCGGCGCAGCACCTTTCCTCAACGCGATCTTAGCTTTCTATTCATCAGAAACCAGAAGGGTAGGCAAGGCATGGACACGAGCGTTCGTACCTTCCAAGACATCATCCTTTCGCTCCAACGCTATTGGGGCGAGCAGGGATGCGTCATCATGCAGCCGTACGACTCCGAGGTGGGTGCCGGTACGTTCCATACCGCGACGACCCTGCGAAGCTTGGGTCCTAAGCCTTGGCGCACCTGCTACGCGCAGCCTTGCCGCCGTCCCGCCGACGGTCGCTACGGCGAGAACCCTAACCGCATGCAGCACTACTACCAGTTCCAGGTTCTCATCAAACCCTCGCCGGTGAACAGCCAGGAGCTCTATCTCGACTCGCTCAAAGCAATCGGCATCGATCCGGCTGAGCACGATGTTCGCTTCGTCGAGGACGACTGGGAGAGCCCCACGCTTGGTGCCTGGGGCCTTGGCTGGGAGGTCTGGCTGAACGGCATGGAGGTCACGCAGTTCACCTACTTCCAGCAGGTGGGCGGCATCGAGGTCGACCCCGTCCCCGTCGAGATCACCTATGGCCTTGAGCGCCTGGCCATGTACGTGCAAGGCGTGAACTCCGTCTACGACTTGGTGTGGAGCTATCTGCCCGATGGCACGCCCATGACCTACGGCGAGGTCTTCTTGGAGAACGAGCGCGAGTTCAGCGCGTACAACTTCGAGGTCGCCGACGTGCCCATGATGCGCCAGAAGTTCGACGACTACGAGCGCGAGTGCCATTCCTGCCTGGATGCCAAGCTGCCGCTGCCGGCGTACGACTGCGTTATGAAGTGCAGCCACGCCTTCAACATCCTTGACGCGCGTGGCGCGCTTTCCGCTGTGGAGCGCGCGAACTACATCCTGCGCGTGCGCACCGTGGCCAAGGCCTGCTGCGAGGCCTACCTTGCCGAGGTCGCTGGTGCTGATGCAAACGACGACGCCCGGGAAGGGGAGGTGGCATAAATGGCCGAGACCAAGGACCTGCTATTCGAGATCGGCACCGAGGAGATGCCGTCCGCGCCGCTCATGAACGCTGTGAAGCAGCTTAGCCCGCTCATGGAGCGCGGCCTCACCGAGGCCGGCCTGGCCCATGGCGCCGTGCGTGTCGTGTCTTCGCCGCGCCGCCTGGCCGTGCTGGTTGACGCTGTTGCCACGGCGACGGACGAGGTGCATGAGGTCAAGCGCGGCCCTGCGGCCAACATCGCCTTCGATGCCGACGGCAATCCCACCAAGGCTGCCGAGGGCTTCGCTCGCAAGTGCGGCATGACCGCCGCTGAGCTTGTGCAGCGCGAGGATACCGATGGCCGCACCTATGTGTTCGCCGAACGCAACATTCCTTCCGCTCCCGCGATGCCGTTGCTTTCCGCCCTGTGCGAGCGCATTATCGCTGGGCTCGAGTGGCCCAACTACCGAAGCCAGCGCTGGGGCTCGACGCACGAGACCTTCGTGCGCCCTATCCGCTGGATCTGCGCGCTGCTGGGCACCGAGGTCATTCCCGTTCATTATGCCGATGTAACGAGCGCGAACACCACACGTGGTCATCGTGTGCTCGGGCCGGGTGAGCACGAGGTGGCAGAGCCCGCCGTCTACGAGCAGGTACTCGAAGCCGCCGGCGTTCTTTCTGAGGAGCGCCGCCGCGAGGTCATCGCTGCCGGCATCACTCAGGTCGAGGCAGAGCGCGGTGGGGCCCATGTGGACACGCCCAAGAAGGTACTCGATGAGGTCGTGAACCTCTGCGAGTGGCCGACGGTGGTCGTGGGAACTTTCGACGAAGAGTTCCTGCAGGTCCCGCACGAGATCATCTGCGAGTCCATGCTCTCCAACCAGCGATATTTCCCTATCTACGACACCGAAGGCCAGCTGACCCGCGAGTTCGTGGTCGTGGCTAACGGCCGCCCTGAGTGCGCCGACACCATCATCGACGGCAACGAGCGCGTGGTCCGCGCCCGCCTGTACGATGCGAAGTTCTTCTACGACGAGGACCTCAAGGTCTCGCTCGAGGAGTTCCGCGAGCGCCTGGCGAGCGTCGTTTTCCAGGAGAAGCTTGGCACCGTGCTGCAGAAGAGCGAGCGCATCGAGGCCCTTGCCGGCGAAGTTGCCCGCGCCGCCGGCTGCGATGCCGTGGTGACCGCCGACGCGGTTCGTGCCGCGCACCTCTGCAAGGCCGACCTCGTCTCCAGCGCCGTGGTCGAGTTCACAAGCCAGCAGGGCGTCATGGGCGGTTACTATGCACAGGCCGCTGGCGAGACCGACGCCGTTGCCGCTGCGATTCGCGACCACTACCGCCCGCGCTTCGCCGGCGACGAGCTTCCTGAGGGCATTGCCGGATGCATCGTGGCCGTGTCCGACAAGCTCGATACCATTGCGGGTATGTTCGCGATCGGTGAGCCCCCGACCGGTTCCAAGGATCCCTTCGCGCTTCGCCGCTCCGCTATCGGCCTGCTCAACATCCTGCGCAGCCGTCTGGGGTGCGGCTACGAGGAGCTCGTCGCGCACGCGCTCGCTTCCTACGCTTCCCAGGGCATCCAGTTCGATGCCGATGAGGTTCAAGCTGCCGTCTGCGCCTTCATCAAGGGCCGTATGGAGCAGATGACGCGCGACGAGGGCGTCTCCGTGGACGTCGTTGCTGCCGTTTCCGCTGGCTCCGTGCGTGTCCCGGCGAGCTATCTTGCGCTCGCTCATGCGCTCGAGGACGCTCGCGCCAACGATGCCGCGACCTTCGAGAACCTGGCAACCGCCTACGCCCGCGCGAGCCACCTTGCCGACGCATCGCTCGGTGTCGAGGTTGATTCCGCGCTTCTAGGTGAGGCAGAGGCGAACTTGCTTACCTCGACCGACCAGGCCCAGCAGCGGGTTTCCGATGCGCTTGCCGCTGGAGACTTCACCGCGGTGATCGGCGCGCTCGCATCGCTTCGCGAGCCCATCGACCGCTTCTTCGACGAGGTGCTCGTCATGGACGAAGACGAGGCGCTGCGCCAGAACCGTCTGCGCCTGCTCAACCGCTTCGCCGCCGTCTTCGCCGACGTCGCTAACATCGGCGAGCTCGCAAAGAAGAAGTAGCGCTCTTTTTCGACAGTGTTTACGAGCGCCCCTGCTGCAGAACTCCGCAGCAGGGGCGCTCTCGTATAAGCGATGGGTGAACGTTCAGTTCAGCCCCTTACTGACAGCCGGATCTGTGGTCTAGCACAGAAATACCTGCAACTCATGTTGGGAGCGAATCCCTGGGGCGTTTTTTGCTTCAGCAGAAGAATTCTGGATAGTTTCCGCCGTTTTGTTGGCTGCGGCAGGCTTTGGAAGCCGCTGCACATCAGCAATGACGACGATTGGCTTGCATACGGGGCTCAAACGACCTGGAAAGCGGCGGCTCCACAGATCGCATATCGCTCACCGTCACTACGTAAGCCACCAAAACGGCGGAAACTATCCACTTTCAAGCACATAGATTCAAAAAACCGTTGTGCAACGCGCATCGACTCTAGATACAACATGGCTGAGCGACCTTGCCGCCCGCCGATACGCTCTTGTCCAGCTTCATGAGTCTCGTTACATTGAGGCAAGGTGACGTTATGGTGGCATCTGGCATCGCTCGGCAACAGAAAGGCGTACCCCATGAACCAGCCCGTGACCGTGCTTGTGATATCCGATGCTCTGGGTGAAACCGCTGCTTCGGTGGCGCTCGCGGCGGCAGGTCAGTTTGATGAAGGGGCCGTGGCTATCGAACGATTGTCTCGCGTTCAAGATGCGCGGCAGGTGAAAAGCTATCTGGAACCCTTGCTGAGTGCGGGCAAGAAGATCGCCGCATTCCACACCATTGCCCAAGACAAGCTTCGCAAGGATGTCGCCGATTTGTTGGTCAAGCTCGGAGTTCCTGCGATCGACCTTCTCGGCCCAGCCATCGGCACCATCGCAGCCCTCACCGGGCTCGCGCCCAAAGGCATCCCCGGTATCATCCATCGTACCGATGAACACTACTTCCAACGCATCGCCTGCATGGAATACGCCGTCGAGCATGACGACGGCAGGGGAGCGGACGACCTCTCCGAAGCCGATATCGTGCTCATCGGCGTGTCCCGTACGTCCAAGACGCCGCTTTCCATGTACCTGGCGCTACAGGGGTATCGCGTGGCGAATATCCCGCTTGCACCCCAGATGGAGCCCCCGCAGGCGCTGTTTGAGGTCGATCCCGCACGTATCTTCGGGCTCGTAACGACGATGGAAGCCATAGCCCCCATCCGGGCCCAACGCCTTGGCACCACACTGGCGCAATCAGTTGCGGGCTCCTATGCGGATCCCACATCTATCGAGCTGGAATTCGCTTATGCTCGCTCCCTCATGAAGCGTCTCGGATGCTTTGTAGTCCATACAGATGGCAAGGCGATCGAGGAGTCGGCAACCGAGATTATCGAGCGTGTTAATCGCATACTTTTGACGAGAAATGCATAAGCCGTATGAAACATGCTTGCAATCACCGCTTCATACACCCTTCATAAGCTGGGATGACACTAACTGGTATCTTCATACCATATCCACTTAAGCGACCACTTACCGCATAATCGCAGCCGACTACCGGAGTCCGCGCAGTCTGCACAGCTCCCCGGCCTGCGCATCGGATACTACGCCTGAGCAGTATGTGCTCAGTCGTACCACGATACGCAGCCATGCGCTGCCGAAAGGGGGAGCATCGTGAACGATGTGAAGCGCGTCTACCGGTTTGGCACAGATGCCGCTGGAAACGACGTGACGGAGGGCCGTGCGAGCATGAACTACGTGCTCGGAGGCAAGGGCGCAAACCTTGCTGAGATGTGCCGGATCGGCCTGCCTGTGCCGGGGGGATTCACCATCACGTGCCAGACCTGCACGGACTACACCGGTGCCGGCGACACGTGGCCCGAAGGCGCCCTGGACGAGATTGCTGATGCGGTGCAGGACCTTGAGGCGCGTATGGGAAAGCGTTTAGGAGATCCAACCGACCCACTGTTAGTTTCCGTACGCTCAGGTGCGCCATTTTCCATGCCGGGCATGATGGACACGGTGCTCAACCTTGGCCTTACCGACGCATCGGCTCAGGGTCTCATCACGCAGACGGCCGACGAGCACTTCGTCTGGGATTCCTACCGACGCTTCATCCAGATGTTCTCAAACGTGGTGATGGGAATCGACGCGGATCTGTTCGAGAACGCGCTGACCGAAAAGCGCCTCATGGCGGGAGTCCGCACCGATTCGGAGCTGAGCGCATCTACGCTCCATGAGCTCGTTGAAGAGTTCAAGCAGATCTTCTGCACGCATGTGGACCCTGAGGCTCACCCTGAGCTCATGCAAGATGGCCGCGTCGTCTTCCCGCAGGATCCGAAGGTTCAGCTCAAGCTTGCCATCGAAGCTGTCTTCGGAAGCTGGATGAACGAACGCGCCTCGATCTATCGTAAGCAGCATGGCATCTCCGATAGCCTTGGCACAGCCGTCAACGTGCAGGCCATGGCCTACGGCAACAAGGGCGAGAGCTCGGCTACGGGTGTCGCCTTCACGCGCAACCCCGCAACAGGCGAGCGTGAGCGCTATGGCGACTTCCTCGTGAACGCGCAGGGTGAGGACGTCGTCGCAGGCATCCGCAACACCCAGCCCATCCAAGATATGGCAACGTACCCAGCGCTCGCGCAGGCGGCTGAGGATCTGGAGCGCATCTTTGTGATCCTCGAGAACCACTACCATGACATGTGCGACATTGAGTTCACCATTGAGCAAGGCAAACTCTGGATGCTGCAGACCCGCTCCGGCAAGCGCACCGCCCGAGCGGCGCTCCGCATCGCTATCGAGATGGTTGAAGAGGGCCTCATCGACCGCGAAACGGCAGTAAAGCGCATCGATCCCAGCCAGCTCGATCAGCTCCTCCATCCGCAGCTCGATACCACGGCCTCGTTTGAGGTACTGGCGCGCGGATTGAATGCGAGCCCTGGCGCCGCGGTGGGCGAGATCGTGTTCAGCTCCGATGACGCCGTCAAGCGTTCGAGCGAGGGCCATCCGGTCATTCTCGTGCGCTGGGAAACGAATCCAGATGATCTTAAGGGCATGGTAGCTGCGGAGGGCATCCTGACCAGCCACGGCGGGAAAACGAGCCACGCCGCCGTGATCGCGCGCGGCATGGGCACGCCCTGCGTCTGCGGCGTCGAGGCCTTCCATATCGATGCCAAGGCCAAGGAGGTCCGCATCGACGGCTCCGACGTGGTGCTGCACGAGGGAGACCTCATTTCCATTGACGGTGGCGAGGGAATCGTGGTTCTCGGCGCCATGCCTCTCACGCGCGCAGAACTGACCGGCGACCTCGAGATGGTCCTCGGATGGGCTGACGAGATTCGCTTGCAAGAGGGTAGCTCGCATCCGTACCACGTGCGGGTCAACGCGGATAATCCAGAAGACGCCTCCCTCGCGCTTGACTTCGGGGCTGAGGCGATCGGTCTTTGCCGCACGGAGCATATGTTCCTCGGTGAGCGCAAGAACATCATCCAAACGTATATCCTGAGCGAGGAGGCGCAAGAACGGAGCAGGGCCTTGGAAGAGCTGCTCCAGGTGCAAACGAGCGACTTTGTCGAGATGTTCCGCACCATGGATAGACGTGACGTCGTGGTGCGCCTCATCGACCCGCCGCTTCACGAGTTCCTGGACGATCCTCGAGAGCTTGCCGTAGCTCTCGCGCGCCGCGAAGCGGAAGGTGCCCCGCAAGACGAGCTCAGCTTGCTTCGAGCACGGCTCCGCCGAATCGATGCCATGGCAGAATCCAACCCGATGCTGGGACTGCGAGGCGTACGCCTGTCCTTCGCGTTCCCTGACCTACCGCTCATGCAGGTCCGTGCCATCGCGACCGCCGCGGCGACGCTCATACGCGACGAGGGGCTCAGCCCACGTCCTGAGATCATGGTTCCGCTCGTATCGGTTGCGTCCGAACACATCCAGATGCGGTCGATTGCCGAACGCGTCATCCATGAAGTGGAGTCTGCGTTTGGCGTTGCGCTGGATATACCCATCGGCACCATGCTTGAGCTTCCGCGCGCATGCCTTACCGCCGATGAAATCGCCCCGCACGCCGACTTCTTCTGCTTCGGCACGAACGACCTCACGCAGACGACGTTCGGATTTTCGCGTGACGACGCGGAGGCGAAATTCATCCCCGCATACCTCCATCAAAAGCTCCTGACCGCTAATCCGTTTGAAACCATCGATAGCGCCGTTCTCGAGTTCGTGCGCATGGCGGTTTCGAAAGCGCGCGCAGCGCACCCTGGCATGACATTCGGTGTCTGTGGCGAACATGGAGGCGACCCTGCATCGATCTCACAGCTCTTCAATATCGCAGGCGTTGACTACGTAAGCTGCTCGCCCTACCGTGTTCCGGTCGCACGGCTTGCCGCCGCCCATGCGAAGCTTGCGATCCGGTAGGCGAAGGGGTGCGTAGACGTTTCTTGAAGGAAAAAAGGGGCTTGCGACCTGCTGCACATTGCGTATAATTAAGCCCGTTTGCCAACCTACGTGCCGGCGTACGCGTGCGGCACCTCTAGAAGAGTAAGGAATTGAAATGGACTACATCCGCGCAATCGAGCGCCAGCAGATCCGCGAGGACATCCCGCAGGTCCGCGTCGGCGACAACGTCAAGGTTCACTATCGCATCAAGGAAGGCGACCGTGAGCGTGTCCAGGTCTTCCAGGGTGACGTTATCCGCATGAGCGGTGGCTCCTCCCGTGAGACCTTCACCGTTCGCAAGATCTCCTTCGGCGTGGGCGTCGAGCGTACCTTCCCGCTTCACAGCCCCAAGATCGCCAAGCTCGAGGTCGTGCGTCACGGCCGCGTGCGTCGCGCCAAGCTTTACTATCTGCGCGACAAGGTGGGCAAGGCTGCTCGCATTCCCGAGAAGCGCTAATTCTCAGCACAGATGCACCTCTAGGGCCGTCTCATTGCAGGCGGCCCTTTTCGTCTATGACCAGTGTTTCCTATCTGAGAGCCGTTGCGATAACCACAAGCGCGCGAATCCGCCCGTCAGACGGCGCAACGTATCCAGCGGTGGCGCGCAGTCGTTCCAAGGGAGTAAATGATGGCCAATCAAGTGAGCTCGCGATCCGCTTCCGAGGTTGCCGCCGTGCTGGGAAGCGCAGCGCTTGAGGAGCTTCCCGCCCTGATTGAACGGTATCGCGACGACCCGCGCAAGCAAGTCCAGTCTGCTCTCGCTCGCGCAGAGCGGCGCTTGGATCGCGAGCGCGCCGAGCGCGAGCGCGTCGACGCGATGTATGCAGAGATGGCAGAGCTCGGTGGCCCGGGCGTCGTCGTTGGCGTGGACGAGGTGGGGCGTGGATCGGTGGCAGGGCCGCTTACGGTCTGCGCCGTCTGTTTGCCGGAGCGCCCGCGCATCTGGGGGCTCAACGATTCGAAGAAGCTCACCCCAGCGCGAAGGGAGCGTTTGGCAGAAGAGATAGCACAGGTTGCAGTTGCTATAGGGTTCTGCCATATTCCGGCCGCGGAAATCGATCGCATCGGCATGGCATCGGCGCTGCGCCGTGCCGTTGCAGGCGCCGTCGCCGATACCGGGCTTACGCCCGACTGCGTGCTGATGGATGGAAATCCTCTTGGGGCGGTAGACCATGAACGCGATGTTGTTCATGGCGACGCGCGCGTGGCCTGCATCGCTGCCGCCTCGATTGTTGCCAAGGTGACGCGCGACGCGCATATGGTCGAGCTCGATGCCCTGTATCCCGATTATCACCTCGCCGAATCGAAGGGTTATGCATCTCCTGAGCATATTGCTGCGATCAAGGCCCATGGTCTGACCGAAGAGCACCGCGTGAGCTTCTGTGGGAACTTCTTGGAAACTGAGAGCCTCTTCTAACCAGCGCTATAAACGGTTGCGCATGCTGCGTTGCCCATACGCTGCGTCGGAGAGGCGCCTGTTTAGATTCTGTTCAGCTTCTGTTCCGTGATGTGTCAGCTTCAAAGGAATTATTGACCTGTTCCATGGGAGACGATGCTTCTACCGCTAGGGGAAGGAGCAACCATGGGTGCAGTAGAGGGAACCCTCCGTTCGGCATACGATCTTACCGACATGGCCGAAGGTGAACATGTTGACGAGTTTACCGCCAAAGAGCTTGGCAATCTAGGCGAGCTCATTGCCGCGAGCTACCTTGACCATCGCGGTTACGAGGTTCTTGAACAGGGGTATCGGTGTCCTGAGGGCGAAGCGGACCTCATAGCCTACGATCCCGACGAAGATGTCATCGTATTGGTGGAGGTTAAAACACGACGCGTGCACGAACCCTGCTCTGCGGAGCCTGAGGCCGCCGTAGATCGAAGGAAGCGAGAGAGGTATCGACGCATCGCGTCCTGCTATCTCATGGATCGCTTTCCCGTTCTATCCTTGCGGTTTGATGTGATCGGCATATCGGTTACATCCGAGACGGAAGCCATCATCGAACATTACTTCGATGTGTTCGCATGGGAAGCAGACCGATGAGCGCCCCGGTGTATGCAGTGCATGCGGCGTGCATCCGAGGTGTCGAGGCGGTGCCCGTCACCGTCGAGGTCTCCATGGGCGGCGGCCTTCCGAGCATCTCGATTGTGGGCATGGCTGATTCATCAGTGCTCGAGGCGCGAAGCCGTATGCGGTGCGCATTGAGAAGCGTTGGATTCGAGGTCCCTAAAAAGAGCATCACGATCAACCTCGCTCCGAGCGACATGCGAAAGTCTGGAACGGGCCTCGACCTTCCCATCGCGGTCGCCGTGCTTGCCCTCTCTGGCCAAATACCTGTAAACGACCTCGACAGCTGTCTCTTCGTTGGGGAACTCGCACTTGATGGCTCGGTATGCCCCGTAAAGGGTGAGATTGCCTACCAGGTGCTTGCTCGCGACACGCACCTTACGCTCATCGAGGGCCCGTCCTCTCCCCATCAGGGGCTCTTTGAGGCGGCCCGGTTTGAGCTCGATAACATCGCGCGTCTTAGGATGGGCGTTCGCGACGCGATTCATCGCTGTGACCTGGAACTCGATCGGCCACCTTTGGAAATGAAGCACGACTATGCCGATGTGGTAGGTCAAGAGGTTGCGAAAAGGGGGCTTGCTATCGCCGCCGCAGGCGACCTCGGCTTGCTCATGATCGGCGCACCGGGCTCAGGTAAAACCATGCTCGCACGACGCATGACAACGATTCTCCCTAAGCTCACGCAGGCTGATCAACAGGAAGCGCTCTGCATTCACTCGGTAGCAGGGGAGGACATCTCAGGCCTTTTGGCAGGCGACCGGCCTTTCCGTAGCCCGCATCACAGCATATCTGCCGCCGGGCTCGTTGGGGGAGGGCGACCCGTGCGCCCGGGCGAGATCAGCTTGGCACACGGTGGATGCCTCTTTCTAGATGAGCTCGCGGAATTCCCTTCCGGCGTCCTGCAGATGCTCCGTCAGCCACTCGAGGAAGGGGTGGTTCGCATCGTTCGAGCCGACGGTATGTACATCTTTCCCAGCCGATTCCAACTGATTGCGGCAAGCAACCCATGCCCCTGTGGTTACCTTGGCGATCGCGAAGTGGCGTGCACGTGCTCGGCCACCGCCATCGAACGCTATCGGTCTAAACTCGCTGGACCTCTTATCGACCGCATCGACATCGTACTCGATGTTTGCAGGCCCGATCCATCGCTCATCATCGAGGGCGCCGAGGGCATGGATTCAGAAGGGCTTTCCGCTATGGTCGCGACCGGGAGAGCGTTCGCCCTGGAACGGAGAAACGATACCGAACCTGCTTCCACAGCGTGTCGAACATCGCTCGATAGGGCCATTGCTGCCTTCCATCTGGATCGCGATGCAGAGGATGCTCTCGTGGGGCTATCTCAATGCAACAAGCTTACCGGCCGCGGCATCAAGCGCCTTTGCCGGATAGCTCGAACGGTTGCGGATATGGATGAATCGGCATGCGTCCGGCGCCCCCACGTTCTCGAGGCATCTATGTTTCAAGGGAGGAGGAACGCATGATGGGGCCAACCGTGAAAGCTTCTCGCATTGCCATCGAGCGTGGTTCCGACGGCTATCCACCTGGAGTTCTCGACCTAGCCAACGCCCCAAAACGACTGTATATGCTCGGAAACCCTGAAGCCCTGCAGGGCCCAGCCATCGCAATCGTCGGTACGAGGAGGCCGACGCCCTACGGCATAGCACTCACTGAGCTCGCCGCCGAGCTTGCGGTGGAAGCCGGCATCACGGTTGTATCCGGGGGCGCCATAGGATGCGACCAGGCTGCCGGTATGAAGGCGCTTGCCTGCGGGGGCGTCCATGTGGTCGTGCTGGGATGCGGTGCCGACGTTATCTATCCCTCTTCCAGCAGAGATCTTATCGACAAAACCTTAGAAGCCGGGGGCGCGGTAGTCTCGATAGCGCCTTGGGGAACGAAGCCTCAGCGCTTCCTCTTTCCGCAGCGGAATCGTGTTATCGCAGCGCTCTCGGAGGCGGTGTTCATTGGAGAGGCTGGCATGCCTTCCGGTACCTTCAGCACCGCAGAGGCGGCTATGGAGCTTGGAAGAGAAGTGCTTGTTGCGCCCGGGTCGGTTTTCTCTCCCGAATCTCGCGGCGCGAATTATCTCATCAGCGTAGGAGCATGCTGCATTACCGATGAGGAGTCGCTCGAAATCGCGCTGTCACGCATTTTCGGCGTGCTCCGGCATCCGCATGAGCCTCTCCGCGAAGTGGAGTCTGCCGACCCGCGCGAGCAACGCGTCCTGCGTGCTTTGGCCGCAAGCCCGATGCGCTCAGAGGATATAGCGCGGCTTGCTGGACTCGATGCACGCGGCTGCCTTGAATTCCTCAGCGACCTCATGATATCGGGGCGCGTTGAGCAGCTCATTGATGGACGGTATGCGCTCACCAAGGAAGTCCTTCACGCAATGACGGCAATCGGTCAAAATGATGGGTCAAGCAACCAACGTTAAGGAGCCATCTATGCCTTTTGATCCCGTCATCGTAGTAGGCGGAGGTCTCGCGGGATGCGAGTGCGCGCTGCAACTTGCTAAGCGCGGCGTACCCGTGAAGCTCTTTGAGATGCGGCCCCACACGAATTCCCCCGCACATCGTACCGATGGCCTCGCTGAGCTCGTGTGCTCGAACTCACTGAAGGCCACCCGAATCGACAGCGCCGCGGGGCTCTTGAAGGAAGAGCTTGCGCGCATGGGCTCAGAGCTTCTGCAGTGCGCCAACGCAGCGTCCGTGCCAGCCGGCGGCGCGCTTGCGGTAGACCGCGAGGCGTTTTCCTCCCTTGTTGAGGAGAAAGTGGGAAACGAAGAGCTCATCGAGCTGGTGCGCGAGGAAGTGACAACGATACCCACGGGCAGGGTTGTCATAGCAGCGGGCCCTCTCTGCTCACCCGCGCTGAGCGAGGCCGTGCTCGAGCTCGTCGGCGGGTCGTCGCTCTCGTTCTTCGATGCTGCGGCGCCCATCGTGGACGCCGAATCGCTCGATTGCTCCGTGCTGTTCCGACAATCCCGCTATGGGGAAGCTGAAGTTGGCGACTACCTGAACGCCCCCTTCACGAAGGATGAGTACGAGGCATTTATCGACGCCCTCGTTACGGCAGACCGTGTGGTGCTCAAGGATTTTGAACACGGTGGGCTGTTCCAAGCCTGCCAGCCAGCGGAGGAAGTTGCGCGAACCGGTCGAGATGCCCTTCGCTTCGGCGCGATGAAGCCTGTTGGCCTAACTGATCCGCGCACGGGACGCCGTCCTTGGGCCGCCCTTCAGCTTCGTGCGGAGAATCGCGAGGGCACCGCCTATAACCTCGTAGGCTTCCAGACGAACCTCACCTTCGGAGAACAGAAACGCGTGTTCCACATGGTTCCGGGCCTCCAAAACGCCGAGTTCTTCCGCTATGGCGTCATGCACCGCAACACGTTTGTCGATGCGCCCCATGTGCTCGATTCCACCTTTGCCGTTCCGGGGACACAGGTACGATTGGCTGGGCAGATAACCGGCACCGAAGGGTATACCGAGGCCATCGCCTCTGGTCTTTTGGCAGCCCTCAACACCTATGCCGACCTTATCGGCGCAGCTCCGGTAGCGCTTCCCAAAACGGGTGCCCTAGGCGCGCTCGTTGCCTATGCGACCGATCCTGCAACCGAGGACTACCAGCCCATGCATGTGAACTTCGGACTTGTTCCGTCGCTTGAAGATGGGGTGCGGCGTGGCAAGCGGGATCGATATCGCGCCTATGCGGACCGAGCGCTCGCCGATTTCGAAGCCTATCTTGCCACGAGAGACGAGCTGTTTCCCATGAAGGGCGCATCTCGATGACCGCGCTTGCAAACGAGGCTACACACGACGGGGCCATGGAGCCTTCTCGCGACTTCCTCGAAGCGCTCGATGCGTTCATCGCCTACATCGCGCGCGTTGAGGGGTTTTCGCCCGAAACGGTTCGCGCGTACGAAGGCCATCTTGAAGCTTACGGGCGATGGTGCGCGCGGAAGAGCGTCAACGCGCTCGAACCGGATATCCACGACCTTCGCGGATATCTCGCCTATCTCAACCGTGCCTCGTATGCGACGCGCACCATCGCGGCGCACCTTTCTGCCGTGCGGTCGTTTTTTCAATGGGTCCATGCAGAGGGCATCGTAGATACCGACGCCGCATCGCTCGTGCAGATGCCGAAGATGCCGCGTTCTCTCCCCAAAACGGTGTCCTCCACCGAGATGCAGCGGCTTTTGGCCGCTCCCGACACGTCGACCCCCTCTGGCATGCGCGATGCCGCGATGCTCGAGCTGTTCTACGCAACGGGTGCGCGTATCTCAGAGCTGTCGCACATCGATATCGCGGACTTCGATTGGACGACCAAGACGGTTCGCCTCTTCGGAAAGGGCTCGAAGGAGCGCATCGTTCCCGTCTATCGCCGCGCCCTCGATGCGACCCGTACCTATATCGATGACGCTCGACCTCTTCTAGTACGAGCCTCAAGCGATTCGGCAGCGATGAAGCGCGTTGATGGGCCGCTCTTTCTATCCACGCGAGGAAACCGCATGGATGCAAACGCCCTGAGGTACCGGTTTCATAAGCTGTGCCGCGAGGCCGGCTTACCGGCCGATATCACGCCGCATGTGATGCGCCACACCTTCGCTACGGACCTTCTCGCTGGCGGAGCAGATCTGAGGAGCGTCCAGGAGCTTCTGGGCCATGCAAGCCTTTCTACCACGACGCTCTACACCCATCTCACACCCGATCGCCTGAAATCGGCCGTTATGCAAGCCCACCCGCGCGCCGATGCATAGCCGCTCGTTGCGCCAGGTAGATAGACCGTCTCAAGATTCGGTGCACGTCGATTCCCGTCGCATATAACCGCTCGCCTGCGTTTTCACATACGGGCAGATGGAATCAGGTGGAGTTTCGATTTGTGGTTGGAAACGCAGCGCGCACCTGCTATCATGCTGAACGTTGCCGATTCGGCAGCAGTACCATCACACACGCGCGGCTACTTTCCCGCCGTGGTGCCCGGGTGCCGGTAGCACAAACCCGGGTGGCAGGGGAGGGCTGACCCCGCGCGGAGGCAAACCACAGGAGGTTATCATGGCTACCAAGATTACGATCCGCACCCTGCTCGAGGCTGGCTGCCACTTTGGTCACCAGACCCATCGTTGGAACCCGAAGATGAAGCCGTACATCTTCGGCGAGCGCAACGGTATGTACATCCTCGACCTCAAGCAGACCATCATCAACGCCGACCAGGCCTACACCTTCCTGCGCAACACCGCGAAGTCTGGCAAGATCCTCTTCGTGGGCACCAAGAAGCAGGCTCAGGAGGCCGTGAAGAACGCTGCCGAGCGCTGCGGCATGCCCTACATCAACCAGCGTTGGCTCGGCGGCATGCTCACCAACTTCGTGACCATCCGCTCCCGCATCAACCGCATGGAGGAACTCGAGGGCATGGTTGCCGACGGCAGCATGGCTCTTCGCGGCAAGAAGGAGCAGTCGGTGCTCGGAAAGGAGCTCGCTAAGCTCCAGGCCAACCTCGGTGGCGCTCGCGACCTCAAGGGTCTTCCCGCCGCGCTCTTCGTCATCGACACCAAGCGCGAGGAGAACGCCATCAAGGAGGCTCGCCGCCTCAACATCCCCGTCATCGCTCTGCTCGACACCAACTCCGACCCCGACGAGGTCACCGAGCTGGGCATCGGCATCCCCTGCAACGATGATGCCATTTCTTCCGTCACCCTCATGTGCGAGCTCATGGCCGACGCCTGCATCGCCGGCAGCAACAAGCCCGAGGTGACCGAGGCCGAGATGGCTGCCTCCGAGCTTCCCGCCGAGGAGGCCCCCGTTGCCGAGGCCGAGACCGTCAAGGCTGCTCCTGCCGAGTAGGCACACCCGGAATCGATCGGGGGCGTACGTCATACAGGCGCCCCCGATGTTTGCAATCCTTAGTAAACAAGGGCATTTCTAGAGAAAGGGGCCATGATGGCCAACATTACTGCCGCCCAGGTCAAGCAGCTCCGCGAGATGACCGATTCCCCCATGATGGAGTGCAAGAAGGCGCTCGTCGAGGCTGACGGCGACATGGATGCCGCTGTTGACATCCTCCGCAAGAACGGTCTTGCCGCTGCCGCCAAGAAGGCCGGCCGCGAGACCAACGAGGGTGCCGTAGGCGCTTTCGTTTCCGATGATGCTACCGCCGGTGCTCTCTGCGAGGTTGCCTGCGAGACCGACTTTGTGGGCTCCAACCCCAAGTTCACCGGTTTTGCCGCCGCCGTTGCCCAGGTTGTCTCCGAGACGAACCCTGCTGATGTCGATGCGCTCCTCAAGGAGTCCCTGGAGGGCGAGACCGTTGAGTCTGCACTCACCGAGCTCATCCACACCATGGGCGAGAACATGAAGATCACCCGCTTCGCCGCACGCAAGGCCGTAAACGGTGCGGTTTCCAGCTACGTGCACATGGGCGGCAAGATCGGCGTTCTTGTTGAGTTCGCCTTCAACAACGCCGAGACCGCGCAGAACGAGGCCTTCAAGACCTTCGCTCACGACGTGTGCCTTCAGGTTGCCGCCGTCGCGCCGATCTGCGCCGTTCGCGAGGACGTCCCGGCCGAGACCATCGAGCACGAGATGAGCATCTACAAGGCCCAGGCCGCTGAGTCTGGCAAGCCCGAGGCCATCCAGGAGAAGATTGCCACTGGCCGCCTTGAGAAGTTCTACAAGGAGCAGGTGCTCACCGAGCAGGCTTTCGTCAAGGATGCCGACATGACGATCGCGCAGTACGCCGCCAAGGTTTCCAAGGAGACCGGCGACGAGATCCGCATCGTTGGCTTCGACCGCATCTCCCGCGCCGACGCGTAAGCACAGACGCCTGTTTTGCTTTCTATCGAGCCCGGTCTCTTAGCGAGCCGGGCTCGATTTTTGTAATTCGGTTCAGTGAAGGTTGCGAGAACCATTCAGGATGACCATTCAATGCAATTCCCCATCTGTTGCATTCTGGAAGCGTGCTCTCCTTGCACATTACCGTAGCCCACTTTGTTAGAATGTCGTAAGGTACGACTCAAAGGAGGATCCTCTTGTCCGGCTATCGTTACAAGCGCGTACTGCTTAAATTATCCGGCGAAGCACTCATGGGTGAGGGCGTCTACGGCATCGACCCTGCGGTGACCGACCGCCTGGCGCACCAGGTTGCCGATCTTCGCAACGACGGCATTGAAGTTGGCGTCGTTGTGGGCGGCGGCAATATCTTCCGAGGCATGGCCGGTGCCGCCAAGGGCATGGACCGTGCGCAGGCCGATTATATGGGTATGCTCGCCACCGTCATGAACGCACTTGCTCTGCAGGACGCCTTCGAGCGCGCCGGGTGCGAGTGCCGCGTGATGAGCGCCATCCAGATGAACGAGGTTTGCGAACCGTATATCCGCCGCCGTGCTATGCATCACCTTGAGAAGGGCGATGTGGTCATTTTCGCCGCGGGCTCGGGTAACCCGTACTTCACCACCGACACCGCCGCCGCATTGCGCGCCTGCGAGATCGATGCCGACTGCCTTATCAAGGCAACGAAGGTCAACGGCATCTACGATAAGGATCCCGTCAAGAACGACGATGCCGTCCGCTTCGATACCATTTCATACCACGAGGTGCTTGTCCGCGGCTTGCAGGTTATGGACACCACCGCCACCGCACTCTGCCAGGATAACAACATGCCCATCATCGTCCTCAACATCGAGGGCGAAGACACCATCAAGCGCGCTCTTGCGGGCGAGCCCATCGGCACCGTCGTCGTTGAGGAGGACTAACAATGGCACAGATCACCGACCGCATGGACAAGAGCCTCGAGAGCCTGTCCCATGAGTTCGCCAAGGTCCGCACGGGCCGCGCGAACGCGAACATCCTTTCCGATATCACCATCGATTATTACGGTGTGGCCACGCCCATCACGCAGGTTGCCGCGGTCAAGGTCCCCGAAGCGCACATGCTCATGGTCGAGCCTTGGGACAAGTCGGTCCTGAACGCCATCGTTCACGCCATCAACGCTTCCGACCTTGGCATCACGCCCTCGACCGACGGCACCGTCGTACGTCTCCCGTTCCCGGCGCCTACGGAGGAGCGCCGTCGTGAGCTCGTGAAGGAGTGCCGCGAGCTCGCCGAGCAGGCGCGCGTGTCGATTCGTAACATCCGCCGCGACGAGAACGGCAAGATCGAGCGGAACGAAGAGCTTTCCGAGGATGACGTCCGTCGCGAGCAGGCTAAGGTGCAGAAGCACACCGATGCCTACATCAAGAAGATCGATGAGATGCTGAAGGCTAAAGAAGCCGAGGTCATGGAGATTTAGCGTGCAGAACGTGGATTACGACGACTCAACGTTTGAGACTTTCTTCGCGAACCCGCCGGCGGGACTTGAGCTCGATGCGCTCGATCGCACGCGTATTCCCCGCCACGTCTCCTGCATCATGGACGGCAACGGCCGCTGGGCCACCTCGCGTGGCCTTGGCCGTGGTGAAGGCCACAAGGCCGGTATCGTCTCGCTGCGCGAGATCATCACGGCTTGCGTGCGCTTGGGCGTTGAGGTGCTCTCCGCCTATGCGTTCTCCACGGAGAACTGGAAGCGCCCCAAGCAGGAAGTGAACCTGCTCATGCACCTGTTCGCGCAGACGTTCGTTGATGAATTGCCGTTACTCAAACGCGAAAACGTTCGCGTGGTCTTCCTGGGCGACATCTCCGCCCTCCCCAAGCGCACCCGCGAGGTTTTTGAATACGGCCTTAAGGAGACGTCAACGCACACCGGCATGGTCCTCGCGCTCGCGGTGAACTATGGCGCGCGTGCCGAGCTCGCGCGGGCGGCCCGGCTCCTCGCTGAGGATGTTGCCGCCGGACGCCTCGATCCGAGTCAGATCGACGAAGCCGCTGTTGCGGGCAAGCTCTATACCGCCGGGCTTCCCGATCCAGAACTCATCATCCGCACGTCGGGCGAACTGCGCCTCTCGAACTACCTCCTTTGGCAAGCCGCCTATTCCGAGTTCTACATCACGCGCACGTATTGGCCCGACTTCAACCGATGGGAGCTGCTCGATGCGGTCCTATCCTTCCAGGGCCGCGACCGCAGGTTCGGCGGCATCCATGAGAAGGAGGCGTAGCGTGAGCACCCGTCCTTCCTCCTCCGCTCCTGCCGAACAGGAGGGTGCGCAAGCATCTCCCGCGTTCACCGGCCTTGTGACGCGCGTTATCTCCGGCTTGGTGTACGTCGGCCTGTTTATCGGCAGCATCCTCTTTGGATCCATATCAACTGCTGTCTTTGTTGCGCTTATCAGCGTTCTTTCAAGTCATGAGTTCTTCCAGATGATTAAGCGCGACGGCAAGGTCCCCAATGAGCTTTTGGGCAATGTCGCGGCATTTCTGTTTCCTATCGCCGCGCTCGGTGAGTCCATGTATCTGTCGGCGTTGATCTTCTTGCTCATCCTCGCCGTGGGGCTCTGGTACGTCTATTCCCCGCGCACCCGCATAGCCGATGTCGCCGCGACGCTCATGGGACCGCTGTATACCGGTTTCATGCTATCTGCCATCGTGTTGCTCCGCGACGCCGTTCCGGGCTTTCCGGGAGCGCTCCTCACGGTCGGGGTCTGTGCGTCGCTCTGGGTTTCGGACTCCTTTGCCTACCTCGTTGGCCGCGCAATCGGGCGTCATAAGATGGCTCCGCGCATCAGCCCCAACAAAACCTGGGAGGGTTTCGTCGGCGGTATTGCAGGGTCTATCATCGTATGGCTCATCTTGTTCGCTACGGGCTTCTATCGCCTCAATATCTTCTTCGCGCTTGGATGTGGCATCGCCGTTGCCATCCTTGGCGTGTTCGGCGACCTCATAGAATCCCGCCTCAAGCGCGGTGTGGGGGTCAAAGACTCCGGCAACCTAATCCCCGGTCACGGCGGCATGCTCGATCGCTGCGATTCCCTCATCTTTGGCTGCATAACGGCAGAACTCATCCTCGTCATCGGAGGTGTGCTGTAATGCCTCAATCTGACGATCCCAAGCTTCGGGTAGCGATTCTTGGATGCACTGGTTCAATCGGTCGCCAGGCTCTCGATGTTTGCGCGCAACATTCAGATCTTCTTGAGGTCGTCGCCCTCTCAGCGCATGGCAAGACGAAAGAGCTCGTAGACGCTGCCCGTACACATCATGTGGCTTGTGTTGCTGTGACCGATTCCTCACACGCAACGGATCCCATCTTGGCTGAACTTCCTAAGGGAACCGAGCTCCTGTTCGGCGCGGATGCCCTTGCTCATATCGTTGTTCGGGACGATGTCGATTGCGTGCTTAATGCCGTTGTCGGCGCTGCTGGCCTTACGGCGAGCTATGAGACACTGCGCTCCGGAAAGCGTCTCGCACTCGCCAACAAGGAATCGCTCGTGGTGGGCGGTGACGTGCTCATGCCGCTTGCGCGGCCGGGCCAGATGCTTCCCGTTGACTCTGAGCATAGCGCGATTTTCCAATGCTTGGTGGGGGAGGAGCGCAACCCCATCCACGCCATCTGGCTCACCTGCTCAGGTGGGCCGTTCTACGGCCGCACGCACGATGAGCTCGCAGGTATAACGGCCGCCGACGCACTTCGTCATCCGACCTGGTCGATGGGCCCGAAGATTACCATCGACTCTGCCACGCTGATGAACAAGGGCCTTGAGCGCATCGAGGCGATGCACCTCTTTGGCGTACCCATGGAACAAATCACCGTGCTTATACAGCGCGAATCCAAGATCCACTCGATGGTGGAATACGAGGATGGTTCTGTTATCGCCCAACTCGGCGCGTCCGACATGCGAATTCCCATTCAGTATGCCTTTTCGTACCCCAACCGCTGGGATGCGCCATGCAGTCGAGTCGACTTCCGCGAGATCGCCTCCCTCTCCTTCGGCGCACCGGATATGGAGACATTCCGATGCCTCGCCCTCGCCGAGCGCGCCGGCATCGAAGGGGGTACGTATCCTTGCGTGCTCAACGCTGCTAACGAAGTTGCCGTGCATGCGCTCCTTAACGACGAATGCTCGTTTACCGACATCGCCTGCCTTGTTGAGCGCGCGCTCGACGCGCATGTGCGCGAAGAGGCCGAGTCGATCGAGCAGCTTCGCGATGTGGATGCATGGGCGCGCTCCTTTACTGCCCATGCGCTCAAAGCGCTTGCCCGCTCATAGGAAAGCGAGGATATGGATACACTCGTTCAGGTGGTAACCACCGCGTTCTGGGGCCTTTTGCTGCTCTCTGCGCTCGTATTTCTTCACGAGGGCGGGCATTTTCTCGCCGCCCGAGCATGCGGGGTCCGCGTTACAGAATACTTCCTGGGTCTGCCGTGCCGTTTAAATTTGAGCTACACCTCGAAGCGCATAGGCACGAAGTTCGGCATCACGCCGATCCTGCTCGGAGGCTACGCGATGATCTGCGGCATGGACCCTACGTCCAGCCCTGTGGCTCCCGCCGTGCTTACGTTTGTGCATCGTCGTGGTATTGCGACGCTTGGCGACATCGCCCGGGAACTCGATTGCACCGAAGACGAAGCGCTCGAGGCATGCATGCAGCTCATGGAATGGGGTTCTATCGCGCCTGCACGCGACACCGCATCAGAAGACTCGAATCTCGATGACTCGTACCCCTCGGCCTTCGCCGCAGTTTCACGCGACGCGAAGGGTGCGACGATATTTGATGGACGGCGCTTCGACCGCGCTCATGCCACGCGCGAGGGTGAGCCCTGGCAGCCCCCGATGGACGAGAACGCCTTCTTTGAGCTCGAAAAATCCCGCACGTATAGCGGAAAAGGTTTCTGGCCGCGGGCCTTCATGCTCGTCGCCGGCATCCTCGTGAACCTTATCACCGGGCTTTTGCTGCTCATGAGCATCTATTCGCTCGTGGGCGTCGAGGTCACCGTCGACGAGAACATCGTCGGATCCGTTGAGGTTGGCTCCGCCGCAGAGGCTGCCGGCCTTATGCCCGGCGACGAGATCATATCTATCGACGGCGTCGAGACGCAGACCTGGACAGATGTCTACAACGCAATTCAGAGCGCTGCGGGCACCGGCTCTTTTGAGATAACCTTCATTCAAAACGAAGACCAGCATTCTGCTACGATCGAGCTCGAAGAGGGGGAGATGCTTGGCATCGGCATCCCCACCCAGGTCGTACGTCTCAATCCGGTTGATTCCGCGCGCCTCTCGATAAGCTACGTGGTGGAAACCGCGCGCTCCATCCTCGACCTCTTTAACCCGCAGCACACGATGGAGATGCTCGAAAACACAACCTCGATCGTTGGCATATCCGTCATGTCGGCCCAAGCCGCGGCGCAAGGCCCCACGACATTCCTCATGCTCGCTGCCCTGATATCGTTCTCACTCGGCTTGATGAATCTCTTGCCCATACCACCGCTCGATGGCGGCAAGCTCATCATCGAGATCATCCAGGCGGTCACGAGGCGTGAGGTTCCCCTGAACGTGCAGTCCGCGATCTCTTATGTGGGCGTCGCTTTGTTCCTCGCGCTCTTCGTCTTCGTCCTTCGCAACGACATCATTCGGTTCATTCTGTAGCAGGGAGGCTTCGAGTATGCCTACGTCGCTTCCGCGTGAGCTTACGCGCCCGGTCATGGTCGGATCGGTGCAAATCGGTGGGGGAGCGCCTGTGGTTGTCCAGTCGATGACCTGTACGCCCACCTCAGATACCGAGGCCACGCTCAACCAGATTCGCGCACTCGCCGACGGGGGCTGCGACGTCGTTCGCGTCACGCTTCCCAACCGTGCCGCCATCGACAGCTTCAAAGCAATATGCGACGCCTCTCCGGTTCCCATCATCGCCGACATCCATTTCGATTATCGCCTCGCCATCGCCGCGGTTGACGCCGGCGCGGCGAAGCTGAGAATCAACCCCGGCAACATCGGTTCCTGGGAAAAGGTTGATGCTGTCATCGATGCCGCAGGTGCTGCCGGGGCAGCCATTCGCATCGGCGTGAACGCCGGATCGCTAGAAGAGGACCTTGCATCTCGCGACGACCTCACGCAGCCCGAGAAACTCGTTGCCTCGTCGCTCCGCTTTGTCGAGCATTTCGAGGCACGCGGCTTCAAAGACATCGTGCTCTCTGCCAAGGCCCATAGTGTGCCGACGACGATCGAGACCTATCGGGCGCTTTCGCGTGAGCTTCCTCATATTCCGCTTCACATTGGAGTCACTGAGGCGGGAACCGTTCAGCAGGGCACCATAAAGAGTTCCGTGGGGCTCGGCGTGCTTCTTGCTGAAAGCATCGGCGACACCCTTCGCGTCTCGCTGACAGCCGATCCAACCGAGGAGCCGCCGGTAGCCTGGGGCATCCTGCAGTGCCTTGGCATACGTCGACGCGGGCCCGAGCTCGTTTCCTGCCCAACCTGCGGCCGAACCCAGGTCGACCTCATCCCCATTGCCCAAGAGGTTGAGAAGCGCCTCCGCACGTGCGAGAAGCCCATTTCGGTTGCCGTGATGGGCTGCGTGGTAAACGGACCTGGCGAAGCATCCGATGCAGATGTGGGTGTTGCATGTGGAAAGGGGAGCGCCCTGCTCTTCAAGCATGGAAAACCGGTGCGCAAGATTCCCGAGAGCCAGATTGTTGACGCGCTCATGGAGGAAATCGAGAAGCTGTAAGGCGAAGTTGCTGACCGGGTGCACGACACCGTTTATTTCTTCGCTGGTCCTCGCCATTCAGCCTTGCTGAATGGCTGCGGAATCGCTCAGAAACAAACGGTGTCGTGCACCCGGCGGTAACGGGTTCTGCGGTTATTCGCCCCTCCTCCTATATTGAAGTTGCCACTTCTCGCGCAGTGGCCGCGCTTCTTTACCCGTAGACGCGAATATGGGATAAAGGGCGCGAACGGGGCGGAGGGCGCGCGCTCCTCCTTGGGGTACGGCCCCT
>NZ_VTFZ01000008.1:0-128200 GCF_009676995.1 Enorma shizhengliae
TGGTACCGGGAGGGCCGGCTCAAGGCCTTCCGCGAGGGGGGCCTCACCGTGTACGATACGATCAGGGGCCGCAGGGAGCGGCTCGGGCTGGCCGCCTAGGCCCGTCCAAAGAAATGTCCGAGCCCCCTCGGAGGCGTCTGAGCGTCCAAAAGTCGCCCGACAACGCATGATGTGACCGGATGTCGCCCGGCAATCTTTCAGCGTCCGGATGTCGCCCGACAACGCGCCGCGTGCTCGAATCGCGCCCGAAAGCAACAAGCGCTGGGCAGGGCAGCCGCTTGGTTACGCTGTCGTTCCGTTTGCGGCTCGCGCCCATCTTGCCGGCAGATAGGGCTATCCTTATTGCCTGAGACGTTATCGCAGATAATCGACTTGGGCTTTGAGAAGGCTGTGCGAGCGCATGGAAGGTGCCGCACCGGCGCATGAAGAAGGCTGTGCGAGCGCATGGAAGGTGCCGCACCGGCGCATGGAAGGTGCCGCACCGGTGTCCGAGCGGGATCGGCACCAGCATCCGAGCGCGCCGATGCCAGCGAGTGCGGGCAGCCGTGATGAAGGAGGAGGCTATATGGGCAAGGGTGCGATCATCAAGGCGGTGGCGGGGCTTGCCGCTATTGCTACGGGGTCGGTTGCAGGCGTATGCGTGGCACGCGCTTTGAGCATGAAGCCTGCGCGGCCGCAAGGAAGCCCGCTCGATGCGGGCGGTTACCGCGCGGGAGACGATGCGGTCGAGCGCTTCCGCGAGCTGTTGCGCATCCCCACTGTTTCGCGCGACGATCCGGAGCTGGTCGACCGCGAGCCGTTCGAGCGCTGGATCCCTACGCTACAGCGCTTGTATCCGCAGACGTTTTCCGTCTGCGAGCTCACCCGCATCGATGAGTTCGGCGTCCTCCTACGCTGGCCGGGCGAGGACGCATCGCTCGATCCCATCGTGCTCATGGCGCATCACGACGTGGTGCCGGTCGAGGGGCAAATGTGGGAGCACGATCCTTTTGGAGCCGAGGTCATCGACGGCGAGATCTGGGCGCGCGGTTCCCTGGATACCAAGTGCATCGTGGGCGGTTTTTTCGAGGCGGCGGAGTATCTGATCGGGCGCGGCTACGTGCCTCCGCGCGACGTGTGGTACTTCTCGTCGAATGCCGAGGAGACGAGCGGGCCGGCCGCGCGCGATGCGGTCGCATGGCTGCGCGATCACGATATCCATCCGTACCTGGTGCTCGACGAGGGCGGAGCTGTCGCCACCGATACGCCGCTTGGCGTGAAGGTGCCGGTCGCCATGGTGGGCGTGTCGGAGAAGGGGCACGTGGACCTTACGGTGACGGCCACGGCGGATGGCGGGCACGCCTCGACGCCGCAGGCAAACGATGCTCCGCGGCTGCTTGCACGCGCATGCGAGCGCATCGGCGCGAACCCGGGCATGCCATGCTTCACGGAGGCGCTCGATGCCATGCTCGCGGAGCTCGCAAGCCACAGCAGCCTTCTCTACAAGGTCGTGTTCTCGAACCTCTGGCTCACGCGTCCACTAGTGGCAAAGATCATGGCGGGAAACACCGAGACTGCCGCCATGCTTCGCTCAACCTATGCGCTCACGCAGCTTGAGGGCTCGCCGGCGCACAACGTGCTGCCGCCCGTGGCGCGCGCCAACTTCAACGTGCGCATCGCCCCCTTCGAATCCGTTGCCGATGCCACGGAGCGCGCCCGCACCCAGGCGCTTGCCGAGGCGGCTGCGTCGGGCGTGGGGGCGTCGCAGGTGACTGTGGAGGTCAACGATTCGGTTCCCTATACCGAGCCCGCGCCGGTGAGCCCCTTTGGCGACGATCCGGCCTTCGATTATCTGCATCGCTGCGTAAAGGGCGTGTATCCGACGGCCGGGTTCGCGCCATACGTACAGAGCTCCTGCAGCGATTCGCGTGAGTTCAATGCGATTTGCGACCGCGTATACCGCTTCTGCGGCTTCGTGTATTCCGGGGAGGCGCGGTCGCTCATCCATACGGCGAACGAACGCATCGGCGTAGACGTGTACAAGAAGGGCATCGAGTTCTACGTCTCGTTCCTCGCCCATCTCGACCAGCTTGAAAAATGATAAAACGAACCGGGTTCGTTTTATCATTTTGGGAGAAAGGGGAATCATGGCAACCAAGACATCGGCGGTGAAGCGCGCCTCAAAGCTCGATTACGCGAGCGTTGCCTTCGCCGCGCTGCCCTTCATGGGCATGATCAGCTTCTGGCAGGTGTTCGACGGCATCGTGCCGCTCATGCTCACGAATACGTTTAGCCTGGACAACGCCGCAACGGGCGTGGTCATGGCGCTCGACAACATCTTTGGTCTCTTCCTGCTGCCGCTCTTCGGCATCCTTTCGGACCGTTGCGCGAGCAAGCTCGGCCGGCGCACGCCGTTCATCATGGCGGGCTCGGTGGTCGCGGCCATCGCGGTGCCGCTCATCGCCGTGGCGAACAACATGCGCAGCTTCCCGCTGCTCATTGCCATGATTCTGCTTACGCTGCTTGCCATCTGCTCGTATCGCACCATGACGGTGGCGGTGGTTGCCGATATCACGCCGCGTCCGCTCCGTACCAAGGCGGATTCCATCGAGAAGATCGTCGGTTACGCGGGCACAGGCGTCATGCTCGTGGCCATCACGCTGCTCGTGCCCGATGTCGAGCATCCGGACTATCTGCCGCTCTTCGGCTTGCAGGCAGCGTTCATCTTGGGCTCGGCGCTTCTGTACTTCTGGCGCATCCGCGAGCCCCAGCTTGTTGAGCGCATGCACGAGAAGAGCCTCGAGATGGGAATCGAGGAGGCCCAGATCGACACCGACGACTCGCCCGAGGCGGGCGGTAAGCAGCGCATCCAAGACCCGTCGGTGCGCCTCTCCATCGCCATGATCTTGGCTGCGACGTTCTTCTACTATATGAGCTACAACGCCATGACCACGAACATCTCGCGCTATGCCGACACGTTCTTTGGCATGGCGGGCGGCAGCTATGCCATCATCAACATCGTGACCATCGCGGGCGGCCTGCTCTCGTATGTGCCCATCGCCAACCTGTCGCTCAAATACGGGCGCAAGCGCATGGCGGTCATCACGTCGTTCGTGATGGTGGCGGGCTCGGCGATCATCTGGCTTGCTCCGGGGTTCTCGCCGGCATTCTACGTGGTGTTCCTGTTCATGGGTGCTGCCCTTGGCGGCGTTGATCTGTGCGTGTATCCCATGCTGCTTGAGCTTTGCGACGCCAACAGCGTGGGGCGGTATTCTGGCTACTACTACACGGTGTCGATGGCAGCTCAGGTGGTGACGCCAATCCTTTCGGGCGTGGTCATGGACGCTGCCCCCACCATGCTCTTCGCCTACATCACGCTCATGGCGGTGTTCATGCTGGTTACGGTGGTTGCGTCGAAGCATGGCGATACGATTCTGATCGACGAGGTCGCTCGCCGCGAGGAGGCGTACGAAGAACAGCGCTAAGAGCGCTTGCAAATGAGAGATTCGCCACGTGCTGGCAATGAACATTCAACTTTTGGGCACTTCAAGCGCATCACCCGAAGTAGACCTCAGTTCGCGCCATGCGTGAGCTGGGGTTTTGTCAGCCTGGAACGTCCTTTACTGACGAGGTCGCGCTTGAAGTGCCCAAAAGTTGAAATTGGGTTGGCTTGGCCCGGCAAATCGAGCGCATCGCCCACCGTACGTGAGTTGGAGGCATATCCGCTTGGGTTTGGGGTGCAGGACAAATCGGCGTGATATCGAGTGGGCGTTTTGCGGTGGCGCGTCGTGTCCGGGCGGGCAGGTATACTATGTTGGCTCCAGAGCGGGCGCGACTTCGGTTGTCGCTTTGGCTGTAGCTGCCATTTCGGTATTTGCCATCGCTCGGCCTCAGCCGCCGCCCGCGCATCATCGCCGACACGCCGGAGGAACGCATGCCCTACGCGGTAGACATCGACTCGCTCAACCCCGCCCAGAAGGAGGCGGTCCTTACTACCGAGGGGCCGCTGCTCGTACTCGCTGGCGCCGGCTCGGGCAAGACGCGCGTGCTCACATACCGTATCGCACACCTCGTGGCAAACCTTGGCATAGCTCCTTGGCGCATCCTCGCCATCACCTTCACCAACAAGGCAGCGGCCGAGATGCGCGAGCGCTTGGGGGCGCTCCTGCCCGACGGCACGCGCGGCATGTGGGTGTGCACCTTCCACGCCATGTGCGTGCGCATGCTCCGCGAGGACGCCGACCTGCTCGGCTATACGGGGCAATTCACCATCTACGATGACGACGACTCGCGTCGCATGGTGCGCGATATCATGCAGGCGCTCGGCATCGAGCAGAAGCAGTATCCGCTCAATATGATCCGCTCGAAGATCAGCGCCGCGAAGAACGCCATGGTCGATCCCGACGAGTTCAGCCGGCGCGCATCGACCCCGCCCGAGCAGAAGGCCGCGCAGGTTTACCTCGAACTTGAGCGGCGCCTGCGCGCGGCAAACGCCATGGATTTCGATGACCTCCTCGTGCGCGCGCTCGAGCTTTTGCGCACGCGCCCGGAGGTGCTCGAGAAGTACCAAGAGCGCTTCCGCTACATCAGCGTGGACGAATACCAGGACACGAACCACGTGCAGTACGAGATCGCGAACCTCTTGGCTGGCCGCTACCAGAATCTTATGGTCGTGGGCGATGACGACCAGTCCATCTACTCCTGGCGCGGCGCGGACATCTCAAACATCCTCGACTTCGAGCAAGATTTCCCTGCGGCGCACGTGGTCAAACTCGAGCAGAATTACCGCTCCACGGGGCACATTCTCTCCGCGGCCAACGCGGTGGTGCGCCACAACAGCCAGCGCAAGGAGAAGCGCCTGTTCACGGCGGCGGGCGATGGCGAGAAGATCCAGGCCTACCAGGCGAGCGACGAGCGCGACGAGGGCCGTTGGATCGCAAGCGAGATCGAGAAGCTCCGCGCGGGCGGCATGAGCTACGACGACATCGCCGTGTTCTACCGCACCAACGCGCAGTCGCGTATCCTCGAAGATATGTTCCTGCGTGCCGGCGTGCCGTACAAAATCGTGGGCGGCACGCGCTTCTTCGATCGAGCGGAAATCCGCGACGTCATGGCGTATCTCAAGATGATTGTGAACCCAGCCGACGAGATGAGCGTCAAGCGCGTGATCAACACGCCGCGCCGCGGCATCGGGTCGACCTCAATCGCCAAGATCGAGGAGCTCGCGCGGGAGAACCGATGCAGCTTCTTCCAGGCATGCGAGATCGCGACCGCCGAGACCGGGCGCTTTTCCGCGAAGGTGCGCGCGGCGCTCGGTGACTTCGTGGCGATTGTGCGCGAGGGGCGCCGCATGGACGGTGAGCTGCAGCGCGTGGTCGAGGCCATTGTGGAGCAGAGCGGCCTTATGCAGGCGCTTCGTGCAGAGGGGACGCCCGAGGCTGAAGGCCGTGTGGAGAACATCCAGGAATTCCTGGGCGTAGCGGCCGAGTTCGAGGAGAGCCACGACGATATCGAGGGTACGCTCGAGAGCCTTGAGGAGCTCCGTGCGGCTGGGCTGACCGTAGGGGCAGAGGAGGCTGCCGCTCCGCAGACGCCTGCGCCCATTGCGGCCGCCGCGGCCCAGACGGCCGATGAGATCGACCGCACCTATGGAGCCCTTGCCTGCAAGGCGCTCCCGGCGCTGCTCGAGTGGCTTGCGCTCCGAAGCGACCTCGACGCGCTCGCGGGTGAGACGCGCGCCATTACCATGATGACCGTGCATTCGGCAAAGGGCTTGGAGTTCCCCGCGGTCTTCGTGGCCGGTTTGGAAGAGGGCATCTTCCCGCACGTGGCCGGCTTCACCGACGACCCCGCAAAGCTTGAGGAGGAGCGCCGCTTGGCCTACGTGGCCATCACGCGCGCCCGCAAGCGCCTGTTCCTCACGTACGCCGCCACGCGCCGCACCTACGGTTCCACGCAGGCCAATCCGCGCAGCCGCTTTGTGGGCGAGATTCCCGCGGCGGATATCGAGTTCTCCGGCGTGGGCTCATCCGGGTTCGAGGGCACCGGTTGGGAGAAGCGCGGCGACCGGCGTGGCACCTTCGGTTCCGGCATGGGGTCCGACATGTACGGCGGGCGCGTCTTCGGCTCTTACACGCGTTCGACCGGCGGTGCGGTGCGCCATACCAGCATCAGCCCCGACGCCGGCAGGAAGCCGTCGACGTTCGGCAGCGGCACCTCGCATCGCCAGCGCTCCGCGGCGCCTGCCCCCAAGGTGGAGCAGCGCCGTCCGGATGCGGCGAAAGCAGCGGAGGTGTTCGCGCCGGGCGACACCGTGCGGCACAAGACGTTCGGCACGGGCACGGTCATCGCTGCCTCGGGCGATATGATCGAAGTTAAGTTTGAGAAGACCGGGCAGGTCAAGAAGCTCATGAAGGGCTTTGCTCCCATTGTGAAGGTCGACTAGGGCATCGCTGGGGGAGTAGCGCAACCACGAGCCGATCCGAGCGGCGCTTGCCAAGCGGGGCTATCCTTGCCAGGTGGGGCGACGCTTGCTAAGCGAGGCGTCGCTCGCCAAGCGAAGCGACGCTGACCCATTAGGGATGCTGTCCCAACTGAGCGACACTGCCTACCGCTCTGCTGCCGCCCTTTGCTACGCAGCTGTCGCGTGGTCTTGGGAAGTGCCCGGTGCATAGACGAGCTCAAAGAGCTCATCGAGGTTGATGGGCTCGTCTTGCTGCCCCTCGGCGGAATCCACGGGTTGCGCCTCCGCGCTCTCCTCATCGGGCGATTCCACATCAAAGGCAAGGCGGATAAGCTCGTTGATGTTCAGGGACTCTGCGTGGGACATGACGTTCGACATGGTGCCTCCCAACGGTGGTAGATGACCTTATCTTTTCCCGTGCTGGGCTGGGGATTACCGCGCGTCGGCACATGTCACAGGCTGTTCTTCAACACGAAACCAACTGTCAACATGAGGTCGTTTCGCATCTTATTCTGCAAGAATATATGTTCTATACTATACACATGCATAATACTAAGGAGCTGGTCTTATGCGTGTCTATGATGTAGTTCAAAAGCTGCAAGATTGTAGAGCGCTATCTTGGATCGAGCGTGTGAACAGTTCTGGGACGGCGGGCACCTACTTGAAGGCGCGCACGGGCACGGGCGTGCGTGCGCTCTACTACAAGCTGCCCCGATACACGGGCGTCCGGTTTGATGGAAGCGAGTGCGTCAACGAGGTGGTGGCCAGCCGCCTCATGGACATCCTGGGCATCGATCATGTTCCGTATCGCTTGGTGCACGCGCTCATCGCACTTGATGGGGTCGAGCACGAGGTTTGGCTCAACACCTCGAGGAACTTTCGCCGGCCCGGCGAGCAGAAGATGGGGCTTGGTGCCTATTACGATCTCTATAAAGAGCCCAACGAGACGCCGTGGGAGTTCTGCAGGCGCAACGGGTGGGGCGAGCGCATCGGGCAGATGATGCTCGTTGACTATCTCGTGGCAAATAGGGATCGCCATGCATCGAATATCGAAGTAGTCCTCGACCAGCGCGGTGCGGCTCGCCTTGCCCCGCTTTTTGATCAAGGCCTCTCGCTGCTCGCACCATACGGCGATGATGAGGAGCGTATAGCGGGGTTTGCGCCGCTGACCTCCGTTGCGACAACGAACTTCGTTGGCTCGCGCTCTCTTGAGGAGAATCTACGGCACGCTATGCCGATTGTGCTCAAGGGGGGATTGGCCGAGGGCGACCGAGAGCGGCTTCTAGCCGGGCTCGAGCATGCCGCTCCTGCGATGCTCCCCGACAAGATTTGGGAAGTTATTTGGACGCGGTGGCGCTGGTATGAGGGAATGAAAGAGCAATGAGACGATTCGAGGTCATACAGGGAGAGCGGGTTGGCTCCAGTCCCTGCGGGGAATTAACGTACGATGCCGGCAGCGGGCAATTCGAATTTGCTGCGGCAGATGGTGCTGGCGCATGCGATGTTCCCGCTATGTTCGCGCCGTTCGTGGCGCAAGGGACGCACGTGCCGGGTCATTGGGTCAATGCATGGGTTCAGGAGCGCATCGCTCCGCCTTCACGACAGAATATCGGGCAGATTCTGCGCGAGCACGGTCTCGATGCGTACGACCCATGCGCGTTGCTCATGGCGCGCGGCGGCAGAAGCACGCAAGACGGATTTTACCTGCGTGAGATTGAGCCCGAGGCGCGCTATGCCGATGGGGTGGGCAAGGCGCTGGCGCAAGCTCGGGCGCGCACGGGCCTCTCGCAGAGCGAGCTCGCCCGGCGGAGTGGATTGAAGCAAGCAGAGGTCAGCAAGATCGAGCGCGGCCAGGCAAACCCGACGCTAAAGACGCTTGGTCGCTTAGCGGATGGGCTGAACACGCGGCTAGAAATCACGTTCGCGAGCGATCCGAAGGCCTGACGAGCCTGGCACCGCTGGGGGCGTGCGCCTACCGATGCGTGGGGGCTGTTCGCCAAAGTGTGGTGCGCGGCGATAGGGTCCCGCCGTATACTGTGCGCCTATGCAGGTAGCATGCCGGCTCGCGCACCGAGACCTCGACGTCTCGCGACGCCGGTGCCGGATTCAACGCACGGAAAGGAATCGTCATGACAGAGCCCCGGAAGCTGTACGTAGGCCTCGATGTGGGCGGCACGTCCGTCAAAGTCGGTCTGTTCTTGCAGGATGGCACCTTGGTTGGCAAGGGTAGCGTGCCGACACCTCCCATCGTGGACGAGGCAGGTTATAGCGCGGTCACGAATGGCATCGGCCAGGTGCTCGCCGAGGCCGATGCGACCACGGCCGAGGTGCTCGGCATCGGGCTTGCCATCCCGTGCCCCGTCCCTGCCGATGGCATCATCCGCATGCAGGCGAACATCCAGATCGATGCGCCCGGCCTGGAGGCCGCGCTGCACGCATTCTGCCCGCAAGCTGCGGTGAAGTTCGTGAACGACGCGAACGCAGCAGCGATGGGCGAACTCTGGACCGGCGCGGCGAAGGGGCGCACGAGCCTCGTTTTCGTGACTATCGGTACGGGCGTTGGCGGCGGCGTGGTCATCGACGGCAAGGTCGTTGCCGGAGCCTTTGGCGCGGGTGGCGAGATCGGTCACCTGCGCATGAACCCAAACGAGGAGCGTGCCTGCGGCTGCGGCGGCAAGGGCCATCTCGAGCAGTACGCCTCGGCAACCGGTGTTGTTTCCAATTATCTGGCTGAGTGCGAGGCACGCGGTGTCGAGCCCATCGAGCTCACCGGGCCGAGCGATTCCAAGGACGTGTTCCAAGCGTGCCGCGAGGGCGATGAGGTGGCGCTTGCCGCCATGCGCACCATGGCCGATTACCTGGGGCGTGCCCTTTCACTCGTTGCCAACGTGGTCGACCCGGAGCTCTTCCTCTTGGGCGGCGGCGCGTCGGCCTCTGCCGATGTCTATCTCGAAACGCTCGTTGAGCGGTATCGCGCCTGCGCTATCAACGTGAATGCCGATACTCCCATCGAGGTCGCATCGCTCGGCAACGATGCGGGCATCTACGGCGCCGCCTACGTGGCGTTGCAGGCAGCCGAAGCGTAGGTGAACTTGCGCTCTGCCCGGGCGATCGATGCTCGTAGCGTGCTAGGATAGGGAGCAACTGGGAAACTCGCGGGGCACCTGCCCCGCCCTGTGCGAAGGGAAGCATACACATGAGCAAGGTTCTCGTCTTCGGACACCAGAATCCCGATAACGATGCCGTCATGTCCGCCGTGGTGCTGGCTCAGCTGCTGAACCAGGTTGAGTTCAACGGGTGCACGTACGAGGCTCGCGCGCTCGGCCCGCTGCCGGCTGAGTCCGCGAAGCTCCTCGCCGACGCCGGCCTGCCCGAGCCGATGCTGCTCGATGCCATCGAGCCCGCGGCCGAGGGCGAGGACCCGCAGCAGGTCATCCTCACCGACCACAACGAGCCCGGACAGAGTGTTGCCGGTTTGGCGAACGCCCAGATCGTGGGCGTCGTGGACCATCACCGCTTCGGCGACTTCACCACTGCTGCGCCGCTGACCATCGTGGCCATGCCGTGGGGCTCCAGCTGCACCGTCGTGGCCAAGCTCTTCGAGGTGCTGGGCCAGGAGCTCACCGATACGCAGGCCAAGCTTCTGCTCTCGGCCATGATGACCGACACCCTCATGCTCAAGAGCCCCACCACCACCGATGTTGACCGTGCCACCGCCGCCAAGCTCGGCGAGCAGCTGGGCGTCGACCCGGTGAAGTTCGGCATGGAGGTCTTCCTCTCCCGCCCGTCCGGCTCCTTCACGCCCGAGCAGATGGTCGGCAACGACATCAAGCTCTTCGAAGTTGCTGGCAAGCAGCTGCTCATCGGCCAGTACGAGACGGTCGATAAGACCCGTGCCCTCGGCATGATCCCCGAGATCCGCGAGGCGATGCGCGCCTACCAGGCCCAGAAGGGCGCCGACGGCATCGTGCTGTGCATTACCGACATCATGGAGGAGGGCTCGCAGGTGCTGCTGGAGGGCGACACGGCTGCCGCTCAGAAGGGCCTTAAGATCGAGGACGTGGCCGAAGGCGTTTGGTGCCCCGGCGTCCTCTCCCGCAAGAAGCAGGTGGCTGCACCCATCCTCGCTGCCAACTAAGCGGAGATAGCGCTTCTCGGTACGCAGCCGAACGGTCCAAGGCGTGCGTCGCGCGGCGACACAGTCGAACGGACCGAGATACGGGTCGCACGATTATGCGATCAGGCAATTCAAGGGGCGAGCTGCGCGCCCGCGCAGACCCTTTCGAGGCGCTATCGCGGAGGTGCTGTGGATTCACGCGGCGGATGCTGCGGAAAAGCCCGTATTCCGGGGACAATAGAAACGATATCGGCGAGGTGCCCGATTGGCGCCTCGCCTTTTTTGGGGCAACGTGCGCCGGGCAGAGAGCCCTGGCGGCTACCTACAACGAACGAGAGCATGGAGGATGCTATGGCAACGGGTCATAACAGCTCCTTGCGTTTGACCATGAGGGCTGGTGAGCGCAAGGCGATTGTTGCATAGGGACGACTGGTGTTCGGCGCATGCGCCGGGCCCGCCTGCGTCCCCAGCTCAAGCCCTTGCTCGCTGCTGTGTCCGCCGCGTGTCCCGTGGCGGTTGGGAGGTCCTCATGCCCTATGTCGTTGAATTCGCTTTCATCCTGATAGGTTTTGTTCTGCTCGTTGTTGGTGCCGATAAGCTCGTGGAATCGGCGAGCAACATCGCTGCGCGCTTCGGCATGCCCGAGCGCGTTATCGGGCTGACCATCGTTGCCGTGGGCACGTCGCTGCCCGAACTGGTGGTGAGCGTGACATCTGGTGCGGGCGGTCACGCCGATATGGTGTTCGGCAACGTGGTGGGCAGCTGCTTGGCAAACATCCTGCTCATCTTGGGCGTCTCGTCGCTCATCTCGCCTATCCCGCTGGCCCGAAGCACGCGGCGTTTCGAAATTCCCGCGAGCATCGCCTCGGTGGTGCTGCTTCTGGTGTTCGCCAATACCGGGGGTCAGATCACCGTGGTCGAGGGTGTGGCGATGCTCGCTTTCTTCGCGGCGTTCATGGTGCGTTCTGCCGTGGTCGGCACGCGGGCTAAGCGTGCGGAGGACATGAGCGATGTCGAGCCGCTTGCACTTGCCGCCACGCCAGCCGCAGATTCAGCAGGCACGCTCGAGCAGGGCCCGATGGTCGCTGCTGCGCCCGCTGCCGGCTCGGTTGCTGGGCTCGCACAGGGCTCTGTTGCCGCGCCCGCTGCCGGCTCGGCTACTGGCACGGCAGCGGTCAAGCTAAGGCAGCAGAATCTGCTGATCGATGTGCTTATCATCGCGGTGAGCATCGTGCTGCTCAAATTCGGAGCGGACTTTGTGGTCGACAACTCGGTAATCGTGGCGAGCGGACTCGGCGTGAGCGAGCGCGTCATCGGAATCACGGTCGTGGCGCTCGGCACGTGCCTGCCAGAGTTGGTAACCGGTGTGGTTGCTGCGCTCAAGGGCAATACCGAGATTGCCGTGGGCAACGTGATCGGGTCGAACGTGGCGAACGTGCTGCTGGTGATCAGCGCGCCGGCCCTGTTCTCGGCGGTTCCCTACGATGCGGCGTACAATGTCGATTTCATACTGCAGATCGTTTTCACCGCTGCGCTGCTCGCGTGCGCCTTCCATAGGCCGCGCAACCGTGTAGGGCGTATCGACGGGATCGCGTTCACGTTTCTCTATGTGGCGTATATCGTTGCCTCTCTGCTGCGATAGCGCGGGGATGGCAAGACTGAGGAGAGGGAGACACTCGATGAGTGGGCAGAAGAGTAGGCAGGGCGCTGCGGCGAAGCAGGCGCCGTTGATCAGTAGCAGGCAGCGCCGCCGCCTTGAGCGGAGGAGCGTGCTTGAACGCATCACCTCAAACGGAACCATCGCGGCGGCGGTCATGATTGTGGCCGCGGTCGCGGCGGTGGCGTGCGCCAACACGGAGCTCTATGAGCCGCTGCACGAATGGTTCGCGCGCCCGGTCGTCATCGGTATAGGCGGATGGGAGTTCTCGCTCACCTTCGAGCTTTTCGTCAACGACTTCCTCATGGCGATTTTCTTCCTGCTCGTAGGCATCGAACTTAAATACGAGATGACCGTGGGCGAGCTGCGCCGGCCCCGGCAGGCCATGCTGCCCATGCTTGCCGCCGTGGGCGGCGTGGTGGTCCCCGCGTGCATCTACGCGGTCATCAACCGCGGCGGCGCCATCTACGGGTGGGCCATTCCCATGGCGACCGACATTGCGTTCGCGCTCGGTGTGCTCTCGCTTCTGGGCAGCCGTGTGCCGCCAGCGATCAAGGTGTTCTTCTCAACGCTCGCCATCGCGGACGACCTTCTAGCCATTCTTGCCATCGCGCTCTTCTACGGGCATGCCCCGAGCGCGATCTGGCTTCTTGCGGCCGCTGCCGTCACGCTGGCACTGGCGGCGCTCAACCGGCGCCGGCACTTCGGGCTCGCGCCGTACGTGACGCTCGGCCTCGTGCTGTGGTTCTGCCTCTTCCAGTCCGGAATCCATGCGACGCTCGCCGGCGTGATCTTGGCGTTCACCATCCCCGCCCGTTCCGACATCAACGCCGGCGGGCTTGTGGGCTGGCTCGAGGGAAAGCTGCCCGAGCTTGACGACACGTTCGACGACGAGGCCCATATCCTGGGGCAGCACGATTTCACCCATGCCGTCTACGGCGTTGAGCGCGTTATGCACCGCGTGACGCCGCCGCTTCAGCGCCTGGAGCACCGTATCTCGACGCCGGTCAATTTCATCATCCTGCCCATCTTCGCGTTCGTGAACGCTCAGGTGCGGCTCGTGGGCGTCGACCTGGGCGCGCTCGTGGTGGATCCCGTCGCGGTGGGCACGTACCTGGGCATGCTGCTCGGGAAGCCGCTCGGCATCTTTGGCATGACGTTCCTCATGGTGAAGACCGGGCTCGCGCAGCTGCCCGAGGGCGTGCAGTGGAAGCACATCGCGGGGATCGGCATTTTGGGCGGCATCGGCTTCACGATGTCCATTCTCATCGCGGGCCTGGCGTTCACGGAGATTCCGGCGGAGCTGCTCGCGTCGAAGACGGCCATCCTTGCCGGCTCGGTATCGGCCGCAATCATCGGTCTCATCTACATGGGCATTGCGTGTCGCGAGAGGCGCTGACGGTCGTGCTGCACGCAGCGCAGCGCGCCCATAGCGGCGTTGCGCGCTGATGCTCAGGCTTGCGAGGCGCTCCGGCCCGTCGTGGCGCTGGCGGCCGCTGTGGCTCTATAGCCTGCCGTTGAGCGCCTCGCGCACGGCCTCGACCTGCTGGATCGCCGCGGCCACCTGCTGGCGGGCCTCGCTGATCTGCATCTGGACGTACATATCGAGGAACGCGTTGTCGAAGAACATGTCGGCGAACGACATGAAGCCGCCGGTGTCGATCTGGATGCCCGAGGCCCCTTCCACGTCATGCAGCTCTTTCACGAAGATGCGCAGGGCCTCGCGGGCCGCGTCGATTTCCGTCTGCGCTTCCTGCATCTTGCTCCGCTTGATATAGGAGCTGATCGCTCCTCCGGCGAAGATGTCGAACAGGCCCCAGTTTCCTGCGGAGCCGAGGAGTTCTTGGGCTCGGTACAGGTGCGCCAACGCCACGTCGGCGGCTTCGATGGCCTCGTTGTATTCGCGCTGGATGTCGTTCATGGCTGCCTTTCTGTGGGAGAGTTCGCGCTGCGATGGCGGGGCGTTCAAACCGGCTTTGGGATGGCGGACATACAATCCGACTCTGCGATTGCTTATTCCACGGTGCCGTATACGCCGCCCCAGCCGTGAGCGGCGATTGCGGAGTTGAGCTGGTCGCAGAGCCGCTGGCGCTCGTATGATCCGGGAGGGAGCAGCGAGACGATTTCCTGGAGGTCGGCATCGAGGTCGAGGACCTCGGCTTGCATCACGAGGTCGAGCCGGTCGACGACGGTGCGTGTGGCATAGAGCCCGTCGACGAGGCCTTGCAGCTCGCCGTAGGATTCTGCCCGAAACGACGCCATGTCCATGGAATCCTCCTCATTCGTTGGTGGGCTCATTGTCCCCGTTTGCCGTGCGCCGCGCAAGATGCGGCACGGCTGTGCCCGCGGCGTTTTCGGGCATGTTCCGGACACCGGGCGCATTCGGGCGAGATTGGGACACTCGATCCGTTTTCGGGCGATATTTCGCCATCTGGGAGGCCCTGAGCGTCCAAATCTCGCCCGACAACGCTACCAATGTCCGAAACCCGCCCGACAACGCCCGTGGTGTCTGAATCTCGCCCGAAAACGCCGGGACATGTGTCGCCGCCCCGGCCGGCCGGGATGCGGGCTCCCTCTTTGGCGGTGGAACGGATATTGTGTTTCGATACGCTGGCAAGCAGCGCACTCCTCCAAGAACTCGGTATACTGTCCCGGGATAACGCAACGAATATGCGTCGCGACCCGGCAAACGGGGAGACGCGGGGTGGAGGAGCGCATGCAAAACGCATACCAGAAGATGGACACCGCAGAACTCAAGGCAGCAATTGCCGAGCTCGAGCGCGAGGTCGAGGAGACGCGTGCCAAGGAGCTCAAGCTCGATATGGCGCGCGGCAAGCCGTCCCCCGAGCAGGTGAACATCTCTCGCCCCATGCTCGACATCCTGACGAGCGATGCGGACCTCATGGACGAGGGTGTCGATTGCAGCAACTACGGCTGCTTTGAGGGCATCCCCTCGGCTCGCCGTCTGGCAGGAGAGTTCATCGGCGTGCCGCCCGAGCAGACCATCGTGCTGGGTTCCTCGAGCTTGAACATCATGCAGTCCATCCTCATCCATTATTGGGAGAAGGGCGTGCCCGGCTACACGCCGTGGAGCAAGCTCGATCACGTGAAGTTCCTGTGCCCCGCCCCCGGCTACGACCGTCACTTCGGCATCACGCAGGACCTCGGCATCGAGAACGTGCCCGTGCGCATGACCGAGACGGGCCCGGACATGGACGAGGTCGAACGCCTGCTGGCTGAGGACGATTCCATCAAGGGCATGTTCTGCGTGCCCAAGTACTCCAACCCCACCGGCGTCACCTACTCTGAGGAAACGGTGCGTCGCCTGGCCACGTGCAAGGCGGCCCCGGACTTCCGCATCGTGTGGGACAACGCCTATGCCGTACACGATCTCACCGACGATGGCGACGAGCTCGCGAATATCTTCGACATCGCGCGCGAGGCGGGTAACGAGGACCGCATCCTGGGCGTGGCGTCTACCTCCAAGATCACCTTCCCGGGTGCGGGCATCGCGTTCTTCGGGTCCAGCCCTGCGAACGTGGTGGAGGTCGCCAACACCCTCAAGGTGGGCCTCATCAGCGCGAACAAGCTCAACCAGCTCATGCACACGCGTTTCCTGCCCGATCTGGATGCCGTTCACGAGCACATGCGCAAGCACGCGGAGTTCCTGCGCCCGCGCTTCGATGCGGTGGAGCGCAAGCTCTCCGAGGGTCTCGGCGGTACGGGCTGCGCCACGTGGACGCACCCCAACGGCGGCTACTTCGTCTCGTTCGATGGCCCCGAGGGCTCGGCGAAGCGCATCGCGGCGCTCTGTGCGGAGCTGGGCGTAAAGCTCACGCCGGCGGGCGCCACGTGGCCATACGGCAACGACCCGCACGATACGAACATCCGCATCGCTCCGACGTACCCGAGCGTAGATGAGCTCGAGGCCGCCCTCGACGTGCTCGTGCTTGCGACCAAGCTCGTCTCTGCGCAGCTCGCTCTCGAGGAGCGGTAGGGGCGGGGGCTTCCCGCTCGCCCGTCCGGCATGCGAAAGATTTGATATTCCGCTTGCAGCGGCTCGGGTACGCCGTATCGTCGGTACAATGAAAGATGCTGCACAGGTGCTGCGGCACGAGCTGCTGCCATCCGTGCGGATGCATTGACTCGACCTGGCATGCGCCAGAACGTTGGGAGCTACCATGGACCTGACCATCACCACGAACGCTTCGCCCGAGCGCTACACCATCGGCGTTACCGGCGAAGTGGACATCTCGAACGCCTCCAAGCTGCGCGATGCGATCGATCTTGCGCTCGAGCAGCCCACCGAGGCCATCCAGCTCGATTTTGAGCACGTTGCCTACATCGACTCGACCGGCGTGGGCGTGCTCGTGGGCGCGGCGCACCATGCGGCTGAGCGCGGCCGCGGCTTCTCGGTCGTGAACGCCCAGCCGGGGGTCATGCGCGTGGCCCAGCTGCTCGGCGTTGATGCGGAGATTTCTATTACCGCTCTGTAAGGGCTTTGTTCGGAGCCGCCTTCCTTGGGAGGGCGGCGCTATACTTTTGCGGTTATGCGCCGCGGTGCCGTGCATGGCGGGGCGCCAGCTTGCCATGCGCCGCTATGAATCGAAATCCAGGAGGTTCTTGTGTTCGGAATCGGGCAGACCGAGCTCATCATCATCGTGGTCTTCGCCTTCCTGCTCTTCGGGCCGGATAAGCTTCCGCAGATGGGCCGTACCATCGGGCGTGCTCTCCGCCAGTTTCGGGAGACGCAGGAGAAGGTGACGTCCGTCGTCCAGTCCGAGGTCATCGACCCCATGGCGGCTGCCGCCAACGCGCCCGCCACGTCGAAGAAGGCCGCAGCGGCCGACGAGGACGCCGATGCCGACGCCCCCGCCGCCAGCGATAGCGCCGACCTCGCGACGGCTAAGGCCGCCGAGGCGCGGAAGGAGACGTTCGCGGAGCGCCGTGCCCGCTTAGCTGCCGAGAAGGCCGCTCGCGAGGCCGAGGCAGCAGATGCCGAGGGTTCCGCTGCCACCGAGGAGTCGGGCGCCAGCGCTGAGGGTGCGGTTTCTGGGTCTTCGGCCGAGCCTGCGGGCGATGCTTCGGGCGATTGCGCTGAGGCAGGCGAGCGTAGCGCGGCGGACGGCCAGCCTGCCGACGCGGTGGCCGAAGAGGACCCCCAGGACACCGTCGCGAGTCTGTATGCTCGCCGACCGCGCAAGCATAGGGCTGCCGAGGCAGAGGACGCCCCGGGTGACGAGGCCCCTGCGGCGAGCGACGAGGCTCCCACGGCGGATGACGCCCCCGCCCCCGCAGCGGCTTCCGCCGCATCGACCGAGACCGAGAAGGGAGGCGAGCAGTAATGCCCGTCGGACCCGCACGCATGCCGCTTCTCGACCATCTGGGAGAGCTGCGGCGTCGTCTGACCATCGTGATCGTAACCATCATCGTGGCGACCGTGGTGTTCTACTTCGCCGCGCCTACGGTGATCGACGTGCTTACCGACCCGATCGCCCCCTTCGTAGACGGCGAGTTCTATGTCATGAGCGCGCTCGGCGGTTTCTCGCTGCGCTTCTCCATCGCGCTCAAGACTGCCTGCGTGGTCTGCGTGCCCATGATTTTGTGGCAGATTCTCGGCTTCTTCCTCCCTGCGCTCAAGCCGAACGAGCGTAAATGGGTCGTCCCGACGCTTTTCATCGCTACAGCGCTGTTCTTCGTGGGCGCGGTGTTCTGCTACTTCTTCATCGTGCCGCCCGGATTCGAATGGCTCATCAACGAGACGAACTCCATCGCTACGGCGTTCGCGGATCTTGAGAACTACCTCAATATCGAGGTGCTCCTCATGATCGGTTTCGGCGTGGCGTTCGAGCTGCCGCTCTTCGTCTTCTACCTCGCCGTGTTCCACATCGTCCCGTACGTGACCTTCCGTGCTGCCTGGCGCTACATCTACGTTGCTATGGCCGTGATCGCGGCAACGGTCACGCCGGACGCCAACCCCGTCACCATGATCTTCATGTATGCGGTACTGCTCTCGCTCTATGAGATTTCGCTCTTCATAACGAGGTTCGTCATCATCGCGCGCGAGGGCAAGGCGGGGCTCAAGGGCAGCCGCGTGGGCTTCTTCTCCGACGAGGAAGACGAGGAGTAGCGAGACGCCATGCACGAGCTGGGCATCGTCTCGGGCATATTGGAAACGGTCACAGCCGCCGCGCGCGAGGCAGGCGCTTCGCGGGTGGTGGCTGTCGCGCTTCGCATAGGCGACCTGCGCGAGGTGGTGCCCGAGTCGCTCGATTTTGCCTGGGAGGTCTTGACCGAGGAAGACCCGGTAACCTGTGGCTGCAAGCTCGAGGTCGAGGAGGTTCATCCTCGGAGCCGATGCCTGACTTGCGGCGAGGAGTTCGACCACGATCGCTTCCATGTCCGTTGTCCGGCATGCGGCGGCCGCGATACCCACCTGCTGCGCGGTCGTGAGCTCGATCTGGTATCCATGGAGGTTGAGAGCTAGCTAGATGAGACAGTTTCACCCGGTACAACTGTCTCATTCGATAAGGAGCGATGATATGGCAGAGCAGACGATTGCCTTGGAGCAGCCCATCCTCTCGCGCAACGAGCGGCTCGCCACCGAGCTGCGTGACCGGTTCGCGCGCACGGGCACCTATGTGGTCAACGTGCTCTCGAGTCCCGGATCGGGTAAGACGAGCACCATTCTTGCCACGAACGAGCGCTTGGCGGCCCGCGGGCTGCGCTGCGCCGTCATCGAGGGCGATATCGCCTCCGACGTGGACGCCGTACGCATGAAAGAGGCCGGCATGCCCGCCATCCAGATCAACACGGGCGGCCTTTGCCATCTCGAGGGAAACATGATCGGCCAAGCGGTCGATGCGTTCGACGACGCGGTGGGGCTCGATGCCATCGACGTGATTTTTATCGAGAACGTGGGAAATCTTGTGTGCCCGGTCGACTTTGATTTGGGCGAGAACCTCTCCATCATGATCCTCTCGGTACCGGAGGGCGACGACAAGCCGCTCAAGTACCCGGGGATCTTTCAGCACGCGGGGGCATTGCTGCTTAACAAGGTCGACGTGGCCCCCGCCTTCGATTTCGACTTCGATGCCTACGGCTCGACGCTCGACGACCTTAACCCAACTGCGCCGCGGTTCGAGGTGAGCGCAACGCGGGGGCAGGGTATGGACGCTTGGTGCGACTGGCTTGCCGAAGAGATCGAGGCCGCGCGCACGCCGCAGGCGTGACCCTACCCGAGGGAGCCTTGTGCCGTGGCGCAACGCAGCGGCGCTAACCGAGGCTGCTTTCCGTATGAAAAGAATTAAAATGGCAGTTCAGGGGCATCGCAACTAAAAGTTGCGTAAATTCCTACCAGACTTTCTGGCGTGCGACCGCCGTCTTTCGTACGGTGGGGTCAACGGTACCGGTGCCGGGAAGGTCAGGCGTTCGCAACACGAGGTTGGAGAACCATGAATGTCAAGATAGCCCAGCGTCTAGCGGAGCTCAGGCGCGCAAGGGGGTACAGCCAGGAGTCGCTTGCGCGCGAACTCGGCTTGTCGCGGCAGGCCGTTTCCAAGTGGGAGCGCGCGGAGAGCTCACCCGATACCGAGAACCTGATTGCCTTGGCGCGCCTTTACGGCGTGAGCCTTGACGAGCTGCTTCGGGTGGACGAAGAGATCGAGGACGACGTTGCCTTCGAGCGCGCGGAACGTTCAAGCGAGGTACGTGCGGAAGAAGAGCTCGGCGCACAGCGCGCACGTGCAGAACAGGCAACACAGGCGGCCACGGCTGCGGCGGAGGCGAGCAAGGCGGCTGCCGAGGCGGCGCAGGCGGCCACGCGTGCGAGCGAGCGCGTGGCGCAGGCTGCCGAGGGCACGGGCCGCGGGCACGCTAAAGGGGCGTGGCGTTCGTTCCCGTACGGCATCCTCATGATTCCCCTCTGGTTCGTGCTCACCATCATGGGAGCCGCGCCCTTCTCGTTCTTGGTGTTCTTTACCATCCCGCTCTATCGCTGGGTCGCGAACATCATGGACGCTGCAGAGCAGCGTGAGCGCCTGCGCGGTGAAGACGAAGGGAGGAGGTAGGCATGAAGAGCTTCGATCGCCTCACGAAAGCCGAGAAGGCCAAGGTCATTGCAGCGGCTGTTGTGATTGCGCTGCTCATTGGGTTCCCGCTCATGGTCGCGCTTACCCGTAGGACAACTTCCAGCCGCCTGCCCTCTATCGATCTTCCGGTCATCGGATCGGTCGGCGGGGAAACCACGGTGCTCGACGAGCCCGTCGACGAGCACGCGTCGTTCGACGGCGACAAGGTAAAGGGGCTCGATGTAACGTGGAACGGAGGAGAGGTGAGGCTGGTTCGTGGAACGGGCGACGACGTCGTGGTGCGGGCGCGGCTCGGTGCGGGCACGTATGACATGGATCCGCGCCATTCCTCCATCTCGCTCGACGAGAGCACGGGTACGCTCATCGTTGACGACGGGCTCCCCGAAAGCAACAACGGGCTCGAGTACCCAGCATTTGCGCTCACGATCGAGCTTCCCGAGGGGCTGTCGCTCTCGTCGGTCGATCTTTCGGGCACGTCGGCCGGCATGGGGCTCGACCAAGTCGTTTGCGACCATCTCATCGTATCTACCGTAAGCTCAGGCATCACGGTACAAGGGCTCGACGCCGGCCGTGCTGAGGTTGCCTCGATCAGCGGGTCGGTTTCGTTCGATGGAGCGGTGACGACCGATCTTTCCGTTACGAGCGTTTCGGGGGCACTCGATGTAACGCTTGCTGGTGCTTTGCCGCCGCAGACGGCGCTTGATTCAACGAGCGGGTCTATAACGCTGGATGTTCCGGACGACGCCGGCTTCACGCTCACGAGCGATCGCGTGTCGGGCGGGTTCGTGTGCGAGCTTGGGGAGCTGGCGGAACGTGACGAGCCGGGATCGCTCAGCGCGCAGGTGGTCAACGGCGATGGTTCGGCGCAGATTACGGCCGATTCCATCAGCGGCTCCGTGCGCGTGAAGTAGGCTGGCAACAGCAGTTGGCAGAGCCCGAAAAGAGTATTCGCGATGGCGGATGACGAGACGGAAAAAATGAAGTGGGCTAGCGGCAACTAGCCCACAACAACCGTAGCGCCGCCCGTAGGTAGGTACGGGCTCTGCCGCTAGTAGTAGTGTACCCCGTTGCGAAGGCTTGTGTATGAACAGCTTGCGAATATTTCCTGCGGGAATGGCGCCATGCGCGGTGTGCGGTTTTACCGTTTCAACTCCCTGTTTACGGGCAGATTATTCTGCCGCGCTTTCATCGTTCACGGGCAGGATATTGCAAAAAAGAGGGGGTATAAAAAGTGAGATTGATCGAAATCATGCCCGTTTTCGAAGGGGGTCTCTTGATTGGGCAGGCTGCTGTTAGGTAGCTCCGCGCGCTCTCAACGCCGCTTGCCGGTGAGGTTTTCGTAAACTCAGGGCAACTCGCGTATACTGTCCCGCTAGAACAGGCAAAACCGAGGTGCGGTGTCCGCTGCGCCCGCGCCGTCGCAACCACGTAACTACAAGAGGTCCGACCTTGAAACTCGTCATCGCAGAGAAGAACATCGCCGCCCAAAAGATCGCCCAGCTTCTGGCCGATGGGAAGCCAAAGACCGACAAGGTATATAACACGCAGGTGTACCGCTTTACCGTGCAGGGCGAGGATTGGGTTTCCATGGGCCTCGCCGGCCACATCCTTGCCCCCGACTTCCCCGATGAGGTTCTTTTCGATAAGAAGCAAGGCTGGTACAGCGTAACGGAAGACGGGGAGGTCCTCCCCGCCGACGTACCCGACGGGCTCGCGCGCCCGCCGTACGACACCAAGCGCAAGCCGTTCCTTGCCAACGGCATCAACATCAAGGGCTGGAAGGTCGAGAGCTTACCGTATCTCACGTGGGCGCCCATTATCAAAAAGCCCGCGGAGAAGGAGATTATCCGCGTGCTCAAAAACCTTGCAAAAAAGGCCGATCACGTAATCATCGCCACGGACTTCGACCGTGAGGGCGAGCTCATCGGCTCGGACGCCCTCAACTGCGTGCGCGAGGTGGCACCCGATGTTCCCACGAGTCGCGCCCGCTATTCCGCCCTCATCAAGGGCGAGGTCACGGCGGCCTTCGATAACCTGGTGAGTTTGGACCAAGATCTTGCCGATGCGGGCGAGAGCCGTCAATACATCGACCTCATCTGGGGTGCGGTGCTCACCCGCTATCTCACGCTCGCGCGCTTCGGGGGTTTTGGCAACGTGCGCAGCGCCGGTCGCGTGCAGACCCCCACGCTTGCCCTCGTGGTAGAGCGCGAGCGCGAGCGCATGGCTTTCGTACCCGAGGATTACTGGCAAATCCGGGGTGTCGGCGCAGCGCAGGGCCAGCCCGAGACCGCGTTCAAGATGAGCCACGCCACGGCGCGCTTTACCGATAGGGCCGCTGCCGAGACCGCGTTCTCGCATGTCGATGGTGCAACGACGGGGACCATCACGGCTGTATCAAAGCGCTCTCGCAAGCAACAGCCGCCCACGCCCTTCAACACCACGAGCCTTCAGGCTGCCGCTGCTGCCGAGGGCGTCAGCCCTGCGCGTACCATGCGTATCGCCGAGAGCCTCTACATGGCGGGCTTCATCAGCTATCCGCGCGTAGACAACACCGTCTATCCGCGCACGCTCGACATCGCCGGCATCGTGGACGGCCTCTCGTCTAACAGCCCGGCGCTGCGCCCGGTGTGCCAGAAGGTGCTTTCCGGCCCCATGAAGCCCACGCGCGGCAAGACCGAGACCACCGACCATCCCCCCATCCACCCCACGGGCCAAGGCGACCCCGAGACGCTCGACGGCGGGCAGAAGAAGCTCTACATGCTTATCGCGAGGCGCTTCCTCGCCACGCTCATGGGGCCGGCGACCATCGAGAACACGAAGCTTTCCATCGATGTGTCGGGCGAGCCCTTCACGGCTTCGGGCGATGTTCTGGTGGATGCGGGCTTCCGCGAGGCATATCCGTATGGCCTCAAGCGCGACGAGCAGTTGCCGCCGCTTGCAGAGGGCGACGCGATCGATGTCTCTGATATCAAGCTCGAGGCCAAGCAGACCGAGCCGCCCGCTCGTTACAGCCAGGGTCGGCTCGTGCAGGAGATGGAGAAGCGCGGCCTTGGCACCAAATCGACCCGTGCGAGCATCATCGAGCGCCTCTACCAGGTGCGCTACCTCAAGAACGATCCCATCGAGCCCAGCCAGCTCGGCATGGCCATCGTGGACGCGCTCCACGAGTTCGCTCCCCGCATCACCACGCCCGAGATGACCTCGGAGCTCGAAGACGACATGACGCACGTTGCCGCGGGCGCCGATACCCAAGAGCACGTGGTCGAGCATTCGCGCGCGCTGCTCGCCGGCATGCTCGATACGCTCATCGCGCACAAGGACGATCTAGGCGAGGCCATCGCCGACGCGGTGACGGCCGACGCGAAGGTGGGCACGTGCCCCAAGTGCGGCAAGGACCTTGTGATGAAAACGAGCGCCAAGACGCGCGGGAGCTTTATTGGGTGCATGGGCTGGCCGGAGTGCGACGTGACCTATCCGGTGCCGAGCGGCGTGAAGGTCTCGCCGATCGAGGGCGAGGGGGCGGTGTGTCCTGAGTGCGGCGCTCCGCGCATCAAGTGCCAACCGTTCAGGCAGAAGGCCTATGAGGTCTGCGTGAACCCCAAGTGCCCCACCAATTTCGAGCCCGATCTGGTGGTGGGGGAGTGCCGCGTATGCGCCGAGGCCGGTCGCCACGGAGAGCTAGTCGCGCATAAGAGCGAGCGATCTGGCAAGCGATTCATCCGCTGCACGAACTACGACGAATGTGGTGTGAGCTACCCCCTGCCGGCGCGCGGCAAGCTTGAGGCCACGGGCGAGGTGTGCGAGCACTGCGGCGCGCCCGTCGTCGTGGTTCAGACGGCACGCGGCCCATGGCGTATCTGCGTGAACATGGACTGCCCAGACAAGGAGAAGAAGCCGGCGCGCGGTCGCGGGGCGCGCGGCGCGGCCAAGGGCGGTTCTGCCAAGGGCGGTACGCGCAAGAGCGCGGCCAAGCCGGGCGCCAAGAAGACGGCGGCGAAGAAAACAACCAAGTAGCAGGGGCTGCGCATAGCACCGAAGCGGTGCTGCCAATCGGGGTCCTTTTGGTGCGGCTGCGCCAAGGCTTCCCGTGCCGTGGTTCGCGTATCATGTACGTATCTTGCGAATAACGGCGGGAGGGTGCGATGTTCTGCACGAATTGCGGCAGCAAATTGCCGGACGATGTGAAGTTTTGCACGCAATGCGGCGCTCCGGTGGCCAAGGTGATTCCGCGCAGCGATCTCGAGCAGGGGCAGCAGGCCGGGCGGGAGAGCGTTGGTGCACAGCCAATGGCCGGGCATGAAGCGCAGGAGGCTCCGGTTGCCGAATCGGTGCACGATGCGACCATCGGGGAGTCGCCAGATGGGGAGCCCCAGGTCGAGCACGCTGCCTCGCCGTTGGCAGAAGAGCCCGCGGAAGGGCCTGACGGGGCACCGCTTGGTGCCGATGCCGCGGGCGATGAGCCGACAACGGCTCTTTCCGCCGACGAGGCGGGTGCTGCAGACGCCGCGAGCGAGGACGAAACGAGCGCGCTTGCCATCGGCGGCGCAAGCGAAGACGAGACGACCGCCTTCGCCCCCGATGCCGCCGCTGCGGAGGGTGCCGCGAGCGAGCCGCCGAACGGCACCATCCTTCTCGGTGCCGACGATGCCTCGGCACCCGGCGAGGACGTTGCTCCCAACGACGAGCGCACCACGGGGCTTGCGCCCTCGCCCGATCCCGACGAAGCGGAGCGCGCCGCTGCTGCAGCCGATGCCGCGGCTGCTGAGGACGCCCTGTGGTCCGAGCCGCCGCAGGACGAGGCGACCACGGTGCTCGGTGGCGGCGTAGCCGGCCGGCCTTCCAGCCAGGAGGCCGCGCCCCGGCAGGTCTCGTGGCGACAGCCCGCGCAGGATGCGGCTGCTCAACAGGCTGCCCAGCAGCCCGCGCCCACCCAGCCCGCGCCCGATCAACCCGCGCCCGCCCCCGGCGCAGAGCCCCGCAAGAAAAAGCCCGTGGCGCTCATCGCGGGCATCGCGGTGCTGGCGCTCGCGGCCGTCGTGGTACTGTGCGTGTTCGTCGTGCCGCGTTTTCTGGATGCCGAAGGCCCAACTGTGACCTACGGCCAGACGGACCCGGTGCAGTGCTCGGTGGTTACGCGCATTCGCCCGCGCGACGCCGAGGGCAACGAGCTCACCTCGTATGTCGTGAGCCTTGTCGAGCGCACGGCCGACCGCCAGGATCGCACGAGCGCAGACGACGGCATCGCCGATGCCGTGGCGCAAATCCGCGTGACGGGCAACAACGGCTTTACCATGGAAGACTTCGGCGACGATATCGCGGATGGCGACTACTACCTCGTTATCGAGTCCTCGGATTCTTCGGATGATAGCTCGAGCGACCAGCGCATCCCCATCCATTATGAGCACGATAACCCCGACGCCGATTCGGAGGTCGTGGTCACGCCGCCCGCGCCCGAGTCCGATGAGTCCGCTTCAGGCGGTGAGGGCCAGGAGAGCGGGGATGCTCAGGGCGAGTCCGAGTTTACCGAAGAGCAGCTCGCCTACGCACACTACTACCTGAAGTGCCAGGAGCTCATCAACGCCTATGGCCCCGCGGGCACGACAGATCTCTACGACGGCCAGATGACGGCCATGACGGGGCTCGCCCTCGCGCGGCTCATCGACTTTGATGGCGATGGCCTGAACGAGCTCCTCGTCTCATATAACGCTGTGGAGATCGGCACGGACGCTGCGAGCGCCGACGAGGTCTACCCCGTCGAGGTCTGGGACTATCAAGACGGCGAGCTCGTGCAAGTCTACGAGGGCAATGCTCCGTACACGAACGGCGGTGCATACTTCCTCGACCTCTACGAGTACAACGACCTGCCGGTAATCTGCGCTGTGTGGTACGACATGCAGGTTGATAACGCGAGCCTGGTCGACGAATACACGGGCTACTTCTCGCAGGTGAGCGAGACGCTCGATGCGATCGCCGTACGCGATTCGTTCTTCAATTACGACACTGGTGAGAATTCCGTGACCTACACGCTCGACGGGGAGAGCGCTACCGAGGAGGAGTGGAACGACTTCGAGGGCGACCTTGACCACACGACCCATTACGACCTCGCGCTCTTCAACAACGCCGTCGAGGCGGAATCCATGGACGACGATGAGTGCGATGTGCTCTATGGCGAGGACTTGCGTGCGGCGACCGAGGATACGTTCGCGGAGCTCCAAGAGGGTGCAGGCGATGCTCTCGAGGCCGTTGAGGCAGAAACGGAAGACGCTGCCTATGCATACGATATCGTTGAGCAAGACGTGACCTATACCTCTTCGCAGGGCGAGGGAACCGAATGGGAGGCGACCTCGACGTGGTGCCACCCGCAGTTCACGCTGGCAGACGGTTCCACGACTCCGGCGCTTGATTCGCTGAACGCCCACCTCAAAGATTCGTTTGACGAAGACGTTGCCAATGCGCAGTCATGGACGTTTGAATCGGGCGACGTGCAGATACAGGTGCATCGCGATACCGTGACGTACCACGAGGGAACGATTGTGTGCGTGCGGAGCGATCGAAGCGGCTTTACCGGCGGCGCGCACGGCACCGAGAGCGTGACGGGCACGTTCTACGACCTGGATACGGGCCAGCAGGTGGGGCTCGAGACAGCGACGGGCGTTTCGCTCGATGAGCTGAAGAGCGCGGCGGTCACCGCTGTACTCGACTACGTTGCCGCGCAGCCCAATGGCGCGTTGAGCACCGATGAGGATTCGCTCAACACCCTCATTGATGAGGATCGGTTCTATGCCGACGAGAACGGTGTCGTCGTTGCGCTGTGGCCGTACGAAATCGGCAGCTACGCGGACGGCGTGCAACTCGTCTATGTGTACGCGTTCGAGGATGACTCAATCGTGGGCACGAGCGCGGGCTCCTTTGAGTGGGGGAATTGATGGCGGAGGAGATTGTCGAGCCAACCGGGCCTGCGGTCGTTGAGGCCCTTTGCGCGAGCGGGGAGCCGTCGGGCGTGGAGCCGCTGGCTGCAGGGCCGCTGGCAGTAGAGCCGCCGGCTGCAGAGCCGCCGACAGCAGCGAGTTTTCCGGAGAATCCTGCCGCGCCCCGCTTCATCACGCTTGAGGGCATCGATGGGTGCGGTAAATCCACGCAGGCGAAGCTTCTGGCTGAGGACCTCGAACGTGCAGGCTACGACGTGCTGCTTCTGCGTGAGCCGGGTGGCGTGACCATATCGGAGAAAATCCGCGAGCTCCTGCTCGATCCGGCGCATGCGGCGATGAGCGACACCTGCGAGCTCCTGCTGTACGAGGCGGCGCGCGCCCAGCTCGTTCACGAGGTGGTTGCTCCCGCTCTTGCTCAGGGGCGCATCGTTGTGTGTGACCGCTTCTATGATTCCACGACCGCCTACCAGGGCTATGCCAACGGGATGGATCTTGGTGCGGTGCAGCGGGCCAACGCGCTCGCCGTTGGTGCATGCCACCCGGATCTCACGCTCGTTTTCGATATCGACCCAGCCAAGGCTGCTGCTCGTGCAGCCGCGCGCGATCGCGCCCAGGACCGCATGGAGGCCAAGGGGCTTGCCTACCAGGAGCGCGTGGCGGCTGGCTTCCGCGCAATTGCTGCCGCAGAGCATGGGCGGGTTCGCCTTGTCGATGCCAGCCGCGATATCGACGCAATCCATGCCGACGTTCGCGCCCTCGTTCTCGGGCAATAGCCGGACATCTTGGAAAACGCCGATCATGAGGCGCCGGAGCCGTCCGCCCTGTCGAGGTTTCAACTTTTGGGCACTTCCTGACGCGGCGGACGGGTAGAGGAAAGCGAGGGGAAGGGAAAGGCGCAGTTCAGGAGGCCGGTGCCCTTCCGGCCGCGGCGCGGCTACCCGGGCCCTCCACTCCGAAGTGCCCAAAGCTGCAAGCCCGGTCGCCCCTAAGATACATTCAGCGTTTCCCTAGGGCTTTTCGGGCGAGATTCAGACGCCGCGTGCGTTCTCGGGCAACAATTGGACACCGAGGGTGTTTTCGGGCGAGATTTGGACGTTGAGGGCGCATGATGTGGCGATTTTTCGCCCGAAGACGCCGGGAATGTCCGAATTGTGCCCGAAGACGCACGCGGTGTCCGAATCTCGCCCGAGAACGTGCCGCATGGCGGAAAGCCGCCCGAAGACGCGCTGTGTAGTGCCGGAGGACACGTTCCTGGGAGTAGTGCGGGCAAGACGCGAGCGGGCCGGTCGGGGTATGATAATCGACACGGCTCGCATCGCAGATAGCCGAGATGCCAGAGAACTCGTCTGATGCATCGCGGGCCAGACCGTTACGTCTTCAAGCTGGGGAGCCGCCATGCCCGCCGCCGTGCTGGACAACCAACGCTCGCTGCTTGCGCAGCTCGACACGCAGCCGCGCGTGCGCGACTTCTTGGCGCGTGCCGTCGAGGCCGGCCGCACCTCGCATGCCTACCTCTTCCTCGGTTCGCCCGGATCGGGCAAGCTCGATGCCGCATGGGCGCTTGCACAGGCCCTCATCTGCGAAGATTCCGGCTGCGGTTCGTGCGATGCCTGCGTGCGCGTGGCTCGGCACACGCATCCCGACGTGCACTATTTTGCGCCGGAAAGCGCGACGGGCTATCTCATCTCGCAGGTGCGAGACCTGCTCGATGACGTGTTGCTCGCACCCATTCGTGCCACATGCAAGGTGTATATTCTCGATCGTGCGGAGCAGTTGCGGGCGAGTTCGGCAAACGCGCTGCTCAAAACGCTCGAAGAGCCGCCTAAGGGCGTCACGTTCATCCTGCTTGGCACCTCGAGCGAGACCATCTTGCCCACGATCGTCTCTCGCTGCCAATGCGTTCCGTTCCGCATGATCTCTCCGGTGGACGCGGCGAACTTCGTCGCGCGGTCGACGGGGTTGCCGCAGGAGCGTTGCCGCATGGCGGTCGCCATCGCGGGGAGCCCCACCCGGGCGCGTGCGTTTCTCAAGAGCGCCGAGCGCCAGCAGGCACGTCGCGAGATGCTGCGCGCCATCGACTCGCTTGCCCATGCCGACGAGGCAGACGTTCTCGCGTCGGCGAAAGCACTCGTCGTTGCAGTGAAAGCCCCGCTTGCCGAGGTTCAGTCGACGCAAAAGGCCGTGCTCGAGCGCGACGCGGACTTTCTGAGCCGCGGTGCGCTGAAGCAGCTGGAAGACCGCAACAAGCGCGAGCTCAACGCGCGCGAGCGTTCGGGTATCATGGAAGTGCTGGCTTGCGCCCGCTTGCTGCTGCGCGACGTGCTCATCGAGCTCGAAGGCGCGCCGGGCGGCATCGTGAACGCGGACGTCCGCTCGATCGTCGAGAGGATCGCCGCGACGGCGCACCCGGCTGCAATCGTTCAGGCGCTCGACGCCGTCTCCTCCGCTGAGCGCGCCATTGCCAGGAACGTTACCCCTCAGCTGGCCCTCGAGGTCATGCTCTTCGATATCAGGAAGGCCCTCTCATGCCCGTCGTAGTTCCCGTAAAATTCCCGTTTGCCTCGCGAGACCTGTGGTTCGATCCGCAAGGTCTCGACATTATCGAGGCAGACTACGCCATCTGCTCGACCGAGCGCGGCCAGGAAATTGGCCTCGTTACCGCTGATCCCTTCGAGGTAGAGGAATCGGCGCTCCGTGCGCCGCTTAAGCCGGTGCTGCGCATAGCCACCGATGCCGACCTTGACCGAGCCGATGAGCTCGCCCGCCGCGGCGAGGAGGCCATGCACGGTTTCCGTGATCTCGTGAAGCAGAACGACCTCGACATGAAACCGGTTGGGGTGGAGTACCTCTTCGGGGGAGAGAAGGCCGTCTTCTACTTCGCCGCCGAGGACCGCGTGGACTTCCGCCAGCTCGTGAAGGACCTTTCCGCGCGCTTCCACACGCGCGTCGACATGCGCCAGATCGGCGTCCGCGACGAGACGCGCCTCGTGGGAGGCATCGCGCATTGCGGGCAGGAGCTGTGCTGCGCGCGCTTCGGGGGCCAGTTCGAGCCGGTGAGCATCCGCATGGCCAAGGAGCAGGACCTTCCGCTTAACTCGGCGAAGATCTCGGGTGTATGCGGTCGACTCATGTGCTGCCTGCGCTATGAGTTTGAAGCGTACAAGGACTTCAAGGGCCGCGCTCCCAAGAAGAAGGCGGTTATCGATACGCCGCTCGGCAAGGCTCGCATCCAGGAATACGATACCCCGCGTGAGCAGCTCATTCTGCGCCTGGAAAGCGGCAAGGTGTTCCGCGTGGACCTGGCCGACATGACCTGCTCCGATGCAGCTAAGAAGAAATCCGAGGAACAGGGGTGCGCGTGCCGTCCGGATTGCGTGACGCGCAGCGTGCTCGAGAAGCTCGAGAGCCCGGATATCGCGTTGGCGCTCATGGAGCTCGACCGCGAGAACGGCGTCGATGTGGGCGATGGCCTTTCGAGCGCCGACCGCATCGTGATCGATGGCGGCACCTCGCGTCGTCGCCGTCGTGGAGAGCGCGGCGATGGCCAGGCTGGCCAGGGGTCGCGCGGCGAAAAGCAGGGACGCGGCGCCCGTTCCGCCAAGGCCGCCGATGCATCCGACGCTTCGGTAGAAGGGCAGGGTTCGGGACGTCGTCGCCGCAAGCGTTCGGGAGGTGGCGCACGCCCCGATGCCGCCGAGGCCGCGCCGTCGCGTCGTCCCGGTGATGGCGGGCAGGGCGCTGCCGGGCAGGCCCAGAGCGGCTCCGGCCAGGGAGGTTCGCGCCGTCGCCGTCGGCATCTCTCGAGCGAGGAGCGCGAGAGCGCATTCCTGAGCGCCGCGGCGCGCGAGAGCCGCCGGGATGCCGGGGAGGCTTCTTCTGAGGGTTCCGGACAAGGGGCAGGGCGCACGCGCCGTCGCCATCGTTCGGCTTCGGCGCCGCGAGCAGAGGCGCGGGGCGACGCGACGAAGCAGGCGCCGCAAAAGCCCGATGTTCCCTCGGTGGCCAGCCAGGTTGCGGACGGCGATGTGAAGGTGTCGCGCCGGCGTCCTGGTGACGGCGGCGGAGCGCGCAGGAACGGCGTTGCCGGCCAGGAGCGGCCGAAAGCGGACGCCGCCCGCGATGACGCTGCGGCTGGCGAGGGACAGGCGCCCAAGAAGCGTCGCCGCCGCAGGCCGCGTAAGCCGAAGGGCTCGGCGCCGGGCTCACAGCCTCCCGCGTCTGAGGACTAGCGGAAACCAGCCGGGCCGGAATCCGTCAATTGAGGGGTTCCGGCTCGGCTTCTTCACAGAGCGTTTGAGGCGAGGGGGTGCTGCCCATGGAAGATGCGCACCGCGAGGCGGCCGTGCCGACATGGCGGCAGCGCATGCGCGAGGTCGCCCTCGAGGTCATCTCGCCGACGCGCTGTGCCGGATGCGAGCGTCCCGGTGCTCTCGTATGCGACGATTGCATCGCACGCATAACTCCTATCGATCCGGTGCATGCCTGCACGCGCTGCGGCGCGCCATTCGGCGATGTGCTCTGCACGGAATGCGCGGGCGATGGCGCCCTTGCGGTATCCGACGCGCCTTCCGGTTTGCATGCCTGCGCGCCTGCGTGTGAGCCTTTGGGGAGAACGCTTGCGGCAACGGTATTCGAGGGTCCTGTGCCGCGCATCGTCCGAGCGTACAAAGATGCAGGCGAGCGGCGCCTCGCCCAGCCCATCGCCGAGCTCATGCTGGACGCTGCCGAGCATGCTGAGGCTGCGGCGCCCGAACGGTACGGAGGCCTGCTCTCTGCTGTCGACGCTATCACGTTCGTGCCTGTGACGGCTGCGGCGTTTTCTCGCCGAGGGTTCGACCATATGGAGCTCGTCGCCTCGACGTTTGCGCACATGGCGGGGAAGCCGGTGCTCGATGCGCTGCTAAAACACGGCAAGGGCGATCAGCGCGCTCTTGGTCGTGCGGAGCGCCAAAAGCAGGCGCAGGGTTTGTACGAGGTGGTCGAGCCGGTTGCGGGCAAGCGCCTCCTTTTACTTGACGACGTCATCACCACCGGTGCGACGCTGCGTGCCGCCCGAGCGAGCCTGCTGCAGGCCGGCGCCGCGTGCGTTGATGCCCTAGCGTTTGCCCGCGTCTGGTGAGAGCGCGTTGCGTCGCGCCGCTTTCGGGCGCATTCCGGACACTGTCGGCGTTTTCGGGCGATAATTCGCCATCTGGGAGGCTCTGAGCGTCCAAATCTCGCCCGACAATGCCATCAATGTCCGGAATGCGCCCGACAACGCCCTGCGCCCTGTCCGCATCGCAGCCCTGTTTAGTACCGCGAAACCCCACGCTAAGCGCCCGTGTTGTATAATTTCCCTCGTCCTCCCAGGCTGTGGTTGCGGGTGCGCCGCGCGCATCCTAGTCCATGACAGACGCGGTCAAAGGGACCCACGTAAGCACGCGTGTGCGCATGCGTGCGATCATGGCGCGTCCTAGAGGTAAGTCGCACCGTCCGTTTCTAGGGGCAATTCCGCCCCGCGGACGAGCGGGCAAGTCGTGATGCCATCGCGGTGGCTGAGCAAACGTTCCAGTGCGCAGGTGTGGGGGAAAAGACCAGGTCAGCTGGAGGACATCGAAAAAAGACCGCTTGCTTTCGTGGCGAGTGGAGCTCATAGGGTTGGCGCCGATTCCGGCGCTTGGGATGAAGAGGATCGCGCGATGGTGGATGGATTGAAGTCGAGGCTTGTACGGGCTGCGGCGGGGGTTGCCGCCCTCGCGCTCGCGTTTGGTCTGGGGGGCTGCTCGCTTGCCACGCCGTCGCTCGATGAGGCGGTAGACGAGACGCCCGCTCAGGCGATTGCCGATTCCGAGCTCGTTCAGGCCGGCACGCTCACCGTCGCTCTCGATACGTCCGACGCTCCGCAGGTCATCACGGGTACGGATGGCGAGCTCGTAGGCTACGATATCGATGTCGCGACCGCGCTTGCCGAGAACATGGGACTCAAGGTGTCCTTCGTGAGCGCCACCTCGCCCTCGAGCGCGCTCGAGGGCGGCGAGGCCGATATCTACCTGGGCGCTACCGCTAGCGACGAGTCCGGCGACATCTCGACCGAGGGCGAGGTCCTGCAAAACGCGACCGCAATCTTCGGCATCAATACAGGTTCCACGAGTGCGGCGTCGACGACGGTGTCTGCGTCCGACCTCACGTCGGCCCGCGTGGGCGTGCAGGACGGCTCCGCTTCGCAGGAGGCACTCGCTCGCGTGAACGTCGTGGCGTCTAGCACCTACAGCAATGTGAACGAGTGCTTCGAGGCCCTTGCCGCGGGCGAGGTCGATTACGTTGCGTGCGACGCCACCGCGGGCGGCTATCTCGCTCGCTCGTACGAAGGCGTGTTCTTCGCGGGCACCATCAGCTCGTCAACCTCGTACGGTATCGCATACCTCTCGTCGTCGTCCGATTTAGCCGATGAGGTGAATAATGCGCTCGATGCCCTCGCGACCGATGGCACGCTCGATGCGATTCACCAGGCATGGTACGGCCCGGTGCCGCTGAGCCTCTCGAGCGAGGTCATCTCGGGTGTCACCCTGTCTACGGACGAGAGTGCGTCCGATGATGAGTCCGCCTCCTCGGACGGCGAGCCAACGATTACGGAGGATATCAACAGCCTCGATTAGCACCGAGTTCAAGCGTGCATTCCGTACGGCACCTAGCGCATGTGCCCGTGCGCGCTGCGCTCATTTCGATGAACGGCACGTTCCGCAGCCTCAATGGCTCATGTGATGCCCGCGCTCCGATTGGGTACAAACATCATACGTACTGTCCCCGGATAGATAGGAGCACATATGGATATCACGGTCTCGGGACGTAAGACCACGGTAACTGATGCTCTGCGCGCACGTGTTGAAGAGAAAGTCGGCGAGGCGCTCAAGGTATTCGATATCGAGCCCATGACGGCCGACGTCGTTCTACGTTACGAGAAGAACCCCTCGATTCCCGAACCTGCGATCGTGGAGGTCACCGTCCGTGCGAGAGGCTCGGTGATTCGCGTGGCCGAGCACGGGGCGGATATGTATGCCGCCATCGACCTTGCGGCCGATAAGGTCACGCGCCAGTTGCGCAAGTTCAAGACGAAGGTGGTCGACAACCGCCAGCAGGGCCCCTCGGCAGCCGAGGTTGCGCCGGTGCCGCCCGTCGACGACCTTGCCGACCTGCTTCTGCCCGAAGAGGAAGACGATCTGCTCGTGCGCGAGAAGGTCATCGACATCACCCCTATGACCGAAGAGGAAGCGCTCGTGCAGACGGACCTCATCGGACACGACTTCTATGTGTTCGAAAATGCCACGACGGGCCTCATCAATGTGGTGTATCACCGTAAGAATGGTGGATATGGCATCATCAAGCCGAAAATTGAGAGCTTAGACGAGTAAAATACGTCTACTGCATGCGTAAAGGCGGGCGGCTGTCCATGCGGGGCAGCCGCCTTTTTTGAGAAAGGCTTGTCGATGAGCACTGCCGCGTCCGAAGGGTACAAGAACCGCTGCCGTATTGCGGTCGACACCTGCAGCGACCTCACCCCCGAGATCGCCGCGACCCTCGATGTCGATATCCTAGGCTTTCCCTATATTCTCGACGGCGTCGAGAAGGCCGACGACATCTGGACCTCGATGACGCCTAAATGGTTCTACGACCAGATCCGCAGCGGCGTGAAGGCATCGACCGCGGCCATCTCGGTCGGTCGCTACCTGGAGTACTTCACCGAGTGCGCGGAAGAGGGGACGCCGACGGTGTACCTCGCCTTCACCTCTGCGCTCTCCTCGAGCTACGAGCACGCGTGCATCGCGGCCGACGAGGTGCGCGAGAAGTACCCCGATTTCGAGCTCTACGTGGTCGACAACGCGCTTCCCTGCGCGTGCGGTGAGCTCTTGGTGCTTGAGGCGGTGCGCCAGCGCGCGGCGGGACTCACGGCCGCTCAGCTCGCCGAGTGGGCGAACGAGTCCAAGACCTACGTGCACGGCTACTTCACCCTCGATAGCCTCGACTCCCTTGCGGCGGGCGGTCGCATTCCTCCGGCGGCGGCACAGATTTCCAGCAAGCTCGATATCAAGGCGAATCTGTCGTTCGATCTTTCCGGTTCGCTGACCCTCACCGGCGTTAACCGCGGGCGCAAGAAGGCGCTCAAATCGCTCGTGAAGGCCTTCAAGGAGAACTACGTCCTCGATCCGAACCTGCCCATGACCATCGTCACCTCCGATTGCGAGAAGGACGGCGACTGGCTGGAGTCGGCGATTCGCAAGGAGCCGGGCTGCGCCGACCTTACCATCATCCGGGGTGCCGTGGGCCCAACCATCGGCGCGCACGTGGGTCCGGGTATGGTTGCCGTCATTTTCTGGGGGAAGAACCGCGCCGACAAGGCATCGCTCACGGACCGTATCGCCAAAAAGGTCCGCGGGTGAGGGCTTTCGTGGCACTCCGCCTTGCCCTTCAATCGTTGGTCGGCGCCCTGAGGCGTCCCCCCTCCTCTTTCAGGGCAATTCGAAGCACCACGGAACCCCTCACGGGATGACGTGTACAAAGTTCGTGGAACGATCCATTTTGGGACGGGTCCAAAATGGATCATCTGATAGGAGAGATTAACATGGCAGATACCAAGCAGCGCGTCGCGTTTATAGGAACGGGCATCATGGGCGCGCCCATCGCGGGCCACATCATGGATGCCGGCTACCCGCTCACGGTCTACAACCGCACCGAAGCCAAGGCGCAGCCGCTCGTCGAGCGAGGCGCCGTGTGGGCAGCCTCGCCCGCAGAGGCAGTGCGCGATGCGGATGTCGTCTTCACGATGGTGGGATATCCCGAGGACGTCGAGGAGCTCTACCTGTCGAGCGACGGCCTGCTCGCGGCCTCCAAGCTCGGTGCCGTTCTCATCGACCTCACCACGAGCTCGCCCGCGCTTGCGCGCGATATCGCCGAGGCTGCAGCGGTGAGCGACCGCATGGCGTTCGACTGCCCTGTGACGGGTGGCGAGTCCGGTGCCATCGCCGGCACGCTCACGGCCATCGCGGGTGCGACCGAGCGCGACATCGAACCGGTCCGCGCGCTGCTGGAGACCTTCACCGCGCGCATCTTCTGCTTCGGCGGTGCGGGCAAGGGCCAGTCGGCCAAGCTTGCCAACCAGATCGTGCTTGCATCCTCCATGGTCGGCATGGCAGATGCGCTCTCGCTCGCGCAGCAGAGCGGCCTCGACTTGGAGCAGACCCGTAAGATGATTTTGACCGGCACGGGAGCATCGGGCGCTATGGACTCCCTTGCGCCCAAGGCGCTCGACGGCGATTGGAAGCCTGGCTTCATGGTGAAGCACTTCATCAAGGACATCCGTTTGGCGCTCGAGGAGGCCGAGGAGAAGGAGATTGCCCTTCCCGGCGCCGATACCGCGTACGCCCTCTACGACATGCTCGACGCTATCGGTGGCGCCGAGCTGGGCACGCAGGCAATCACCCTTCTCTATCAGGAGGAGGGCGATGCGGTTGCCGCCGGCCTTGATTGGTCGCTCTACACGAATGCCCATGAGCATGGCGACGAGTGCGGCTGCGGCCACGACCACGAGCGTGGCGACGAGTGCGGCTGCGGCCACGACCACGGCGAAGGCGAGCACGAGTGCTGCCATGGGCACCATCATGATGGCGATCACGAGTGCTGCCATGGCGAAGGTCACGGGCATCACGATCACGGCGAGGGCCATGAGTGCTGCCATGGGCACCATGGGAAGTAGGCGCGCATGACCGATCCCGCCTTCATCATCGCGTTCGTTCTCGTCTTCCTTTTCAGCATCTACCTGGGGTTTACCGTGGGCACGTATGCGGGGGAGAGAGCCGCGACCTCGCGCGAGTATTGGGTGTACAACCTTATCGCGTTCGTTGCCTGCATCGTTGCGACGGCTGTTCTCACCCTCATTCCGCTGCTGTGTTCGGCACCGCTTGGGTTCCTTGCAGGGTGCCTCACCGGCCTTAAGATGGGATTCGGCGAGTCGAGCGGTCCATGGAAGAAGTTCGATCGGTTCTTTAACGTCAACAAGGGCCATCGCGCCCGCGCCGCTCGGGGGAGCGGCGAGGCAACACGGCGCGCCCGCCACAAGGGAAAGGCGGCGCCGGATATGATTTCGGTCGCGCAGGAATCCGATGCCGGTCAAGGAGCCTCGCAGGGCTCGGGGCATGCTGCGCGCAAGGGCACACGTAAGAAGAGGTAGGTTCGAATGGCAGATATCACCGCGCAGGAACTCGATCCGCAGGAGCTCGCCACGCTGGCGCGCATCGAGAAGGACAACACGGCTCTCGCAGCGCTCATCGAAGACCTGGGAAGCTCGAGCCGGCGCACGCGCCAGTTTTCCGCGCGCGTTGCCGCACTGCTCGCCCAGCATGAGCCCGAGCTGCTCGCCCCGTACATCTCCGAGATGATCGACGCGCTCTATCGCCCCGAGGCGCAGACACGCTGGGAGATTCTCGACGCGCTCACCGAGCTCGTGCCCGAGCACGCGAAAGAGATCGGTGCAGCGTACGAGGGAGCCGAGACCGCCCTTTTCGACGAACTCTCTGCGACGCTCAGGCTCTCGGCATTCAAGATGCTCTGCGCGTGGGGCGCCACCGAGCGCGGCCGCTCCAAGAAGGTGTGGCCCATCGTCGACGAGGCCATCCAGTGCTATCACGGCGACCTTGAGTACCGTGACATGCTCGGCTACCTGTATGTTTTCGCCGAGGGCAAGATCGCGGGCGATGTTGCGGAGGAACTCGCCGCGCGCCTGCATTTCGATGCCGAGAACGGCAAGGGCGCCTATCTCAAGGCGCGTTCGCGTGAGATTTACGACATGCTCGTCAAGCGCTTCAAGCTCGATGCGCCCAAGAAGAAAGCGCGCGTCCAGAAGGACGATGTCGAGGACGAGGAGGAGTAGCCCATGACGCACGACGTGGTGCTCATACCCGGCGATGGTATCGGCCCCGAGATCACCGAGGCGATGCGCCGCGTGGTCGAGGCGACCGGCGTCTCCATCACCTGGCACGTTGAGCAGGCTGGCGCGGGCGTTATGGACGAGTATGGGACGCCCCTGCCCCAGCGCGTGCTGGACGCGGTGTCCAAGGTGGGCGTAGCCATCAAGGGGCCCATCACCACACCGGTTGGTACGGGTTTTCGCAGCGTCAACGTGGCTCTGCGCCATGCGTTCAACCTCTACGCCTGCGTGCGTCCGTGCCTTTCGCTTCCTGGAGACGGCTCGCGCTACCACGATGTCGACCTCGTGATCTTCCGCGAGAATACCGAGGACCTCTATGCCGGTATCGAATTCGATCCCGGCGCCCCTGAGGTTGCTGCGCTCGCCGGCCTCGTAGACCAGGCGGGCCTGCGTCCCTTCAGGGCAGACTCAGCCATCTCGATCAAGCCGATTTCCGAGGCGGGCTCGCGCGCCATCGCCGAGGCGGCGTTTGAGTATGCCGAGCGCTGCGGCAGGCGCAAGGTCACGGCGGTCCATAAGGCGAACATCATGAAGGCGACCGACGGCCTGTTCCTGCGCACGGTGCGCGAGGTTGCGTCGGAGCATCCCTCCATCGCCTTCGAAGACAAGATCGTCGACGCGGCGTGCATGGGCCTCGTGCAGGATCCGTCGGATTTCGACGTGCTCGTGCTGCCGAATCTCTACGGCGACATCGTGTCCGATCTGTGCGCGGGGCTCGTTGGCGGGCTTGGCATGGCTCCCGGTGCGAACATCGGGACCTCTTGCGCGATATTCGAGGCCACGCATGGCTCGGCGCCGGATATCGCAGGGCAAGACATCGCCAATCCCACCGCTGAGATTCTCTCGGCGGCCATGATGCTCGAGCATTTGGGCGAAGCGGAGGCTGCCGAGCAGATTCGCGCTGCCGTGCGCGCGACGCTTGCCGAGGGCGCTGTGGTGACGGCAGATGTGCGCCGTGCGCTCACGGGAAGCGCCGAGGGGGCGGCGGGTACGCGGGCATATGCCGACGCCGTTATTGCGCACCTTTAGAAATGGGCGATTGAACCCGGCTCGAGCGACCGCGCGGGCCGGGTTTATCAATTATCGGGTTAAGTAAAGCCCAAGGCGCGTAGGGCGGGCGGACGGCGGTATCCTAAACAGGATGCTGCGCAGCTGCTTGTAGCGCTGCTGCGTGCCATATCGTTTCGCGCATGCGTAAAAGCTACTGGCTCCACGGGGCTGTTCGCTGGTTATCAGAGAGGTTGGACTCATGGGTTTGATTCTTAAGAAGGATGAGTCGGAGCACGAGGTCATTGAGGGCATCGAGGTCATCGAACGCTCGGATGTGCCGGACGATCTGCCTGAGAACCCGGTAGAGCTCGTTTCTGGCGCATCTGCAGAAGATATCGCATCTGGTGACGATGAGGCGCAGGATGCCCAGGCCGAAGGCATCGATGCCGACGGCCTTGACGACGAAGACGGCTGCGAGCCCGCCTCGGGCGACGATGGCGATGGCGGCGACGATGGTGACGATGCCGACGGCGAGCCCGGAGACGACGAATCGCGCGATGCCGGCGATGACGAGCCTGCTCATACGGGCGTGCTCGCGAACGTGCCGCGCGGCGTGATGGTCGGCGGCGTGGCGGCCCTTATCATCGTTGCCGTGGTTGCTGCGGTGATCGGCTACGTGATTGGAAGCGGCGGGTTCGGCGGCACGGGTACCGGCACGGCGACGGTGGGCGAGGACCAGCTCGACACGGTGATCGCGTCCTATACCTACAACGGGGCGTCGCACGATATCACCGTGCGCAGCGCCATCGAGAGCGAGTACAGTCTCGAGTCCGCGCAAAACAGCGATGGCACGTACAGCGTTCCCTCGGCCGAGACTATCATCTCCACGGTCCGCAACAATATCCTCGTGAGCGAGGCGGAATCGCGCGGCATCGAGGTCTCGGATGACGAGATGGACCAGTTTGCCGAGTCCATGCTGGGAAGCTCCGACTACGCGACGCTCGCCACCCAGTACGGCGTCACCGAGGACCAGGCAAAAGAGATCGTCCGCGAGCGCGCACTCATTCAGAAGCTCTACAGCCAGGTTGTTCCGGAGGCGTCGACCGCTACGGCTCCGACCGAGCCCACCGCCCCTGAGAATGGCGACACCTCAACGTCCTCGGCCGAATATGCCCAGTACATCATCGACCTTGCGGGCGATGAGTGGGATTCCGAGAACAACACATGGGCGTCTACGGACGGCTCCTACTATCTGGCGCTCGGCGATGCCTTTACCGGCGATACCGCTACCTATGAGCAGGCTGTTACCGCGTACTATGTGGCGTACCAGGAGTACAGCAACCAGATGTCGGGATATACGACCACGTGGACAGACTTCGCTAACGGGCTCTTCGCCAACGCGAACATCCGCCTCTATGGCGTTTACGCGTAGTGAGCATTTCGACGTACGGGCTGTTGCGATAGGAAGATAGTTTGAGGGGCCGGAGCCGTTGCCGCTCCGGTCCCTTTTGTTTGCCGAGTTTGCTTGCCGGGCGGGATTCGGACGTGCCCTGCGTTTCCGGGCCTAATCCGGACATTGCCGGGGTTTTCGGGCGACAATTTGCCATTTTGAGGGGTCTGAGCGTCCAGATCACGCCCGAGAACGAATTACATGTCCGAAAGTCGCCCGGCAACGCGCGGGTCATCTGAGCACCATAAAAACAAAACAGCCCGGATAGGCTACCTACCCGGGCTGCAATATTCAATGGAGCCAGCAATCGGACTCGAACCGATGACCCCCGCTTTACGAGAGCGGTGCTCTACCAACTGAGCTATGCTGGCGGCCACACGCACGGCGCAAAGCGCCTGCGAACGACAATAATACGTGGAAACCGCCCACAGCGCAAGGTCACCCGCATAGAAATCCAAAAGCTATGGACAAAGCGGCAGCGGGATTGTGCCGGCGCGGCAATCTTCGGGCGCTTTTACGCAGCTCTGAGAGAAAAACCGGCACAGAATGCGAAAAAGCGCCCGAAAGAAATCGAGTGAAGATCCTCTGCTGCGGAAGGTCGGCCGCACCTGCGCAGCCGACAGGCCAGCTTACAGCGCGTCGATGAAGCGCTGCTGCGCCGCACGGCCCTCGTCGTCCCACTTGTAGACGCCGGCATCTTCGAGCACATGGCCGAAGACCTCGCCCACGCCCGCGCGCACGACGTCCTCCACGGTGTCCGCGCTTATCGGCCCGTGGGCCTCAGCAAGCTCGAGTGCCCATGCGGCGTGCGGGGCGGAAAGGGCGTCTGCCTCGAGCGCCTTGGCCAGCGCGGCGGGCTCCCCCGAAAGCTCAACGAGGTACTGCTCCACAGCCCCGAGCTCGTCAACCAGGCGGGGAGGCAGGATCGCCAGGCCCATGACCTCGATGAGGCCGATGTTCTCCTTCTTGATGTGGTGCCACTCCGCATGCGGGTGGAACACGCCCAGCGGGTGCTCGTCGGTGGTGACATTGCAGCGAAGCGCAAGGTAGAGCACGTAGTTCTCGCCTTCGCGGCATGCGACGGGGGTGATGGTGTTGTGGCGCTCGCCGTTGCTCTCCGCGATTACGCCCACAGCCTCATCGGACCAGTCGCGCCACACATCGAGCACGTGTGCCGCAGCATCGAGCAGCTGCTCGCGGTCGCGCGCCGCGAGTTTGAGCACGCTGAGCGGCCAGCGCACAACCGAGCACTCAACGTGAGGGAACCCGTCCATAGAGAATGTGGAAGCAACCTGGGCTTTCATCATGGGGAAGACGTGCCGCCCGCCCTGGAAGTGATCATGCGAGAGAATCGAGCCGCCCACGATGGGGAGGTCGGCATTCGAGCCCACGAAGTAGTGGGGGAACAGGTCCACGAAGTCGAGCAAGCGCCCCATGTTTTCGCGGTCAACGTGCATGAGGCGGTGTTCGGCGCTCATGGCGATGCAGTGCTCGTTGAAGTACGCGTACGGGCTGTACTGCAGACCCCAATGCTCGCCCCCGAGCGTGATGGGCACGATGCGCAGGTTCTGGCGAGCGGGATGCGCGCCGTTGGCCTCGCCCGCACCGCGGCCACGGTAGCCTTCGTTTTCCATGCAGAGCTGGCAGGCGGGATAGACATCGCCCGTCGCAGGGGCGGCGCCGGCCGCCGCGATGGCCTTGGGGTCCTTCTCGGGCTTGGAGAGGTTGATGGTAATCTCCAGGTCGCCCCACTGCGTGGGAGAGGTCCAGCCGATGTTTTTCGCAATGGCCGCCGTGCGCACATAGCGCGCGTCGCAGCACATGCGGTAGAACCAGTCGGTCGCTGCCTCGGCACCGTCTTCGTCATAGAGCTCGGCGAAGGTGGCGCTTACCTCGGAGGGGCGCGGCATGACAAGGTCCATCACGCGGGTGGCAATGCGATCGGCGCCCGATGGCGTGTCTTCCTCGCGCCCGTTCGCAACGCCTGCGGCGGCGATGCGCTCGATGACCGCCTCGAGATCGAAGCCATCGGTTGCGGGCAGCTCGAACTCGAGGATGCCTTCAGGGTCGGCAAGGTCGCGCGTGGGGGCAAGCGCGTATTGGTCGGCGAGCATCTCGGCCGCATGCGGAGCGCCTGGGCCGGTGGCGCCCACGCACTCGAGCACGGCGTTATAGGCCCACGTCTCATCTTCGGGGGCCAAGAGCCCGTTCGCTACGGCATAGCGCACGAGCGCTTCGATGTCTTGAGCGAGCGAGGGGGCCTGTGCGGTAGTCTGTTCGCCTGCGACGGCCTGAGCATTGTTTACAGCCATGCGTATGCAGCTCCTTCGGGCACGATGCGGTAATGACGGGAAGCGCCCTCGCCGAACCAGCTATCCATGCCGGCAAGGAAGGCGTCAACGCGCTCGACGGGAACGAAAGCCTGAATGCTGCCGCCGAAGCCGCCGCCGTGGATGCGGCAGGCGCCGCGGCCCTCGAGCAGGCGCTCGGCAAGGCCCAGCGCGACCATAGCGGACTGCTCGGGCGCGCCTCCTACAGACACGTTCTGTAGGAACATGGCGGAGCTGGCTCCGGACTCGCGCGTGAGTTCCAGGAATGCGTCGATATCACCAGCCTGGAGAGCGTCCCAGCGCTTGAGCACGAGGTCGTTCTCGCGCCAATAGTGCAGGGCGCGCAGCACCGGGCGGTCGCCCAGCTCGCGGCGCAGGCGTACGACCTCGCTGTCGAAGGCAGCAGGATCGACCTCGCACAGGCGCTCCTTGCCAAAGACGGCGGCAATCTGCTTCATCTCGGCGGGGACGGCGGCGTACTCGCCGGTCAGGGCGCTGTGGTCGCTGCCCACGTTTACCAGCACGAGCGCATAGCCCTTGTCTTCGAAGTCGAAGGCGAGCTTTTCGGTGGCAGGGGTCTCGGGGTCGGCAAAGCTCATGTGGGCGAGGCCCCCGAGTGCCTCCGCAAGCTGGTCGAGCAGGCCGCAGGGCTTGCCGAAGTAGTTGTTCTCGGTGCGCTGGGCCATCTTGGCGAGCGTCACGGCATCGATCGCCGCGCCCTCCCAGAGCGCCTCCATCGCGCGACCGAAGGCGAGCTCCACGGCTGCGGAGGACGAGAGGCCGCTGCCGGAGGGGATGGAGCTCTGCATGATGAGGTCGAAGCCTTGGGGCGTACGCCCGGTCGCGGCGAGCTCGGAGGCCATGCCGCGGGCGAGCGAGGCGGTCGTTTCCTGCTCGGTGGCCTGTACGGCGAGGTCGGAGAGGTCAATCTCGAAGCCGCCGTAGCCTACGCTCTCGATACGGGCGGTGCCGGTGCCGTTGAGCGCGCAGACAGCTTCGATGCGCGCGTCGAGCGCGCCGCCGATGACGTCGCCGCCCTCATGGTCGGTATGGTTGCCAGCGATCTCGGACCGTGCGGGCACGGTCACGGAAAGCAGGGGGTTGCCGGTGTTGCCGAAGTGCTCGGCAAAGCGGTCTACGAGCGGCGTTATTGGTGAAGACATTGGTTCCTCCCTTTCCTGAGGCTGATGCTGACGATGGTGGCGGATCCATATAACAGGGGACGGCTTGTCGATGCCATGGGGCGGACTGTGGGCGAAGCGAGGCCGTTGCCTTGCTCGTGAGGCTCGGCGCCGCGTGCGCCATGCGGCCGTGAGGTCGTGCGACCGGGGCACCGCGTGCGCTACCAAGGCACCGTGTGCGCCCCGCTATGCAGTGAAGAAGCGATATTCGTTGTGCGCGCGATAGGGGTGCGCCTCATCGAATATCGCTTGCGGGAAGGACGGATGCGAGGGCGTTGCAGGGTAGAACTGCGGTTCCAGCGCGAATCCCTCCTGCACGCGGTACGTGCAATCGCCTTTACCGTGATCTTCATCGAGGAAGTTGCCGGTATAGAGCTGCATGCCGGGAAGCGAGGTCCAAACCTCCATGCCGCGTCCGCTCACGGGGTCCAGGACGCGCACCGCGAAGCGGGCAGAGCCTCCATCCGCGGCGTTCGCCGTATAGCCATCGATGCAGAAGCAGTGGTCATAGCCATGGGTGAGCGCGAGCTGTTCGTCGCTGCCGGCGATGTCCTTCCCAATGAGCTTGGGTGCACGGAAGTCGAAGGGTGTACCCTCAACGGGCCGGAGCTCACCGGTAGGTATCGAGGTCGCGTCGATGGGCAGATAGCGTTCCGCGGCAATCTGCAGTTGCTGGCTGTGGACCGAGCCCGAGCCCGCTCCCGACATATTGAAATACGTGTGGTTCGTGAGGTTGAAAAACGTCGCCGTGTCGGTGGTGGCGGTGTAGTCGGCCAAGAGCCGCATCCTGTCGAGCGCGTAGCGCACCGTGAACGTGCGGTTTCCGGGAAGCCCGTAGGCACCGTCGTCGACAGCGCAGGTGAACGTTATCGCGCATGTGTCTTCGTTAACATCTGCGTCCCAGATAAGCGCGTGCAGCCCGCAGGCGTGGTCGGTGTGCAGGTTGTTGCTGCCCTCGTTGCGCGGCAGGTGGTAAACCGTGCCGTCGATGGGCACCTCTCCGCGGAAAACGCGGTTGGCGCTCGGGCCAACGGTTGCGCCGAAGAAATAGGGTGTGTTGGGATAATATGCCGCCGCATCATCGTAGCCGAGCACGATATCGGCGAGCTCGCCTTGCGACCCCGGTGCATCGATGCCCACGATAGTCGCTCCCAGGTCGGTCACGCGCACGGTGATCTGGCCGTTGCTCAATAGGTACAACGTTGCGGAATCTCCGGTTGGAAGGGTTCCGAACGGTTGCGACTCGATCATGACGACAGCCTCCAACCCCCGCCCACCGCTTTTACGATGCAGCCACTCAAGCGATGCGACGGATGCAATATGAGTATGTGCGCATGAGTAGCATAGCGCACCTGCACCGGCTTGCAGTCCGAAGAATGCCGGTCTTGCGGGGAGTGGGGGCGAAAGGGCCTGTGTTTCAAACGCGTCTCGAAAGCGTTGCGATTCTGGGGACCGCTGGCCGGACGAAGGCGACCGTTCACGGAAGCTTCATACTATGCGTCATGGAGAGGGGAGGGCGGAGCGCTGAGAATCACGTTTCCACTGGTATACCTACTGGTTAAGTGGTTGTAACCACCTCGAAATACGATGCACTTGTATCAAAAATGAGTACCACCTTTCTCATACCAATTTACCTGCGGAAATAAAGATTTACCGCTCATGGGCAAAAACCAACCGTTCGCAGGCGCTTCATAAGTTTTCAATTTTTGTGGTGAGAATGTGGTTATACTGGTCTACCTGAGGCACCAATCTGTCACGCCGACAGGGTGCCGTGAAGGCGAAGGGACCGTGAGAATCAAGCCCGGTCTGCGCCTTGGTCGATTCGCTTGCCGTTGGGAGGGTCATGCACACCTTTGAGATCAGCAATGAGTTCCTACTTGATGGGGAACCTTTCACGATCCTCTCTGGTTCGATCCACTACACGCGTGTCCATCCCACCGATTGGCACCATTCCCTCTATAACCTGAAGGCCATGGGTTTCAACACGGTTGAGACCTACGTGCCGTGGAACATGCACGAGTCCGAGCCCGGTGTATTCGATTTCGCCGGCATCAAGGACCTCGCGCGCTTCCTCGACGAGGCTGCCGAGCTTGGCCTTTGGGCCATCGTGCGTCCCAGCCCCTTCATCTGCGCCGAGTGGGAGTGGGGCGGCCTGCCCGCGTGGCTGCTGCCCGAGCGCTCCATGCGCGTCCGTGCGAACGACCCCGCCTTCCTGGCGCACGTTGCGAGCTACTACGATCACCTCATGCCCATCTTGGTGGAGCGCCAAATTGCCCATGGTGGCAACATCATCATGATGCAGATTGAGAACGAGTACGGTTCGTACTGCGAGGATAAAGACTACCTGCGCGCCATCCGCGACCTCATGGTCGAGCGCGGCGTGGATGTGCCGCTCTGCACCTCCGACGGCCCGTGGCGCGGTTGCCTGCGCGCGGGCACCCTCATCGATGACGACGTGCTCGCAACCGGCAACTTCGGTTCGCGTTCCGCGGAGAACCTCGCTGCCCTCAAGGCCTTCCACGAGGAGCACGGCAAGAACTGGCCCCTCATGTGCATGGAATTCTGGGATGGCTGGTTCAATCGCTGGGGCGAGAACGTGATTCGCCGCGATGCTCAGGACCTCGCCGATTGCGTGCGCGAGTGCCTCCAGGTTGGTAACGGCATCAACCTCTACATGTTCCATGGCGGCACCAACTTCGCCTTCATGAACGCCTGCTCCGCGCGCCATACGCACGATATCCATCAGGTGACTTCGTACGATTATGATGCGCCGCTCAACGAGGAGGGCAATCCCACCGAGAAGTGGTATCTGCTTCGCGATGTGGTGCGTGAGCTCTTCCCGAGCGCTTGGACCGGCGAGCCCCTCATCAAGGATGCCGTCGCCGTCGAGAGCATCGAGTGCAAGGAGCGCGTGAGCCTCTTCAACGTGCTCGACGCCCTCTCCGAGCCCGTTACCTCTCAGTATCCGCAGCCCATGGAGGACCTAGGCCAGAGCTATGGCTATACCCTCTACACGACGCAGATTGAGCGCGATACCGCGCCGGACGCCGAGGAGCGCATCCGCGTGATCGACGGCCGCGACCGCGCCAAGGTGTACGTCGAGGGCACCTGTGTTGCCACGCAGTACCAGGAGCATATCGGCGAGGACATCAAGTGCGTGCTTCCCGCCGAGCAGAACCGCCTGGACATCCTCATGGAGAACATGGGGCGCGTGGGTTACGGCCACAAGCTGCTGGCCGATACGCAGCACAAGGGCATCCGCACGGGCGTCTGCGTTGATCTTCACTTCATCACCGGTTGGGAGCAGCGCTGCCTGCCGCTCACCGACATTTCTGGCATCGATTATTCCGCTGGGTTCGAGGAGGGCCAGCCCGCCTTCCACCGCTTCGAGTTCAATCTCGATGAACCCGCCGATACTTTCATCGACACGACGGGCTTCGGTAAGGGCTGTGCGTTCGTGAACGGGGTGAACGTCGGGCGCTTCTGGGAAGTTGGCCCCATCATGACGCTCTATGTTCCCCACGGCTTCACGCGCGCCGGCGTGAACGAGCTCGTTTTGTTCGAAACCGAGGGCGTGTACGAGAGCACGATCTCCCTGCGCTCAGAGCCCCTCATCAGGCATCTTGAGAAAGAAGGAGTTGAGTAACATGATCGTAGGCGCTCGTATCGATTTCCGTCTGATTCACGGCCAGGTCGCGAACCTGTGGGCCAACGCCCGTCAGGTGAGCCGCTTCATGGTCGTCGACGATCAGGTGGCTGAGGACGCCACCCAGAAGCAGGTGCTGCGCATGGCGACTCCCGCCACCTGCAAGCTCTCCGTGCTTCCCGTGGAGAAGGCCGCTGCCAACATCAACGCTGGCAAGTATGACGCTCAGCGTCTGTTCATCGTGGCCAAGAAGCCCGAGACCTATCTACGCCTGCTCAAGGCCGGCGTGAAGCTCGACGAGATTATCGTGGGCAACATGACCACGATGGATAGCGTCAAGAAGTTCGGCCTCAACATCAACTGCGACCAGGGCGACCTCGACGCATTCGCCGAGATCCAGGCCATGGGCGTGCCCATGGTTATGCAGCTCACGCCGCAGAACACCCCGGAGAAGTTCACGGTTTAACTTCCCGGACGCCAATTTGGCGCTACGCCGCGAGGGGAGATGCGCGGCTGTCCATAGCGTAGGAACGTATTGTTTCGAGAAATGTTAGAAGGGGGAAAACCATGATTGCTTGGTGGCAGATTATCTTGCTCACCCTGTACGCCGGCTTCCAGATCATGGACGAGCTGCACTGGTACTCCAGCGCCGGCTCCGCCGTGTTCTCCGGCTTCATCACGGGCCTCATCATGGGCGACATGGCTACCGGTCTCTACATCGGCGGCTCCATGCAGCTCACCATCCTCGGCGTCGGCACCTTCGGTGGCGCGTCCCGTATCGATGCTAACTCCGGTACGCTGATCGCCACGGCCTTCGCCGTGAGCTCCGGCATGGACCCGGAGCAGGCGCTCGCCGTCCTCGGCGTGCCCGTGGCGGCCATCCTCGTCTACACCGACATCGCCGGCCGCTTCGCCAACACCTTCTTCGGCCACATGTGCGACGCGGACGTCGAGAAGATGAACTGGAACGCCTACAACGTGCACTACTGGTTCGGCGCCGTCTCCTGGATGCTCAGCCGTATGCTCCCGGTCTTCCTGGCCCTCGCCTTCGGCCAGCCGGTCGTCGAGGCCATCACCGCGGCCCTCAACGGCGACTTCGCCTGGCTCGGCGCCGGCCTGACCGTCGCTGGCGGCGCGCTGCCCGCGGTCGGCTTCGCCATCCTGCTCCGCTACCTGCCGGTTAAGAAGCACATCGCCTACCTCATCCTCGGCTTCGTCATCGCCGCCCTCCTGGGCACGCTCTTCACGAACGTCGCGGGCGTGGCTGGCGACGTGGCCACCCTCGGTGGCGCCGTCACCCTCCCCGAGGGCACCGCGCTCGCCGGCGGCGACTACAACAGCCTGTCGATGCTGACCATCGCGCTCATCGGCTTCGCGCTGGCCTACATCTACTACGTGCAGAACAAGGCGCAGGCTGCTGCCCCCGCTGCGGCTGCCGCTGTGGAGGGAGATGATGACGATGAGCTCTAATGAGAAGCTTCTCCCGAACGGGACCACGGGCTATAAGCTCACGAAGGAAGACTTCGCGCAGATCAACCGCCGCAACCTCATCGGTTTCCAGGCTGGCTGGAACTACGAGCGTATGCAGCACTCCGGTTACCTGTGGATCATTCTTCCGCAGCTCCGTAAGATCTACGGGGACAACACTGAGGGCCTGAAGACCGCTGCTCGCACCCACTGCGCGCCGTTCTTCAACACCTCCAACTTCCTCAACACGATCATCACCGGTATCGACCTGGCGATCGAGGAAGAGGAAGGCCTGCAGAGCCTCGAGACCGTCGCTTCGCTGAAGACCGGCCTCATGGGCCCGCTCGCCTCCATCGGCGACTCCATTTTCGGCTCGCTGCTGCCCACCATCTTCGGTGCTCTGGCCGCTAACATGGCCATCGCCGGCAACCCGATCGGCATCTTCATCTGGATCGCCGTGAACGTCGTGGTCGACTGGTTCCGCTGCAAGCAGACCCACATCGCCTATGACCAGGGCATGAAGCTCGTCACCACGATGAGCGACCAGCTCAACGCCATCACCGACGCCGCTACCGTCATGGGCGTGTTCATGGTGGGCGCCCTCGTGTCCACCAACGTCGGCATCGTCATCTCCGCCCCGATCGACCTGGGCGGCGTGACCGTCGACCTGCAGCACATCTGCAACATGATCTGCCCGAAGCTCGTGCCCGCCGCCCTCGTGGGCGCCGTGTACTGGCTGCTCGGCAGGAAGGGCATGACCTCGACCAAGGCGATCTTCATCGTCCTGATCATCGCCATCGTCCTCGGCGGCCTCGGCTGGATCGCCAAGGGCTAAGCCTCTCTGCTTTGCTCGGTGCCCGTTCGCTTGCGGGCGGGCACCGTTCCCTTCGGGGATTGCGAACAAGACGGGTGCACACCTCACGGCTGGAGCCTTGCTTCGCCACGTTCTCCCAGGAGGTGCGCGCCCGTTTTTTCGTATCATATGACTGCGCTGGCGTGAGCCGGCGTATCGCGCACGGGGCGCACGCCCGCAGCTGCGCGTGTCATACGAGTTCGGTCGAAAGGTTCTATTCGTGAGACCAGAAGTCATCATCTTCATCGCCATCGTGGTCGTCTACTTCTTGGCGAGCACCATTCTTCGCCATTATCTCGATGTGAAGATCCAAGCGCTTTATTCGGCTGGGCTCTATGATGATGCGTTCAAGACGCTCAATAACTTTTTTGCTCGAATTCTGCTGCCCACCTTCAGGCAGTACACGCTGCGCTTCATGGTTCACGAGGCGCGCGGTGAGCGCGAGATGGCAACGCGCATGATGGAGCTCATGCTGCGCATGCGCAATTCCAAGAAGCGCCAGGCGCAGGTAACCGTCATGGGGTTCAACTACTTCATCACCATCGACGACAAAAAGCGCGCCAAGGAGCTGCTGAGCGATGTCAAGCAGCGCTGCGACCAGGCCGTTGCGGCCGATTGCCAGCTCACCTACGATATCATGTGCGGCAAGCGCCATGACTATATTGAGCGCATGGAGGGCATGCTCGATAGCGCGGATCCCGCGCTGAAGAGCAAGCTTTACCTGCTCATCGCGAAGCAGTACCGCAATGCCGGCGATACCAAGAGCGCAAAGAAATACGAGCAGATGCTCGATGACCTTGCAAAGGAATTCGAGGCCTCGATGCCCACCGCGGGCATTGGTGGAAATGCTGGCAACGCGCCGGCAGACAAGAAGGACGCCTAGGAAGGCGCCACCGTGCTCGGTTCAAACGACCGAGCCCCCATGGGAAAACTCAACGCTCGCTCTGAACGAGCCTAGAGTTTTCGAACAGCTGGTAGTAACCAGTTACCACTCGCAGGCGGTAACAGCAGATGGACCGGAGCCTCGCGAGCGCAAGCGAACGGTCCGCCTTTGAAAGGAGTATTTGATGATCGGCTTCATTCTTACCGGCCACGGTGACTTCTCCCTCGGCGTGAAGAGCGCTGTCGACATGGTCGCCGGCGATCAGCCCGCGTTCAAGGCCGTGCCCTTCGAGGGTTCCCAGGCCGCGACCTACGGTGAGGACCTCCGTGCCGCTATCACCGAGATGCGCGAAGAGTGCGAGGGCGTCCTCGTGTTCTGCGACCTGCTCGGCGGTACCCCGTTCAACCAGTCCATGCTCATCTCCCAGGATGTCGACAACGTCGAGGTCGTCGCTGGCACCAACCTTCCCATGCTCATCGAGCTCGTCATGACCCGCAGCTTCGCGAACGCCACGCTCGAGGAGATGGCGGAGCAGGCGGTAACCGTTGGCCAGGCTGGCGTTTGCCACAAGAAGCTCGAGCCGGCGGGCGACGACGAAGACGACGAGATGTAGGATGCACCGCTCACCCTTCGGGCGGTAGCGCCATGTAGGGCCGAGAGGATGCCGAGACGTTTACGCGGAAAGGAAGGGCTTTTGTGGCTGTGAACATGAGACGCCAGCCGCTGTATGATCAGCTGGTCGATATTCTCTCCGAGAAGATCGAGTACGAGTACCGGCCGGGTGACCTCATGCCTTCCGAGCGCGAACTCTCGGAACGCTACGGTTTGTCGCGTACGACCGTGCGCTTGGCCTTGCAGGAACTTGAGCAGTTGGGGCTCGTGGTGCGCCAGCACGGGCGCGGCACCTTTGTTGCCGATCGCTCTGCACAAACCACGAACCTCATGCAGTCCTATAGCTTCACCGACCAGATGCGTGAGATGGGGCGTGAGCCGCACACCACGATCTTGGAGTTCAGCGAGATTGAGGCAGACGCGAACCTCGCCGACCATCTGGGCGTTCGCGAGGGCGACAAGCTCTTCAAGCTTAAGCGCCTGCGCTCTGCGGACGATATTCCCATGATGGTGGAGCGCAGCTATCTGCCCATGCGCAAGTTCCTTTCGCTCAAGCGCCCGCTGTTGGAGAGCAAGCCGCTGTACGAGGTTATCGAGCACGACTTTCACGAGAAGATCCGCGTGGCCGAGGAAGAGTTCTTCGCGAGCATCGCGCGCACGGCCGATGCCCATCTGCTCGGCATCAACGAAGGGGCTCCCGTGCTCGACCTCGTGCGCACCACATTCAACATGAGCAACGAGATCGTGGAGTACACGCTTTCGGTTGCCCGTGCCGACCAGTTCAAGTACAAGGTCTACCACCACCGGGGAGAGTAGGCTGCGGGTTTAGAGCGGCGCGGGCGTATGGACCCGGATGATGACCATAGATAAGGGGAAACGCAGATGTTTACTAAAACCGTCGAGGAGCTGAAGGAGCTCGGTGCCGATATCACGACCGCCGAGATCATGCAGCAGCCAGATCTTTGGGAGGACACCTTCCAGATCTATGCCGATAACAAAGAGGCCATCGAGGCCTTCCTCGCATCGGCCAAGGCCATGGCCGAGGGTCGTGTCTCGGTGATCTTCACTGGTGCCGGCACGTCCGACTATGTGGGCGATACGGTCGCGCCCTATCTGCGTCATGCAGGCGATACCGACGCGTACGATTTCAAGCCGATCGCTACGACCGATATCGTCTCGGCGCCGCGCGACTTCCTTCGTCCCGAAGACCCGACGATTCTGGTGTCGTTCGCTCGCTCCGGCAACAGCCCCGAGAGCCTTGCCGCCGTCCAGGTTGCCAAGAGCTACGTCAAGAACATCAAGTTCCTGAACATCACCTGCGCGCCCGAAGGCAAGCTCGCCGTGGAGAGCGCGGGCGATCCGGATGCGCTTACCCTGCTCATCCCGCGCGCGAACGATAAGGGCTTCGCGATGACCGGCAGCTACAGCTGTATGGAGCTGCTCTCCGCCCTCATCTTCGATACTTCCTCCGACGAGCAGAAACTCGCTTGGGTGCGCGAGGCGGCGGAGATGGGCCGCGAGGTCGTGGCTCGCGAGGACGAGGTCGCCGCGTACCTGGCCGGCGACTTCAACCGTGTGACCTATCTGGGTTCCGGCTCCTACGTGGGCCTTGCCCAGGAAGCGCAGCTCAAGATTCTCGAGCTCGCCCATGGTCTCGTTGCGACCTCGTGGGATAGCTCCATGGGTTATCGCCATGGGCCCAAGAGCTTCGTGGACGACAAGACCCTCGTGTTCGTGTTCGTGAACAACGACGCCTACACCCGCCAGTACGATCTCGACATCTTGAACGAGATCGCAGGCGACGAGATCGCGCAGAAGACCGTCGCGATTCAGCAGGCTGGTGAGACCGGTTTCGCGGGTGAGTCCTTCACCTTCGAGGGCCATGGCGAACTGCCGGAGGCCTACCTGGCACTGCCGTTCGTGATGGTTGCCCAGACGGTGTCGCTCATCAACTCCGTGCGCGTGGGCAACACCCCCGACACGCCGAGCCCCACCGGTACGGTGAACCGCGTGGTGAAGGGCGTGACCATCCACCCTTTTAGCGCCTAACTAACCCGAACGGCCTTTCCAGCCGCTGCGACTTCGCCCTCATTCGTCGCTTGCGTGGAAAGGCCGTAAACCGGTCATTTTGGGACGTGTTCAAAATGACCCAAATGGAGCGTTTTGGGACAGGTTGACCTGACAAGCGAACCCGTCTCCGACGTCGAATGGGCCTGTTGTTGAGAGGAGTTCTCTTGAGTACGTTTGCCATCTCGGCAGCCAAGTTCGTACTGCCGGGCGCCACCATGCAGGGTGGCTACCTCACCATCGAGGATGGGAAGTTCGCGGGTTGGACGGCCGAGAAGCCGGCGTGCGAGGTCGTCGAATATCCCGGCGCCATCGTGGGCCCCGGCCTTGTCGATACGCATATCCACGGCTTCCATAACCATGCGACCACCGATTGCAATCCCGCCGCTATCGACGACGCGAGTGTTGCGCTCGCCAAGTCGGGCACGACGACGTGGCTGCCCACGACCTTCACCGAGTCCGTTGAGGACATCGGACGCGCTTGCGCCGCCATCGCGCAGGCTGACGAGGGTCGCAGCGAGGACTACGTGGGTGCGCACATCGGCGGCATCTTCCTTGAGGGGCCGTTCTTCACCACGGCGCACGTGGGCGCGCAGAACCCCAAGTTCCTCATCGATCCCACGGTCGAGGTCTTCGATGGCTGGCAGGAGCAGGCCGGCGGTCGCATCGTTAAGAGCGCGCTTGCGGCTGAGAAGGATGGCGCGCTCGAGTACATCGCGGCGCTCGATGCACGCGGCGTGGTGACGGCCATCGGGCATTCGGACGCTACTTATGACGAGGCGATCGCTGCGGTGAACGCCGGTGCCAGCTGCTTCGTTCACACCTACAACGGCCAGCGCGGCCTGCATCATCGCGACCCAGGTGTGACCGGTTGCGCCATGACGACGCCCGAGACCTATGCCGAGATCATCTGCGACGGCAAGCACGTGGTGCCTGCCGCCATCAAGGCGCTTGTCGATGCGAAGGGTTGGCAGCATACGGTGCTCATCACCGACTGCCTTATCTGCGGCGGCATGCCCGAGGGCGAGTATGTCTCGGGCGGCATGCCCGTCGTCATGACGGGCGGCCTATGCTACGTCAAGGCCGAAGACGGCTCGACGGGTACCATCGCGGGTTCGGTTCTCACGCTTGCCAAGGGCGTGAAGAACATGGTCGACTGGCAGATCGTTACAGCCGAGCAGGCCATCCGCATGGCGACGGAGGTTGCGGCGAGGAGCGCGAAGATCGACCACGTGTGCGGCTCTATCAAGCCGGGTCGCGCGGCGGACCTTACCATCTTCAACGCCGACATGACGCTTGCGGCCACCTACGTGAGCGGCACTCTCGCCGAATAGCGTATGCTGCCCTGCGCGGGGTGAATACACTTGAATCGCGGCCTTGCTCTGGGCAGATAGGCGTCATTTGGGTCATTTTGGGACGTGTCTCAAATGACCCAAATGAGACGTTTTGAACACGTCCCAAAATGACCGATGGGTGGGGCCGCTGTTTAGTGCCTATGTGAAGGGAGCAGGGAATGCTCAAAACAGCTGAGCGTTTCAAGGCGGAGATTCTGCGTCGTTTGGACGAGGTGACGGAGGGGCAGGACGAGGCCATCCACGAGGCGGCCGTCATCATGGCCGACACCATCGAGCGCGGTGGCATCATTCGCGCATTCGGCTCCGGCCATAGCCACGCGAACGCACTCGAGATCTGCGGGCGAGCGGGCGGCTACATTCAAACGAAGATTGTGCGCGAGCCGGCACTCGGCATCTACGAGATGCTCGATGGCGTGGGCGACCAGTTCTGGCTCAAGCTCGATGTTCGCCCCGAGGACTGCCTGGTGCTCATCTCGAATTCGGGTAGGAACCCGTTGCCGGTGGAGCTTGCGCTCCATGCGCGCGAGGCCGGCATCAAGGTGATCGTCGTGACCGCGCGCGAGGTGTCTGCTGCGGGTACGTCGCGCAGCAAGACGGGAAAGCTCCTCTATGAGCTGGGCGACGTAGTGCTGGACAACAAGTCGTGCTTCGGCGATGCGGCGCTCGAGGTGGAGGGCATTCCCACCAAGGTGGGCGGCACCTCGCTCTATACGGGCTGCCTGCTGCTTGACTGCGCGGTCATGGAGTCGCTCGACATCCTGCTCGAGCGCGGCGTGCAGCCGCCGCTCTACATGAGCGCCAACGTTGACGGTGGTCCGGAGTTCAACCAGAAGCTCCTCGACCAGTTCAAAGATCGCCTGGCCGAGTACTAAACAGTAGGCGGTAACTGCCGGCAACCGCGCGAAATATGGCTGGACTCTGTCAGATAAAAAGGATAGGGGCTACTGAGTGCAAAGCGTTCGGTCGATTGGGGCTATCAATCGGCCGAACAGCCTCCTTTGGTGCTCCGTTGAGGGCAGCAGACGAATTCAATTTTGGCGCGATGGAGAGGCTGCCGTCTTTATGAAGCCTTGTGCGAACTTTGAGCTAATTTGTTGGGTAAGTATGTATATAACTGTTAATTGCTGTTCAGCATGAAGGGAACCTCATGATTAAGGCGGAGCGCCAGAGCTTCATCAAGGAGATGGTTGAACGCGAAGGGACGCTTTCCGTTCATGAGATTGCGGCGCACCTCGAGGTTTCTGAGATGACCGTGCGTCGCGATTTAGAAGAGCTTTCGATGCGAGGAGAGCTAGTTCGCGTTCACGGTGGTGCTCGTAGCGCAGAGGCGTACCAACCTTCCATGCTTCGCCGCGAGTACAGTCACGCGGAGAAGCGGAATAGAAACGTAGACGAAAAAGCTGCTGCTGCGGCTCGTGCGGTGCAGCTTATCGAGCCAAATACAACCATCTTTCTTGGTACGGGTACCACAGTTGAGCAGATGATTCCGCTGCTTCCCTCCTATCATTTGCGCATCGTGGTCAACTCCCTCGCCATCTTTAATATGCTTGAGGCTCGTAATGGCTATGAGCTGTGTTTAATCGGGGGGACCTTTCGTCCCCGTACCGGAGCATTCGTTGGTCCTCTGGCCGAAGACGCAATCAGCAAGCTAGGTCTCGATGCTGCGTTTGTGGGGGCAAACGGCATTTCGGATGGCGGCGTGTTCACATCCAATGCCGATGAAGGCAGATTTCAGCAAATTGCATTCGACCGCGCTGACGCGCGCTATCTGGTAGCCGATGCAAGCAAGATCGGAAAGCGGGATTTCTTCGAGTTCTATCAGCTCATGAATCTCGATGCGCTTGTGTGTGATGCCGCAATCAGCGAACGCGCTCGTAAGATGGTCGACGAGTTCACTGAAGTGCTCGTATAGGAGCGGAGCCCATACGGGAACACTCATACGGCTGGTCACGGGCGAAAGTGACAGGGCTTCTTTCCGTGTCCTTGTGCCGTTTACCCCTCTGCACATACCGTTCACAGAATCGAACAGTTTATAACTGTTCACTTGTGTAAATTAAACACTGTTGATGTTAACGCAAACATTTTAAGGCGATTCCCTCTATCTTGTATAGACGGTTGTTTGCAGAACGGATGTCTAGAGGAGAGTACATGTACGGACAGCACGTCTTCCCCCAGGGATTTGTTTTTGGAGGAGCAACTGCAGCCTATCAGGTTGAAGGAGCAACTCACGCATATGGAAAGGGCTTGGTTGCATGGGATGAGCATCTGGCCCAGCAGGGCCGGTTTTCAGCTGACCCTGCCAGCGATTTCTATAATCGCTACGAGGAGGATCTCGAGCTTTGCGAGCGATTCGGAATTAACGGCCTGCGCATCTCGATTGCATGGACGCGCATTTTCCCCACGGGGATCGGCGAAGTAAACAAGGAAGGCGTTGAGTTCTACCATCGCCTTTTTCAAGCATGCCGCGCGCATCATGTTGAACCATATGTAACTTTGCACCATTTTGATTCGCCGCTTGAAATGTACCGGGCGGGCGACTTCCTCAATCGAGATGTTATTGATGCGTTTGAAGCGTACGCACGCTTTTGTTTTGAGGAATACAAGGACGAGGTGACCTATTGGTTCACCTTCAATGAGATTGCAACGAACGCGCTTTGCCGCTTCATTGAGGGCTCTTGGCCCATGGGAGAAAAATACCGAATCGACAAGGCGCTTCAATGTGAGCACAACATGATGGTGGCGCATGCACGTGCAGTGATTGCCTACAAGCAGGGTGGCTATGCAGGCGAAATCGGTATCGTGCATTGCCTCCACATTAAGTATCCCTATGATCCGAATAGCCGAGAGGACATCATTGCTGCATCGCGCGATGACGTGATTAAAAATCGCCTGCTTCTCGATGCAACGTTCCGAGGCTCGTATGCGGCAGATACTCGCGAAATAATGGATTACTTAGCCGATCTTTCTGGTGGGAAGCTCGATATTCGTGCCGAGGATATCGAGTTGCTTACGAAGGCGGCTGATTTGAATGACTGCATGGGCGTGAACTACTATCGCTCGCAATTCGTGCGTGCATACGATGGCGAGAACGACATCCATAGCAACAGCACGGGCGATAAGGGTTCGTCGCGCTATGCACTTAAGGGTGTGGGTGAGTACCGCATGCGTGAGGGGCTCAAGACCACCGATTGGGACTGGATTATCTACCCCGAGGGCCTTTACGACCTGCTCATGCACATCAAGCTTGCGTACCCCAACTATAAAAAGCTCTACATTACCGAGAACGGTATGGGCTATAAGGATACGTTTGAAAACGGCATCATCGACGACGAGCCGCGCATCGACTACATCCGCCAGCATCTCGATTGGACATTGCGCGCGGTGGAAGGCGGCGTAAACGTGATGGGCTATTTCGTATGGTCGCTCCAAGACCAGTTTTCGTGGACGAATGGCTATAACAAACGCTATGGCCTGTTCTACGTTGACTTTGAGACTCAGGAGCGCTATCCGAAGGCAAGCGCGTATTGGTTTGAGCAGCTCTCGCGTACGGGACATTTGCTGTAGGGAATTGCCGGCGTGCGTCGCGGCGCTTTGTGCGTCGGTTTGGAATACGAGTGAAATGCCTATAGGTCGCGCGGAGGTATTCCGCGCAAGATAGGAAAAGGAGATCGATGTGAACGCAATCATCAAATGGCTGGAGAGATACCAGCCGTTCTTCGAGAAGGTTTCGAGGAACATTTACCTCCAGTCAATCAAAGACGGCTTCGTAAGCTGCATGCCGCTCATTCTCTTCTCGAGCCTGTTCCTCTTGATCGCCTCGCTGCCGGCCACGTTCGGCATCGTGTTGCCCCAGGAGGTCGTGGATTGGTGCAACAAGGTCTACAACTATACGATGGGCCTTTTGGGCGTTATGGTTGCTGGAACTACTGCCAAGGTGTTTACTGGATTCATTAATCATCGTATGCCGGAGGGCAAGCGCATCAACGAGACCTCGACCATGGTTGCGGCCATGTGCGGTTTCCTCCTGCTTGCTGTAAGCACCTTCTCTGCCGAGGTTGACGGCGCTGCCATGACTGGCTTCGATACCGGCTACATGGGATCGAAGGGCCTGCTATCCTCCTTCGTTTCGGCATTCCTGACCGTGCACATCTATCGCTTCTGCGTCGTGCGCGACATCACGATCCGTCTCCCCAAGGAAGTCCCGGGCGCTATTGCGCAGTCGTTCCGCGACATCTTCCCCTTCTCGTTTGCCATCATTGCATGCGGTCTTATTGATTTGGTTTGCCGCAATCTTATCGGCGCGCCGTTCGGCATGCTCTTCCAGACGTTGCTTTCGCCGCTATTTAACGCTGCGGATAGCCCCGCTGGCGTTGCATTGTGGTTCTTCCTTTCCCCATTGTTCTGGTTCATGGGCATTCATGGCCCCTCGATCGTCAAGCCTCCTATTCAGGCCGCGCTTATCGAAAATTCCAACCTGAATCTCGAACTATTCACTGCTGGCCAGCATCCCTACCACCTGCTGTGCGAAAACTTCGGTAACTTCATTGGCCAGATGGGTGGCACCGGGGCAACCTTCCTCATCCCGTTGATTTTCATTTTGTTCATGAAATCCCGTCAGGCCAAGGCCGTGGGCAAGGCTTCCATCATTCCGTGCCTGTTTGCTGTCAATGAACCGCTCCTCTTCGGTGCCCCTATTATCCTGAACCCGTATTTCCTTGTTCCGTTTATCCTGGCTCCCGTCGCCAACGTACTCATCGGGTCCTTCTTCATCCTGGTTTTGGGTATGGATGGATTCATGTACACGCTTCCGTGGTCTACGCCCGCACCCCTCGGTATCTTGCTCAATACGCACTTCCAGTGGCAAGGCATTCTGCTTGTGGCGGTGCTTTGCATCGTTGATGTCTTGATCTACTTCCCGTTCTGCATGGCATATGATAAGCAGCTTCTTGAAGAGGAAGGCCGTATCGCCGAGGGAGAGGAAGTCGAGGGCGGTATGGCAGCTATCCGCGCGGCGGCGGAGGCGGCGCCGGTTGCTTCCGGAAAGAAGAAGCCTGAAGACGCTATGGTTGCAGAGCGCGAGAAGCTCGCGAGTTCTGATAAACCGCTGCGTGTGCTCGTGCTGTGCGCAGGGTCTGGGACGAGCGCTTTGCTTGCCAATGCGCTCAGGGAAGGCGCAGAGGAAGAAGGGATTCCCCTCAAATCTAGCTCGGGTGCCTACGGCTCGCATTACGACCTCTTGCCGAGTTTTGATGTTGTTGTTCTTGCACCTCAGGTTCGCAACTACTATAACGACCTTAAGCAGGATACTGATCGTTTGGGCATCAAGCTCATCTCTACGCGGGGTAAGGAATACATTGCCCTCACGAACGACCCCAAGGGTGCGATTGAGTTCGTGCTTTCTAAAATGAGCGAGGACGAGTAAAGCCATGTAAAGAATAGGGTTCAGTTCCTGTTCCAATAACGGGTGGGATGCAAGATACATCCCACCCGTTTTTTTTGGAATGAAGATTTCGAATAATGTCGTGCAGAAATGATCAGCTGACGTTTGATGGGCCCAGATGCATTGCCTGCTCGGTTATTCGCTATCTATGTGGGGCGGGTCCGGTGGTTCCCCGCACGACGAGATGGGCGGGCACAACGACCTGGTGCGGCTCTTTGATGCTGTCGGCGCCGAGTGCTTCTTGGAAGGCGATTCGTCCTTTCATGTGGTTGTCGAAGCGAATCGATGTGAGCTTGTTACTTGGAACAACACCGTCATAAGAATCATCGGTTCCTGCGACGCTTACGTCTTCGGGCACCCGTTTTCCAGCAGAGCGGAGCGCTTCGATTGCTCCATAAGCAAGAGCGTCGTTTGCTGCATAGATTGCGGTGCAAGATGGGTCGAGCGCGAGCTGCTGTCCAGCAATATATCCACTGTCGGCAGTCCAGTCGCCGTTGCCCATAGTTGGCTTCGGGCAGGGAGCGCCATGGTCTGCAAGTGTTTCCATCCAGCCGCGGCAGCGCAGCCGATTGGGTATCGAAGCGGTAGGGCCTGAAATAAAATGGACTGTGCGGTGGCCGAGTCCGAGCAAGTGCTCGGTCACCTCACGCGCAGCGGCCCGTTGATCGATGCCCACCGTAGTGCAGTTGGGTTGGGCAGCAGGCGCGATGATAACGGTTTTCAGATTAGGGTGAGGTGAAAAGGTCTCAAAGTCGGGAGTGCGGTAATTCACGTTGATAATTGCTGCATCTACTGGAAGGTTCGACATAATACGAGCCGCTTCTTCAAGCGACTGGTCCCGATCTCGGGGCATTTCGGTAAGCGTGAGGGCATAGCGGTGTTCGAGTGCAGCTTTACTGAGGCCCTCCAGCGTGGCGAGGTTTCCGGTGCCTGCTACGCGAAACATTACGAGGCCAATCGATCCGAACCTTCCGCGCTTGAGCATTCGGGCTGCTGAGTTCGGTCGGTAACCGAGGGCATCCATCGAGCGTTGAACGCGTTCGCGCATCTCGGGACGAACGGCATCAGAGCCGTTTGCTACGCGCGACACCGTCTGAGCCGACACGCCTGCGTGCCGTGCTACATCCATCATGGATACTGAGCGGTGTTTCCCCATTCGTGCGAACCTCGTCTCTTGGTTGGTGCTCCAGGCTTTGCGCAGTTTCCGTGATAAAACATGGGCCTCTGTAGGCTGGTGGTGCACGGCATATGAAGCAGCTGTTTCTTGATAATACTCCCGGTACACCCGGCATGGAGGCTGCGATGTGTAGGGTGTCGGTAAACGGAAACGCGCACACGGTAGCGGGTACCGCGTGCGCGTTGTTCAATCTGAAGAAGGGCGGCAGCGCCCATATAGGCTACTGATTGAGGTTTTGCTCGAGATTGGAGATGCGCTCGTATTCATCGATTAGGAAGCGCGCTTGCTTCTCGAGGAGCATGGTTGTCATAAGCGTATCCTGAGCGTGCACCATAATGAAGGTGACCTCCATGGTGCTGCCGCCGGCTTCCTGAGCGAGGAGTCTCGTCTGAACATCGTGGGCGTCGATGAGGGACTGGTTTGCCTGTTCGTGCAGTTTATGCGCCTCCTCAAATCTGCCTTCACGTGCTGCGTCGAGAGCAGCGAGCAGGTCGGTTTGAGCGTCTCCTGCATAAGCGACAATTTCGAAACCAATCATCGAGATTTCTTCTTTGGTTGCCATGGGACTCCTATCCTGTTCCTTTGGGTCTATAGTCGGCGTGGCCGATAACGGTCATATGATAACGTTAACATACTGCGTTCCCGTTCCCTTCTATTTCAAATGAACAAAGATGGACGGTCAAGAATGTTCGGTGAACGGTAAACGAACAAATAGAAGACAAAATTGTGCATAATTGCTTGAATCATATGTTTGAATATGTTCAAATAAACGAAATACGAAGCGCGCATTAACGACAACCTGAATGCGCTTCGCATATGAAGCCGCCGGGTGTGGTGGTATGGGTAATTAACTGAGCAAAGGAGAGCATATGAGGGTCGTTTTGGGTTCCGACGCCGAGGGCATGTCCCTCAAGGAAATCATCAAAGACGTGCTTATCGCCGATGGCCACGAGGTGGTCGACTATTCAACGGAGCCTGCGGCAGACTTTATCGATTCCGCGCTTGCGGTCGCACGCGACCTGCTCGAGCACGAGGATTCGCTCGGCTTCGCCTTCGACGGCTACGGCGTGGGCAGCTACATGGCCGCTACCCGTGTGAAGGGTATGGTCGCGGCCAACATCTCCGACGAACGTTCTGCCTATATGACCCGCGAGCACAATAACTGCCGCATGGTGTGCATGGGTCCCAACGTAGTTGGTCCCGAGATCGCTACAAAGATCGCTCGCGAGTTCCTCGCTGCCGATTACGCCGGGGGGCGCCACCAGATTCGCGTGGACATGCTCAACAAGATGGCGTAATGCCGCTTGAGCGAACGCCTTCGCGGCGCATGTCGCTGCGGCACCCTCCCTATCAGCGTTCATCTGCCGGCGTCGGCGCGGGCACTGCGCCTGCCAGTCGGCGCACCCTCCAAGAGAAAGGACCAAATCATGATTATCGCCTTGGGCTGCGATCATATCGTTACCGATGAGAAGACCTACCTGCATGACCGTCTTGAAGAGGCGGGCTACGAGGTGCTGGACCTCGGCACCTATAGCCATACCCGCACGCATTACCCCATCTACGGCAAGGCCGTAGGCGAAGCTGTGGCCTCGGGCCGCGCCGACTTGGGCGTGGTGCTGTGCGGCACGGGCATCGGCATTACCAACTCCGTGAACAAGGTGCCGGGTGCGCGCTGCGCCCTCGTTCGCGACATGACGAGCGCGCTCTATGCGCGCCGCGTGCTCAACGCGAACGTGGTTGGCTTTGGCGGCAAGATTACCGGCGAGTTCCTCATGGCCGACACGATGCTCGCCTTCCTCAAGGCCGAGTACGAGGCCACGCCCGAACACGACGCGCTCGTGGCCAAGCTCGACGCCATCAACCAAGCCGACCCCGCGGCGCAGGCCGACCCGCACTTCTTCGATGAGTTCATTGAGAAGTGGGATCGCGGCGAGTACCACGACTAACGAGACAGTTGTACCGGGTTAAACTGTCTCACGCACACCGGGGGAGACAGTTGTGCCAGGTTAAACTGTCTCGTTTTGCGGCTATCGGTAACGAGCCCTGATCGGTCGTCTTGCACCGCCCCATCTCCCAAGGTTGCCTTGCGGTGGCATCGACGAAGTCCCGTTCGCATTTCAGCGAGCGGGACTGCTCATGTCGCGAGGCCCTGCAGCGGGGTTACAATATGAGCACCTACATCCTGCTTCAAGGAGGAGCCATGATTCTCACGGTAACGATGAACCCGTCCATCGATACGGCGTACCACATCGACCACCTGGTGATCGATGATGTGAACCGCGTCGTGCCCGAGAAGACGGCGGGCGGCAAGGGCCTCAACGTGAGCCGCGTGCTCGTGCAGCTAGGCGACGAGGTGCTAGCCACCGGCCTGCTCGGGGGCCATATGGGCGAGTTTCTTGCCGACCGCATGACGGACGATCATATCCCGAACGACTTCACGCCCATCGCTGGCGAGAGCCGCATCTGCATCGCGGTGCTTCATGACGGAAACCAGACCGAGTTTTTGGAGAGCGGCCCCACCGTCTCTTCGGAGGAGCTCGACGCCTTCATGGCGCATTTCTCTGAGCTGGTCGAGAAGGCCGACTGCGTGACGATCTCTGGCAGCTTGCCCAAGGGCGTGCCGGCGGACTGCTACGCCAAGATGGTTGCGGTTGTGGCAGCGGCGGGTAAGCCCGTGCTTCTCGATACCTCGGGCGCCTCGCTCGACGCCGCGCTCGAGGCCGAGGTCAAGCCGACGCTTGTGAAGCCTAACCTCACCGAGATCAACGGCCTTTTGGGCACGAGCTTCACGCCCGACGACCTGCCCGCCCTGCAGGCTGCCCTTGCGGCCGATGATCGCTTCTCGGGCATTCCTTGGGTTGTGGTGACCATGGGTGGCGCAGGCGCCGTTGCCTTCCATGGCGAGAAGGGCTATCGCGTTGTCATGCCGAATATCCCGGCGGTCAACGCCACCGGTTCCGGCGATTCCACCATCGCCGGCTTCGCTCACGCGCTCGCGCGCGGTGCTGGCGACGATGAGGTCCTTCGTTGCGGCAACACCTGCGGTAAGCTCAACGCCATGGATCCCAAGACCGGCCACCTGGTCATCGAGCGCTGGGACGAGGTCTATAACGCGGTGCAGATCACCGAGCTGTAACGAACGCAGCGACGCGGCACCCGCGCATTCACGGGCGCTTTGCCGCAGCACTATCGCGTTTGCGGGCACCCCACAGCGGCACCCGCGCATTCACGGGCGCCTTCCAACAGCACCGTCGATTTTCGGGCAGGAAATCGCAGAAAAGAGGGGCTATAAAAAGCTCTATTCTGCGATATCCTGCCCGTTAACGTTTGGTCACGAATAGCGTGCTGGTGAGATGCCGCGCTTGTCGCCCGCTCGGCACGCGGCCACGTTGCGCGGCTGCCTTCCCGCCGCAATATGCTAGCCGACCTACTGGTCGGCTGGAGCCACGATAAGCTCGCATCCCGCCTCCTCGGCGTCGGCCGCAACGAGGCCATGGGGATCGGCGTCTACCACGATGGCTTCGACGCCCTCGAGCGTTCCGAACCAAAGAAGCCCGGGCGCATCGATCTTCGAGGCGTCCATGAGCACGTAGGTCTCGTTCGCGCAGTGCAAGAACGCCTGCTTGAGCTCGGCCATCTCCTGGTTGTTGGTCATAAGGCCACGTCCGGGCACGTATGAGGTGGGCGTTACGAACGCTTTGCCTGGTCTGAGCATCTCGAGCATGCGCAGGGTGAGCGGTCCCGTGATGTAGCGATGCCCCTTGCGCAGGCTCCCTCCCAAGATGATGACATCGAGCGCCGGGGTGGACCGGTCGATATAGTCGGCGATGCTGAAATCGTCGGTAACGATGGTGATGCCCGTATGGTCGGCGAGCGCCCTCACGAATTCGAGCGCGGTGGTTCCGGAGTCCACGAGCACCGAGTCCCCATCTTGCACGAACGCGGCCGCGGTTCGCGCGATGGCGCGCTTTGCCTCGGCATTCACGTTAACGCGCTTGTCTTGGACCGATACGGTGAGCGTCTTGGACAGCGAAATGGCTCCTCCGTGCGTGCGCCTGAGCTTACCATCGCGGGCGAGGGCATCAAGATCCGCACGGGCGGTGACGCGCGAGACGCCGAAGCGTTCGGCAAGCTGGGAGACCTGCACCGAGGCGGTGCGGTCAAGCAGGGAAAGTATCTCGGCCCGACGTTCCTCAGGGGTACGCATGGCCTGCTTTTCCGCGGTGTCCAGCATGGCGGCTCCCAACTATGTGATGCTACGCGAGCGTCTCGAGGACCTGCACTGGCCGTGCCCCATCGTTGCAGGCAGAGGCAACGAGCCCCTCAGGGTCATAATCCATGATGACGCAGTCGACGTCGTGCGGCTTGGCGAAGCGCAGGAACAGCTGGCTCGCGCCGACCTTCGTCGCGTCCATGAGGATGATCTTGCTGCGTGCGTGGCGCATGAACTCGACCTTGGCGCGCGCGGTCTCCTCGTATTCGGCAAGGAAGCCAAAGCTCGGCTCGAAGCCATCCGCACCAAGAAAGACCTGGTCAACATAGACGTCCGCGAGGCTTGCCGCGAGAAATGAGCCGGTGTAGTGACGCCAGGTGCGTGCAAGCTGCCCACCCGTCGAGATGATCGTTGCCTGGGGCATGTGCTGCTCGGCAAACTCGATGATGTGGCAGGAGTTTGTAACGATTGTGAGATTCTGCTTCTCGGTCAGAGCCTTCACGAATTCCAGAGTCGTTGAGCCCGAGCCCACAAGGATCATCTCGCCGTCGCGCACGCGCTCAGCAGCGGCTTGGGCTATGGCCTGTTTGGCGCGCACGTTCTTGTGGATGCGCTTCGAAACGACGGGAACGATGTATTCGCTTGCAGGCACCGCACCTCCATGGGTGCGCTTCAGGCGACCTTCGTCTTCGAGGTAGGCAAGGTCGTTGCGAATGGTCACTGCGGAAACCCCGCACCGCGCGCGAACGTCGGACACGCTCACCGATCCGTGGTCGCGGAGCATGTTGAGGATGAGCCCGCGCCGTTCGCTGGCAAGCATGTGGCGGTCGGGGGCATCTGCTTGGGCGGAGGCCTGCTCGGATGCCGCCGTCGCGGCACTGGGGGCGGGCGACTGCGCGGGCGTTGCGGTGGTTGCTGCGGCGTTCGCGGCAGCCCGTTCGGATGCCGGCGCCGATGGGGTCGATGTCGTTTGGTCTGCCATGACGTGCCTTTCCAAATGTCGCTGCATAAAAATGCGGCGCAACGAGATGATACCATCCCCTTGCGCCGCATCTCGTCCGTGCGCCTCGGGGCGCGCGGCTGCGAATGCGCCTTTAGGCTTGCGCCTCTACGCGACCTGCCTCACGTGCACGGTCTTGGCAAGCTCGTCAACGCGGGCGAAGTCTCCCAGCCCCGCACACATGGTGACGTTGGCGCCGGTTGCCATGGCGCGCGTGAGCGCCGGCTCCACGGCTCCGCGGTCGGCGAGCCACAGCGACAGGAAGCTTGCGAGGGTGGCGTCTCCCGCGCAAGCCGTAGAGAGGACCGAGTCCTTCTCGGCGGCGTTTGCATGCCACACGTGCTCTCCGTTCGAGAAATACGCGCCGTCGCCGCCAAGGGTGAGCAGCACGTTTTGCGCGCCGCGCTCATGCAAGCGGCCGAGTGCGGCCACGGCGTCGGCGCGAGACTCGATGGCCTCGCCGAAGATATCGGCAAGCTCGTCGTCGTTCGGCTTGATAAGCAGCGGCTTCTTCTCGATGAGCTCGCGCAGATGCGCATGCGAGATGTCGAGCACGAACTCGGCGCCCTTCTCTCGCACAATGTCGATGACCTCGTCATAGAAGCTCGGATCCATCTCGGGCGAGAGGCTGCCCGACACGATGAGGCAGCTCATATCGTCGAGCCCGCGCAGCAGCTCGAGCAGCTCCTCCTGCTTGGTGCGCGGTACCGGGGCTCCGGCGTTCGGCATGACGAACTCGCCCTCCGGTGTGGAGAGGAACACGTTGATGCGCGTGATGCCATCGATCTCGATGGGTTTGACCGGGCAGATGTGCCCCGCCTCGCGAACGATAAACTCGCCGGAGAAGCCACCGAAGAAACCCAAGATCGTCGAGTCGACGCCGTAGTGCTTCAACGTGAACGAGACGTTGAGGCCTTTGCCGTTGGGCGTGTAGACCGCGTCACGCGTCCGGTTGATGTGGTCGTGCGAGAGCGTGTCCGACGTGATGTTCATGTCGATGGCGGGGTTGGTGGTGAGCGTGTAAATCATGGAGGGCCTTTCTTGAGGGGAAGGGGAGCGAAGCGCGCGGCTTCACTCCCCGATGATACCCCTTGCGAGCGTTTAGGCGTTCAAGCGGTCGTTGATAAGCTTGGCGATGGTCGCCGCGTCATCGGTTCCCTTGACGGCGGAGCGGAATTCGTCGTCCATGAGCGCCTCGGCAACCTTGGAGAGCAGCTTGAGGTGCGTGGTGCCGGCCTCGGTATCGGGGATGAGGAGCGCGATCGCAACCTCGACGGGCTTCTGGTCGAGCGTCTCCCAGCCAGCGATGTCGGAGGTCTTGATGGCCATCACGGCGGCGTTGGTCACCGTGGTCGACTTGGCGTGCGGAATGGCGAAGTTGTCCGTCATGCCGGTGGTTCCCATGTCCTCACGGGCGATGAACGCGCTCATGAGCTCATCAGCGTCCTGGGCGATGCCCTGCTCCACGGCCTTCTTCGAGACAAAGGTGAGGAGCTCGTCGCGGGAGGCGAAGGACTCGCCCACGAAGACCTGCTCGGGCTTCACGAAGTCGGTGGTCTGCGGCGCCTGTGCGGCGGGCGCGGCCTTCACGGCAGCGGTCGCGGTGCCGGCGGTTTCGAGCACCGGCTGCTCGGCGTCCTTCTTGGCGTTCTTGTCGTAGTCGTACTTCTTGAACGCGGTGAAGAGCACGCCGCCCACCACGGTGCCGATGAGGATGGCGAGCACCCACAGCGGGCCGTTCTCGACAACCGGAAGCACGAGGAAGCCACCGTGCGGCGCGGGATCGTGAACGTTGAAGAAGATGGTCAGGATGGATGCGATGGAGGAGCCAATCATCATGATGGGCATGACCGGGATGATGTTCTTGGTCATGAACGGAATGGCGCCCTCGGTGATGTGGGTGCAGCCCAGGATGAGGTTGACGATACCTGCGTCGTGGTCTTCCTGGCTGAAGTACTTCTTGCCCACGATGACGGCGAAGGTGGTGATGAGCGGCGGAACGATGCATGCGGCGGAGACGGCGGCCATGAAGTTGGTGCCGAAGTTGTAGGTCTCGGTGCCCACGCCCGCTTCAAGGGCGGTACCCAAGAGCAGCGTGCCGGTGGTGTAAGCGGCCTTGTTGACCGGGCCACCCATGTCGAAGGCGCACATGCAGCCAATGGCGAGGCCCAGAACCACGGGGCCGGAGCTGGAGAGGCCCTGCAGGAAGTCCATCATGCCCTGGTTGATGGCGGCCATGGGGCCGGAGATGCCGAGCATGACGAGGCCCACGATCGCAGTGGAGCACAGCGGATAGAGGAAGATCGCCTTGAGGCCGTTCAGGCTCTCAGGGATCTTGGAGAAGACCTTCTCGAGCAGCACGATGGTGTAGCCGGAGAGGAAGCCGCCCACGATGCCGCCGAGGAAGCCGAAGCCCACGCCTGAGCCGCCGGCGTCGATGAGGCCGGTCTCGGCGTTCACAGGCAGGCCCTGGATGGCAATCATGCCGGCCACGAAGCCGGGGACGAGCGCCGGGCGCTTGCCGATGGACTCAGCGATGTATGCCGAAAGGACGGGCACCATGAGGTTCATGGCGATGCCGCCGATGATCTTCAGCATGGCGGCGAAGGAGTTGTAATCCGAGGCGGTGGAGTCGTAAGACGTGATGCCCCACAGGAACGAGATGGCGGTGAGCACGCCGCCCGCGACTACGAAGACCAGCATGTGGCTGACGCCGTTCATGAGGTGCTTGTAGATCTGGTGGCCGATGGATTCCTTCTCTTCGAGGTCGTCATCGTCTGCCGCTGCAACGACTGCGGAGTCGTCGCCCTTGGCGGCGAGGGCACGGTCGATGAGCTTGCCGGCTTCTTCGACCGAGAGCGCCTTGGAGACGCCCACGGAAACCATGGGCTTGCCAGCGAAGCGTTCAGCCTGAACGTCTTTGTCGGCGGCGACAACGACGGCGCGCGCCGAGGCGATTTCGCCGCGCGTGAGCTCGTTCTCGATGCCAACCTGGCCGTGGGTCTCGACCTTGATGGTGAGCCCGCGTTCGGCGGCTGCCTTCTCGAGCGCCTCCTTCGCCATGAAGGTATGCGCGATGCCCGTTGGGCAACCGGTGGCCGCGATGATGTCGTACTGTGCCACGCAGCCCTCCTTTCGAATTCTCGGCGCCTGAGCGCCGAACCCTATGGGAACACGATTTCGCACCGCAGCGCCGATTGCTTGGCCGGCTCACGGCATAGATACGATGCGACTTCTTGCGGTAATGGTATACGAAAGATTTCGAAAGAATCTATTGACCTGTAGAATTAATGCAAGTTTGTAGTTCACCGGCCAATTTGAACCGTTTATGCTTTCGATTTTGCCGAAATGATTAAAAACGAAAATACGCGTGGCTGGCCGGGGAGGGCGGCGCGGCTGGCCGGGGCGAGCCGCGCGCTGGCGGGGGGGCGATGCGGCGGGCCGGGGAGGGCGGCAAGGCTGGCGGAGACGAGTTACGCGCTAGGGAGATGCTGATTATCGGGCGTCGGAGCCATCCGTCCTGTCGAGGTTTCAACTTTGGGGCACTTTCCGACGCGGCGGGCGGGTAGAGGAAAGCGAGGGGAAGGGAAAGGAGCAGCTCAGGAGGCCGGCGCCCTCCCGGCCGCGGCGCGGCTACCCGGGCCCTCCGCCCCGAAGTGCCCAAAAGCTGCAATCCCGATTGTCCCAAAGATAAAATCAGCGTTTCCCGAGGGCGAGCGGCGTCCGACCAGCTGGGAAATTCGACAGCCGGTTCCATGAATATGCAGATAGTGTGTTTCCTTTCAAGCTTAAAAGGAAAATAAAAGTAAAAATTATGCTTTCCTTTATATGCAAAAAGCATGTAGAGCTCGCAGTTACAGTCGTGTTGGTCAAGTCGAGTCTTGTGTTTACTTGCTCTTTTGGCGGAGCTCGCCCGAAGGATTCTGATCCTGCTCTTGCCTCGCGCTGCGTACAATAAACGCAAGGTTTAGCTGCCTTTGGCAGGGAGAGGAGACACAATGCTCGTTACCACTAAGGAGATGCTGCTCGACGCGCAGAAGAACCACTACGCTGTGGGCGCCTTCAATGTCGAGAACCTCGAGTTCGTGATGGCGGTCCTCGCCGCCGCGGAGGAGACCAAGTCTCCCGTGATCATGCAGACCACCCCCGGCACCATCAAGACTGCCGGCCTCGACTACTTCTACGGCATGGTGGCCGCCGCTGCCGCCCGCACCGACGTGCCCGTGGCGCTGCACCTCGACCATGGTGACGGCTACGACCGCTGCATGCAGGCCTTCCGCACCGGCTACACCTCCGTCATGATCGACGGCAGCCACGAGTCCTTCGAGGACAACATCGCCCTCACCGCGAGCGTTGCCCGCGCCGGCGCCGCCATGGGCGTGCCGGTTGAGGCCGAGCTCGGCAAGGTTGGCGGCAAGGAGGACGACGGCCCGGCGGTCGAGGGCGAGAACCCCTACACCGACCCCGAGGAGGCGCGCGAGTTCGTCGAGCGCACCGGCTGCACCTCGCTCGCTATTGGCGTGGGCACCGCGCACGGCGTCTACACCGAGACCCCGCACATCGAGCAGGAGGTCGTGAAGGCCATCCGCGCCGCCGTGGATGTGCCGCTCGTGCTGCACGGCACCTCCGGTGTGCCCGATGAGCAGGTTGCCGAGGCCGTGAAGAACGGCATCTGCAAGGTGAACTACGCCACCGAGCTGCGTCAGGCCTACACCAAGGGCTACATGGCCTTCATGGCCGAGAACCCCGGCGTGTTCGATCCGAAGAAGCCCGCCAAGCAGGGCATGGCCGAGATCACGAACATCGTGAAGGTCCGCATGGAGAACCTGGGCTCCGTGGGCCGCGCGTAAGCTCGAAGCCTTCCTAACTTCCGACGGTGGCGCCGGAGGTTCCACGCCGATGTCCTTGCGCTTTGCGCTGCGGATTACGGTTTGGGAACCTTCGGCGCTACTTGCATCTAGAGGCTTCAAATAGGGGATGGGAGTGCCGTGGTAACGGGTTCGTTGCAGCAACAGAATTGGAGCGGCAACGGGGTCGGCGCCGCGGCAGTAGCGCCGCCCGAGCGTCTTCTCGCACATTCATCCTCCCGCATAGCATCGCATTTTCAGGCAGGAATTCGCAGTATAGAGGGGTTATTAATAGCTTCATTTTGCGATTATCTGCCCGAAAACTTTTTCGTCTAGTGGGGGATAGCCTGGTTGGGGGTTCGTTCTGATGGAAGGTTTCGCCCGGCTGGGTTCGCCCGGCTGGGTTCGCTCGGCTGGTCTTGTCCTGTTGGAGGGTTCCATCCAGCTGAGGGTCTGTTCTTCCAGGGCATACGTGGCCCATGGGCGGCCAACGCAACCTTCGTGCAAACAACAGGCAAATATTTGGTAAGAACTTCGTAGGACCTGCGCCATGCTGGGGGTTCTTGCTTTATGGTCTGAGGGGATGCAGAAAATGCGCGCGTCGCGTCATATCATTTCGACGTGCGATTCTCTACTATAGACAGTTGGAACGGGCCAGCGCCGCGCCGCTCCGCAGGCTATGACGAACGGCTCAGATGGAGGAATTCATGAACAAGCGCACCAAGATCGTATGCACCATGGGACCGGCGTGTGACGACGAGAACATCCTTCGTGAGATGATTCTTTCGGGCATGAACGTCGCCCGCTTCAACTTCAGCCATGGCAGCCATGAAGAGCACCATGAACGCATGGAGCGCGTGAAGCGCATCTCCCGCGAGCTCGACATCCCCGTGGGCATCCTGCTCGACACCAAGGGTCCCGAGATTCGCACCGGCTTCCTTGAGGGCCATGCCAAGGTCACGCTTGTTGCCGGCAGCCAGGTTACGGTGACTGCCGCCGAGACCTCTGAGGAGCTCCAGGGCACCGCCGAGCATTTCTACCTCGACCACCTCGAGCTGCCGCGCGAGGTGCACGAGGGCAGCACGATTCTCATCGACGACGGCCTCATCGGCCTCACCGTTGATAGCGTCGAGGGCCAAGACATCCTCTGCACCGTTCAGAACGGTGGCGAGCTTGGTGAGAAGAAGGGCGTGAACGTGCCCAACGCGAAGCTCTCGCTACCGAGCATCACCGAGCAGGACCGTTCGGATATCCTCTTCGGCTTGGAGGAGGGCATCGACTTCATCGCTGCCTCCTTTATCCGCGATGCCGATGGCGTGCGCGAGATTCGCCATCTCTGCCGTGAGAACGGCGGCGAGCACGTGGACATCTTCCCCAAGATTGAGTGCGCGCTGGCGGTCTATCACTTCGACGAGATCCTCAAGGTGTCCGACGGCATCATGGTCGCCCGCGGCGACCTGGGCGTAGAGGTGGCACCGGAGGTGTGCCCCACCATCCAGAAAGAGATCATCGCTAAGTGCAACGCGGCGAGCAAGCCGGTCATCACGGCCACGCAGATGCTCGATTCCATGATTCGCAACCCGCGCCCCACGCGCGCCGAGGTTACCGACGTCGCCAACGCGATTAACGACGGCACGGATGCGGTTATGCTGTCCGGCGAGTCCGCCGCTGGCAAGTACCCGCTCGAGGCCGTGCGGATGATGGCGAACATCGCGCTCACCACCGAGGCGACGATTCCCGAGCACAAGCCGTTCGATTTCGACCTTATCGATCCCGGCCGCAACCGCGTGAATGCCGCCGTGGGTCTCTCCGCGGTGACCACGGCGTTCAACGTGGGCGCCAAGGCCATCCTTACGCCGACGAACTCTGGCCGCTCCGCGCGCCTCGTGTCCAATTTCCGTCCGGTGCTGCCCATCCAGGCGGCTACGCCCAACGAGTGGGCCATGCGCAAGATGACCGTGTACTGGGGCGTTGAGCCCAAGCTTTCCGGTCACACCGTGGGGAGCATCGCGTACGTGGTTAACAACGCGATGGTCGAGGCCAAGGAGTCTGGCATCGTGAACAAGGACGACCTCGTTGTCGTGACCGCCGGTGACCCCGCGATCCCCGTGATCGTGCCGGGCAGCCAGGTGTCCACCAACGTGGTCTACGTCGCGCAGGTGCTGTAAGAGGCCTCGGAGCGCGAGGCGGGCTGGGGCGGGGCGCACCGTGCCCCGGTGGACGCCGCGATCCGGCGGGCCGTGCCCCTGCCGCCTTCTGAATATGATCGCTGCGATGTGCAGGCGGAGGTCCAGAATTGGGCCTCCGCCTTGTGCGTTGCTGCCGCCTTTTCCCGCAGATGGTCGTTGCTGGCATATCGGTGTTGAACGAGCGTCGCCGATTTGGAGTTGCATGAGGCCGCAACGCGTCGAATGCGGCAGATATGGAGTTATCGGCAGCGTCCCTCTCGCTCAGCGCTGCAGATACGGAGTTATTAACGGCGAGCGCTGCAGATACGGAGTTAAGGACGTCTGCCGGGGCCGGTAACTCCAGATTTGCAGCGCTCGGCGCGGGTAACTCCATATCTGCGACATCGAACGGCGCGTAGCCCCTTATCTGCAGAGCTGAGCGGCAGCGTGCACGCACCGGGCCGGGCGAGTGCCGAGCGCACCGGCGCGACGGCCGTCCTACTCCTTTACCGACCGGGCGAAGGCAACGGCCTCGGCGACTGCGTTCTGCGGGGTTGCCCAGCTGGTCACGAAACGGACAAGCCCGCGTCCGGTACCGGAAGGGTCGTCGGCCGCCATGGGCTCGCAGCCGAGGCCCTCGGCAAGGCGCGCCGCTTCTCCCGGCGTGGCCCAGAAGAACTGCTGGTTGCCCGTTGTCGAAAGGAGCGGCTCATAACCGGCGTCTGCGAGGCCGCGTGCGAGCTCGACAGCGCAGGCGTTCGCATGCCGTGCGAGCTGCCAGTAGAGCACCTCGCCTGCCGCATCGCGCGTTGCGGGGTCAAAGGCCGCCTCGTACATCACGCCCATCACGCGCCCCTTTGCGGTGAGCTGCCCCGCGCGCTTGGTGAGGTAGGGGAGCCGTTCGATGGCGTGTCTGCCGCGCGCGGTGCGCGGGCTCACCACGAGAGCTTCGCCGAAGAGCATGCCGTTCTTCGTTCCTCCCAAGGTGAACGCGTCTGCTCGCTCGGCGATGTGCTGAATGGTGAGGTCTGTGCCCGCCGCCATGCAGCCGCTTGCCATGCGTGCGCCGTCCACGTAAACAGCAAGCTCGCGCTCGGCGGCCCAATCACAGAGTGCGTCGAATTCGGTGCGTGTATACACATATCCGAGCTCGCTTGTCTGCGAGAAGTAGAGCATGCCGGGGCGCGTGGTGGCGGCGCCGTTTGCCACGCTGGCGGCCCAAAGCGGCTCCATGCCAGAGCAGGTGAGGCGGCCCAAGGGGTCGTGCGTGGCCAGGAGGCGCCGTCCGTGCGCCTCGATCGCGCCCGTCTCGTGGATGGTGGGGTGTGCGTCGGCGGCGCAGAGCGGGCCCTCGAACTCCTCGGTCAGGCTCGTGATGGCGAGGATGTTCGCTGGCGTGCCCCCGGGAACGAAGGTGACGGAGGCGTCTGGTTGCCCGATTTCGGCGCGGATGAGCTCGGCCGCCCGGGAGCAATGCTCGTCGGCTCCGTAGCCCACGCATTGTTCGAGGTTGGTTCGCACAAGCGCGTCGAGAATCGCGGGCGCGGCGCCCTCGCTGTAGTCGTTGCGGAATTGATGCATGGGTGCCTCTTTCATACGCGTCGGTTCGTGCGGCTGGATTGAAGGTGCGGCAGTGGGCCGGCGGCTGCTTCAGGGCCGAGGGCCGCTTCCGGCTCATTTGCCACGCCTTCATCGTCAACTCGACAGTTTACTCCGACTCCGCCATCGCGGCCCATTGCCAATTTATGTCGAGATTGCCCTTGCGGGTGGGCTCGGTTTGCGAGGGAAAACTCGCGCCCATATAATAAGTGCCCGAATAGCACGAGGCCGTGGCGCGAGCGAGCTTCTCGGGTAGGCTGACTCGCCGCGCAGGGCGATTGACGATGGGAAGGCATGCCATGCAGGCACAGAAAGCAGAGGGCACCAAGGACCTGATCGGGCGCGAGATGCGCGCATGGCAGCGCATGCAGCGCGTGGCTGCCGAGGTGTTCGGGCCGTACGGCTTCGAGCCCGTGGAGACGCCTGCCATCGAGCAGGTCGACGTGTTCGTGCACGGCATCGGGCAATCCACCGACGTGGTGCGCAAGGAGATGTTCCGCGTATTCTCGGGCGCCAACCTTGAGCGCGCGCTTGCGGAGGGCACGGACGCCAAGCTCAAGGCCAAGCAGCGCCTCGCGCTTCGTCCCGAGGGCACGGCCGGCGTGGTGCGCTCCGTGGTAGAGAACAACCTCGTGCCGCAGGGTGCCTCGCCCGTCAAGCTCTACTATGCCGAGGCGATGTTTCGCGGCGAGCGCCCGCAGAAGGGGCGCCTGCGCCAGTTCCACCAGGTAGGTATCGAATGGCTCGGCGCGCCCGATCCGGCGGCGGATGCCGAGTGCATCATCATGCTCATGGAGTTCTACCAGCGCCTGGGCTTCGACCTCTCCAAGCTGCGCCTGCTCATCAATTCGATGGGCGATCCGGCGTGCCGGCCTGCATACCGCGATAAGGTGCGTCAGTTCATCCTCGACCATGCGGACGATATGTGCGACGAATGCCGCGAGCGCGCAGAGCTGAACCCGCTGCGCGCCTTCGATTGCAAGAACGACCATTGCCGCGAAATCATGAAAGACGCCCCGCTCATGCGCGATGAGCTGTGTGACGAATGCCGCGTCCACTACGAGCAGGTTAAGCGCTACCTCGATGCGGCGGGCATCGCCTATATCGAGGACCCGACCCTCGTGCGCGGTCTGGACTACTACACGCGCACGGTCTTCGAGGTAGAGGCGCCGGGTGCAGGCGTGGGTTCCATCGGCGGCGGCGGGCGCTACGACGGGCTCGTGGAGCTCGAGGGGGGCAAGCCGACCCCGGGCGTTGGCTTCGCGGTGGGCTTCGAGCGGGCCATGCTCGCACTCGAGGCGTTCGGCGTGGAGCTTGGCGACGAGCTCGAGCCCTGCGTGTACGTGGCGAACGCCGGTGACGAGCTTCGCGGTGAGGTGTTCGGCATCACCCATGAGCTGCGCCAGGCGGGCGTGCGAACCGAGGCAAACTATCAGGGCCGCTCCCTCAAGAGCCAGTTTAAGCAGGCCGATAAGCTCGGCGTGCGTCTCATCGCGGTGGTGGGTGGCGATGAGCTTGCCCAGGGCGTCGTGCGTCTGCGCGACATGGCAACGCATGACGAAGCGCTCGTTGCGCGCGATGAGCTCGTTGAAGAGGTTCGCGCGCGCTTGTGAGCCCCTAAGGCTCGGCTCTAGGCTGCAGCTATAGTCGTGGTTCGCGGGTCGCGGGACCCCGGTTGCAGCTATAGTCGTGGTTCGCGATATGAACAGAGATATGAATAGTCGTTATCGCTTCGGCGGCATGCGGCCGCAACGGAGCAACTTGCCTATAATGTGACGCGGCGTGCCCATTGTGGGATGTTCCCGACCAGTAAGGAGGCACCGTGGAGAGTGTAAGCAACGGCGGCTATCTAGGCGGCGAGGTGGCGGAGCATAAGCTCGGCGCTGCCGACACCGACCTCGTGATCAGAAGCTACGCTGAGATCGAGCTGCCCGAGAGCCTGCGCGATAACCTGGCGCTTTTCATGCGCTTGGAGCGGCAGGTGCTCCGCGACTACAGTCCGAAGCTTTGCGACACCTTTGATCAGCTGCTCAACAACGTGACCCGCGCCAACGAGGGCGATCCGGGCGGCATGGCGGCGGCTGAGACCACCGACGGGGAGGGTGTCCCGACCGCGGACACCGAGAGCGCCCGCGCGTTCCGCGATGCGGTGGCTATGCTCGACAGTCTTGATATCGACGAGAAGCAGATGGTGGTGCGCGCGTTTACGTCGTTCTTCCATCTGGCGAATCTCTCCGAGGAGAACTATCGCGTGGAGACGCTCCTTGAGCGCGAGCGCGAGGTTTCTATCGACTCTGCCATCGATTCGTCGAATGAGCTCACGGTTGCCTACGACCAGCTCGTGCGCGAGATGGGGGGCGGTCCGGCGACGCAGCTCTTGGCCAAGCTCGAGTTTCATCCGGTCTTTACCGCGCACCCCACCGAGGCGCGCCGCAAGGCCGTCGAAGGCAAGATTCGTCGCATTTCGCAGCTGCTGGTCGAGCATCCGCGCCTTGGCGGCTCAGCTCTCGTGGAAAACGAGCGGCATCTCTTGCAGGAGATCGACGCTCTCGTGCGCACGAGCCCCATCGCGGTGAAGAAGCCGACGCCCGTCGAGGAAGCCGATACCATCATCGATATCTTCGACAACACGCTCTTCGACACCATTCCCGAGGTATATCGTCGTTTCGACGACTGGGTTCTGGGCGAGTATGCCGGCTCGGTGCCGCCGGTGTGCCCGGCGTTCTTCCATCCCGGTAGCTGGATCGGTTCGGATCGCGACGGAAATCCCAACGTCACCGCTAAGGTATCGCGGCAGGTAGCGGCTAAGTTCGCTACGCATATGGTTCAGAAGCTTGCCGAGAAGTGCCGCCGCGTGGGACGCAACCTCACGCTCGAGGCACGCTACACCAAGCCGTCCGACGAGCTGCTGAACCTCTGGAACCATCAGGTCGAGATGAGCGAGGTGCTCACGAGCCGCGCCGATGCCATCAGCGCGTCCGAGCCGCACCGCGCCGTGATGCTCGTCATGGCCGATCGCCTCGACGCCACGGTGCGTCGCAATGCCGACACCATGTATCGCTCGGCCGACGACTTCCTGGCCGATCTGCGCATCGTGCAGCGCTCGCTTGCCGATGCCGGCGCACCCCGCGCGGCGTACGGTCCGGTGCAGACGCTGATCTGGCAGGTCGAGACATTCGGCTTCCATATGGTCGAGATGGAGTTCCGTCAGCATTCGCTCGTGCACACGCGTGCGCTGGCCGATGTGCGCGAGCATGGCCGCCACGGCGACCTTGCGCCCATGACGCGCGAAGTGCTCGATACGTTCCGTGCGATCGGTTCCATCCAGAAGCGCTACGGCGAGAAGATGGCGCACCGCTACATCATCAGCTTCACCAAGAGCGCCCAGCACGTGGCCGACGTGTACGAGCTCGCTCAGCTTGCCTTCGCTCACCCGGAGGACGTGCCCGCGCTCGACGTGATTCCGCTCTTCGAACAGCTCGAGGACCTCGAGGGCTGCGTCGACGTGTTGAACGAGATGCTCGAGCTGCCCGCCGTGCAGAAGCGCCTAGCGCAGACCAATCGCAAGATGGAGGTCATGCTCGGGTACTCGGACTCGTCGAAGGACGCCGGCCCCACGACCGCTACGCTCGCGCTCCACTCCGCGCAGGCGCGTATCGCCGAATGGGCAGAGAAGAACGATATCGACCTCGTGCTCATGCATGGCCGCGGCGGCGCCGTGGGCCGCGGCGGTGGTCCCGCCAACCGAGCGGTGCTCGCGCAGCCCAAGGGCTCAGTTAACTGCCACTTCAAGGTGACGGAGCAGGGCGAGGTCATCTTCGCGCGCTACGGCAACCCGCTTCTGGCCCGTCGCCACATCGAGAGCGTTGCCGCGGCGACGCTGCTCAACTCCGCGCCTTCCGTGGAGCGGACCAACACCGAGACCACCGAGCGCTATGCAGAGATGGCGGAACGCCTGAACGATGTCTCACATGACCGGTACCTCGACCTGCTGAACACCGACGACTTTGCGCCGTGGTTCTCCATCGTGACGCCGCTTACCGAGGTGGGCTTGCTGCCCATCGGCTCGCGTCCGGCCAAGCGCGGCCTGGGGGCGCAGTCCCTCGACGACCTGCGCACCATTCCGTGGGTGTTCTCGTGGTCGCAGGCGCGCATCAACCTGGCGGCTTGGTACGGCCTGGGAAGTGCTTGCGAGTCGCTCGGCGACCTTGAGCTTTTGCAGCGCGCATACCGTGAATGGCCGCTTTTCAGCACCTTCATCGATAACATCGAGATGTCCATCGCGAAGACCGACGGGCGTATCGCCAAGATGTATCTGGCGCTCGGTGACCGCGATGACCTTGCGAAAAAGGTGTACGACGAGATGCAGCTCACGCGAAAGTGGACGCTCGCCATCGTGGGCGACGCGTGGCCGCTGGAGCATCGCCATGTGCTTGGCCGGGCGGTACGCGTGCGCAACCCCTATGTGGATGCCTTGTCGCTCGCACAGGTGCGCGCGCTTCGCGTGGTGCGCGAGCAGCAGGAAGAGCTCTCCGAGGAGGCGAAGGCGGAGCTGTTGTCGCTCATCCTTTCGACCGTGACCGGCGTTTCGGCGGGGCTTCAGAACACGGGGTAAGCGAAGGCCGTTCGCTCCCGACGGACCCTGCCCCTATCGACCGCGCTCGAGCAGTCCTGCGCAAGACGGAGGCCCCACTGGGGCCTCCTTTGCGTGCGGAACTCGCGCTGCCGATATGGTCAGAGGTCTTGCGCTTACGTTCTCCAACTTGAGGGCAGAGAAGGCACGCGGTTTTGCTGTGAAACTGCGCCAGCGCGATATGTCCGCCCGTCCTGCGAAGCTGCGCCAGCGCGATATGTCCGCCCGTCTTGCGCTTACGGCCTGCGACTTAGATTGGGAACGTGATAGTTGGCAGTGCGGTGGTAGGCAGTGTCGCCGCTGGATTGCGTTTGTGCTTCTCGAGATGATTGTCGTACAAATTGTTGCTTTTGACGTTGAAAATCGTCCATTTCATTCGACAATTTTCGCGATGCGCTGAGTGGTGTCGCGGCGGCATCAGGTGATCAGGGCCTTCACTCAGCATCGAGTCGTTTTGCGAGAGCCGCATACTCGGGGCTCTGCGCGAGAGCTTCCCAAAGGCGTGCGTCGAGAATCATGTGTCGAGCGGCTTCGGGGTAGTGGGCGTAGCTTGCGCTCTCGCGCATATGGGCAAGCGCTTCATCGTCGGTAATCGCGGGCAGCATGTTGCTTGCGACGCGGTCTCCCAGCGGGTTCTCCGGAATGCGCCCGTTGCCGAGTGCGCACACCTCATCTGTCGCTCGCTCGAGCAGCTCGAGTGTCGCCGCGTCATCGCCGAGCGTGTTCATGGTCGTTGCGGCGGCGATATGCATAGCAGGCAGCGTTGGCGCGGAGCGATGAGAGAGGTCGAATGCGCGGTCGATTGCTTCCATTGCATGGACATATGCGGCGACCTCGGTCGTGGATGCTGCGCGCGTTAACAAGGTTCCTGCAAGCGAGGTTAGCTCTAAAGCGGATGCCGTCACGCATGCGGCGAGCGTCTCTGCAGCTTCTTCCTGCTCGCCGGCGGCCAGCTGCGCGGAGGCGAGTTCTGTTCCTACGCGATGCGTTTGCGCTTGGTAGAGTGGCGTGAGCCGCGCAATCGCTTCGGCGGGGTTGCCCGTGAGCACGGAGGACGCCGCGCAAACGCGTGTGGCATCAGCCATGAGCTCCGCGTCGTTGCATCCATCAAGCACCGGTTCGCAAAGCGAGCGTGCGTCCTCAGCGAGTGCGCGCATCGTCTCTCGCGCACGTTCTTGTGCCTGCTCGTCATCGGGCGCATCCTGATAGGTGTCGAGCGCCACGCGGTTTGCAGCGCTCAGCAGCTCTGACGCCAAGCGAACGAGCAATTTCCAGCACGAACGATGCTCGCGTGCGCACATTCGAACGTACGTCGCCCCTTTAGACGCATCGGCAGCGAGCTTCTCGCGGGCGGTTCGCGCGCACGTCTCGATTTCGGCATCGGTGAGGTGGGCTCGCCAATCAAAGAGCTCGTCGATACTGAGCGCGAATTGCGCCGCAATGCTTGGTAGCAGCGCCGCGTCGGGCATGCTCTGGCCAAGTTCCCACTTGGAGACGGCTGCTTTGGTTACTCCTAAGCGGCGAGCGAGTTCTTCCTGCGTGAGGCCGAGCGCTTTGCGTTCGCGGGCAACGACAGCTCCTATACGGTTGTCCATGTCGCTCCTTTCGCTTGGAAACGATACCCGGATGCATCCTGCAACCATTGTGCGATGGATAAACCGGCAGGTAAAGCGAGCAGTAGTTGACCTTTGCGGCTTGCTCGTCAACCGTGTGGTAGCCGGCGCGCACGTCCAGCGCGACCGACGCGGCAACCGGCAACCAGGCGCGCGGGCGCCCTCGCACGACCGCAGCCCTGCAGGCAGTAGATGTCGACGGACCCAAGTGCCCCGTGCTCCAGGGCTCTTTGCTAAGATAATCGTCGTAAAGTTTGTCGATAATTGCATTCAAGAAGCGATAAATTGTTCGATAATTTCTTTTGGAATCCTCATTTCCTGATACAAGAGGGCAGTGCGCGGAGATTTCGCTCCCAAACGCTTGATGGCGTCAGCAACATGCGGATCGCGCGGAATCCCATAGGCGGTGAGCTTCTCTACGAAGCGTTTGGTGTTGATGAGGTCTTGGTACGAGAGCCGGAGTATCGGCATGCGGTACATGGTGAGCTGCGCCTCGCGGTGTTGCTCGTCGGCCAGCGCGCGGATGGCCGTTTGGCCGCGCCGCGCTGCGTCTCGGGCGTACTTGATCATGCCGTCGACCTCGCCAATAACCGACCGTCCGCCTGCATGCTGCCAGAAGAAATCGACGCGATACGAGCGGTCGGATTCAAGCGGGCGCGGAAGCTCGACCTGGAGGTCCGGTAGCGCGAATCCTTGGGTAATCATGAGTGCTCGAGCCACTGATTCCGCCCAGCTCTCGCTGCGAGCGTTAGCGTAGCTCAGGGTGCCGATAGCGCGGCTGATGTTGGCGCACCCTTTGCCGAAGCGCGCGAACGCGTCCTGAAGACGCTGCGGCCCGCTGTTCAAGAGCGCAAGCCCCCGGTCAGCGAGAGGGAGTCCCTCGGCAAACGTGCTTGAGCGGAGGCAGTCAAACAGCGTCCGCTCGAGCGAGGTGACGCGCACACCCTCGACGACGGTTTCGCTGTCCCCCTCGATGACGTGCCAGATGACGTTGCCGCCAGACCGTCGCATTGCGCGCGTGTTCACGACATGAACCGCATCCATGCGACGGTAGGTGAGTGGCAGCCCCCACACAAGAGCTGCGGATTCATGGCAAAACGTCCACGAGGGGTTCAGCTTCTGCAATCCGCGTACGATATGGAGCGCTTGCTCGTCGGGGCGAAGCGCATTCCAGTATGCCGTGCGAGCAAAGAGCGAGCGGCGCGGTCGCACCACGTGCCCTGCGCGTGCCCGTTGGTTCAGCAGGCGGGCCGTGCGCTCACTTGGGGCAGCCAGACAGGTTTTGGAACGCTCTGCCTCGGCAAATAACCGGTCAAGTTCCTGGTCAACAGCCCTGCTCATACGGGCCTCCCCACATAGCCGAAAGCCATAAAGCGCCACAACGGCGTGCGATGGCGCAACGTTGCACCCCATCTCTCAGAATTATCGAATAAATTGTAGAAAGTAGGAACGAAAAATCGATAAAAAGTTCGATAATTTAGCCACAGAGAACGCCTCAACGGCATAGAAAGGTCATGTGCGAAAAAAGCCCCTGTGGAGCAAGGCCGGCTTCCACCACCTTCGGGATGCGAAGACTCTGAGAAAAATCGTTGACCCTGCAGCTAGATGCGGTATACTTCTACGGTCATTTGCAGAGCCCCGTGAATCTCTGTTACGACACGTCTTATTGGAGGAGTCCGAAGTGATTTCAAAGTCGACTCACTACGCCAAGCAGGGTGAGGTCGCCCGCAACTGGGTCCTCATCGATGCTGAGGGCAAGGTGCTCGGCCGTCTGGCCACGCAGATCGCCATGATCCTGCGCGGCAAGAACAAGCCGCAGTACACGCCCAATTCCGACTGCGGCGACTTCGTGGTGGTCATCAACGCCGATAAGGTCCAGCTTACCGGCAACAAGGCCGACCACAAGACCTACTATCGCCACACCGGATACAACGGCGGCCTCAAGGCTGAGAGCTTCCGCACGGCGATGGAGAAGCACCCGGAGAAGGTCATCGAGCGTGCCGTTCGCGGCATGCTCCCCAAGACCACTCTTGGTCGCAAGCAGCTCGCCAAGCTCAAGGTCTATGCTGGCTCCGAGCATCCGCACGCTGCGCAGAATCCCGTCAAGATCGAGGTGGAGGCATAAGCTATGGCTGAGAACACCGTTGTCTATCAGGGCACCGGGCGCCGCAAGAACGCCGTGGCCCGTGTCCGTCTCGTTCCCGGTACCGGCAAGGTGACCGTCAACAAGCGTGATGCTGCCGAGTACTTCGGCCGTCAGCAGCTGCTCGATGGCGCCCTCGCCCCCTTCAAGGCGACCGATACCATGGGTTCTTTCGACGTCATCGCGCTGTGCGATGGCGGCGGCATCTCCGGCCAGGCCGGGGCGCTCCGTCTGGGCATCGCCCGTGCGCTCCTCGCTGCCGGCGATTACCGTGCTGACCTCAAGCGCGCTGGCTACCTGACCCGCGACTCCCGCGTGGTCGAGCGCAAGAAGTACGGCCTCAAGAAGGCCCGTCGCGCTCCGCAGTTCTCCAAGCGCTAAGGTCTTATCGGCGTTATACCGATTCCTTTGCGGAGCCCACCGACTCGATCGGTGGGCTCTTTTTCTTTGCGCGTTCTCGCGGGCAGACGGTTGTGCGAGGGATGGGGCGGCGACGCGCCCGCGCGTGGGATGACCATGGCGCGTGGGAGGGCGTGCCGTGCCGGCGGGCGGCTGCGCGAGGGGCCGCGCTGGCAGGTCGCCCGCGCGAAGGTATCGCCGAGCGCTTCAAAGCGGGGGCGGCGACTCGATGGGTTCGAATGCTCCCCGCTCCATTCGATTTGCGGTACGATAGTGCCGATTCAATTCCGTCTGAGCTCATTGGTTGTTCCAAGGGGGATCATGCTCAAATCGTTTTTGAAATCGCTTCGCCTGCACGGGCGCGATAGCGTGCTGCTTTCGCCTCTGGCCGGCAAGGTGATCCCGCTCTCAGACGTCAAGGACCCCACGTTTGCCTCGGGCTCGCTTGGCGATGGCGTCGCGATCGAGCCGACGGGCAGTAAAGTTGTTGCGCCCTCGGATTCAAAAATCCAAGCGATTTTCCCCACGGGCCATGCCGTCGCGCTCCATACGAACGAGGGGCTCGATGTGCTCATCCACGTTGGGCTCGATACCGAAAAACTCGATGGCCGCCATTTCACCGTCCACGCTGCGGTAGGCGACACGGTCAAGAAGGGCGACGTCCTCATCGAATTCGACCGCGACGCGATATGCAAAGAGGGGTACGATATTACCGCACCTATTCTGATATGTAATTCCGTCGAGTTTTCCAGCATCAAGGGGAATGTTGGGGACACGGTTTCTGAGCTAGAGCAGCTCATCACGGCGCGCGAGCGGTAGCGCGCGGAACCTAGGCACGTCGAGCCAATCGGGCTCGCAGTCATACCCAGGTGAAAGGGGTTCGGTATGTTGAAGATCGTCAGCGCGCGCGACTACGATGACATGAGCCGCAAGGCGGCCAACATCATCTCCGCTCAGGTCATCCTGAAGCCGGATACGGTGCTGGGCCTTGCCACGGGCAGCACGCCCATTGGCGCGTATCGCCAGCTCATTGATTGGTACAAGAAGGGCGACGTCGACTTTTCCCAGGTTCGTACCTATAACCTGGATGAGTACCGCGGCTTGAGCCATGACGACCCGCAGAGCTATCACTATTTCATGCGTGATAACTTCTTCGATCACATCAACATCGACCTGAACAACACGCATGTGCCCGATGGCGCCAATCCGGATGCCGAGGCGGCCTGCGCCGAGTACGACAAGATGGTTGCCGATGCGGGCTACCCCGATCTTCAGCTTCTTGGAATTGGCAACAACGGCCATATCGGCTTCAACGAGCCCGATGACCACTTCTCCAAGGGCACGCATTGCGTCGACCTCACCGAGTCCACGATCAAGGCGAACAGCCGCCTCTTCGAGCGTGAGGAGGACGTGCCGCGTCAGGCATACACCATGGGCGTGCAGACCATCATGTATGCTCGCATGATTCTCGTGGTCGCCAACGGCGCGGCCAAGGCCCAGGCTGTTCACGATATGTGCTTCGGACCGGTTACGCCGCAGTGCCCCGCCTCGATTCTGCAGCTGCATCCGAACGTCGTCCTCGTTGCCGACAAGGAAGCGCTTTCGCTCTGCGAGTAGGGTGAAATAAAGAGGCTCATAGGGGTCATTCCGCCTGATTGGAAAGGGGCGCTCTCTTTGCTGGGGGAGCGCCCCTTCTTTGCATGGAGGGCTCCGCTTTCGATACCGCCCAAGTTCATTCAGGGCACGGTTTATGAGAGAGCATAGAAGAGATCGTGCTCGATAAAGGCTTTTGGATGTCGCGTAGGCTCTTTTAGGGCGCAGCCGCTTGACACGATGGCTAGCTGTTCCATCGTGGATGGCGGCCGCGCCTTTTGCTGTTGGGTGGGTGGCAGTGCATGATTCTCTATCCTGTGCAGTTTTCAACAGAGCTTCTAGGTTTTTCAACCGAGATGCGTCGGAGCTGGCTGCAATCTGAACAAATGCTGGTAAGAACGGGTTCTCACGGCATGTAGAGGAGTGTTCCTAGTTGGTCCAAGTGTGCAATCAAAATTCTGTGAGAGGGGTTGCATAATACGTAGACGGTTTTGTGTGAGACCACGAATGTTTCATTTGTGTTGCACGAGATATCGGGTGAACCATTACACGGCCCATTAACTGCTATAACGCGAGAACCATTTATTGACACATTAATGTACCCCCACCTAAACAAAATCTGATCCTATTCTAAATCGGTGCGATGTTTGCAGGGACACGTCGCGGTATGTGGTCGCATGTCCCGGTACCGTGTGTTGTAGGGAAGGATGAGGAGTTGGGGATGAACACGACGGTAAAGAAACGCAAGAGCTCAGCGCTTTCAACGAAAGCAAACAAGACGGGTCGTAGGCGCATGCGCGAGACGGAGGTTGGGCGCGTTCACGACGCGCAGTGGCCGTTGCCCATGGGGCCGAGTTTCACGGTTGCGAGGACGCAGCTCATTCGAGAGATGGTCCGGTCAGTGCGACGATCGGGGGTCGTCGTGCTATGCGCCCCGAGTGGATTCGGCAAGACTGCACTGCTGCTGCAGTTTGCCGACGAGGTGCGCAGAGATCCCGGTAGGGGAACGGTTCGCGTGGTCGATGCGCGAGAGGCGATGCTCGACGAGTTGATTGTTCAACTCGATACGATTGAACGTGAATGCGCGCAGGTGCTGCACCCGGTCATTGCCATCGACGACCTTCCCGCTTTCGAGGGCGAGGCGGCAAAGGAGTTTGTCGCCCATGTGCGCGGCATGCGCGAGCAAGGTGTGGAGTTTGCCATCGCCTGCACGCCATTGGCTGGAGAAACGGTGCGGTTGCTCTCAGATTCTGCGAAGCTCACGGCCAAACAGCTCGCGGTGCGCCCGCGCGAGTTCGCTGAGTGGTCGCGCGTGCTCGCCATTTCCAGCAAACTCGATGTCTATAAGCTCACCCAGGGCGTACCGGCGTTGGTGGCGGCCTTGCAGGCGACAGTCGATACGATGGGGGAGGAGCGGCAACCGCTTGCCACGGCGACCTGCAATCTGTACAGCTCGGTCCTCGACGAGCTGGAGCGCGCCGATGATGCGATTAGAATACTTGCGGAAACGCTCCTCCTCGTGGGAAGTGGATCCCTGAGGGATTTTGCGGCGGCGGGAACGCCGGTAGATATGTCGTGCCTGCAGCGGCTCGTGCACGATTATCCGGTTTTCGGATACGATGCCGCGACGAACAGCTTCGCGTGCATGGGGGCAGACGAGGGCGTTTTGCAGCCAATAGGAGAGCGTATCGCGAAGGGCATGCCGCAGATTGTGCGCCGTGCCGTGCGCATCCAGGTGAGAGCAGGGAGAGCGGGCCGGGCGGTTGAGCTTCTGGACCGATTCCTATCGCCTGCCGACGCTCTCCATGTGTTGTCGCACGATCCTATGCGATTCGTGCTTTCAGGGCAGGCCCCCTTCATCAATAGGATTATCGGCGGGTCGAAAGGTTTGGAGGAGCAAACGAATGCCGATCCCAACCTCGAGCTTGCCGTGTATGGCGCGGCGCTCATTTCGGGCGATATGCGCCTTGCTCGCACCTTGGCAGGTACGTTTGCGATACAGGCGGAGGGCCTTGCTTCGCACGTTGATCGGCATGATTGGGAAGTGGCCCGCGCATTGGGGTCTCTTTGGTCCTCCTGTCGTGGCGTCGGGCTTCCGGAGGTTTCGGGGTTCGCGGCGCTTTCTCCGGACTCCTGCCAAGATGCAGAAGCGCTTGCCCTTCATGAGCGCTGTTTTCGCGGCCTCATCGAGCAGGGAACATGGACGGGCGAGGTCGAGCGCTTCCTGGAGCGCCGGGTTGGAAAGCCCTTTCCGCTCGCCTCGGATTCGGTTGCCTGCGGGATTGACATTCCGAATCTTCTGCTCACCTGCGATGCGCTGCTTGCGGAGGCGCTCACTGGGGTGCTCGGCCGCATCGACGAACGTGATAGCGCACTTGCGGCGCTCGTCGAGCCGCTCCGTGAGCAGCGCCTGCTGCCAATCTTGAACCACGTGCGGCTCGTGTGCTCGGTCCGAAGGCTTCTTTCGGGCACCCCGCTGGTCGACGAGCAAGCGGTGGTAGACGCCAACACGCTGGCGGTGAGGACGTCCGACCTGTCACTGCAGCTGTTCAGCACGATTATGGAAGGGTGGCAGGATCTCACGGTCAATCAGGCGGGCAGCGCGCGGTTTCGCGGGCAGCAGGCGGCAAGGCTGGCCGATGCCCGCCATCCGTTTCTAGCACGCGGAGCGTTCTTTCTCGAGCGGGTAGCGAGCCTGCGCAGCATATCGCAGCTCGCCATTCGGGAGGAAGCAGGCGCGATCGATCTCAACCGGCGCGATGTAGATGCCGAGGATGCGTGGGCTTGCGCGCTCTACCTGTCCGCAGCCCATTGCGATGCGGAACTGACGGCTTGGTGCTCGCTGCAGAAGGATACGCTGTTCACTCCTTCGTTCAGGCTGTTCGCACGCTTGGCGCTTTCGGTGATGGGCGAGAAGGCGGACGCACTTCGAAGGATGCTGCCTCGCCCCATGCTTCCGTACTACATCTTGGATGTCGGCGTGGTGCCCGCCCCATTGTTCGACGAGCCCGATCGCGCGGCCAAGCAGGAAGAGGCAGTGGGGCACATTACCTTCCGCATGCTCGGAGGGTTTTCGATTGAGCGCAACGGGCACATCATCACGTCAAACATCTGGAAACGCAAGAAGACGGGCATGCTCGCGGCCCGGCTTGCCCTGGCACAGGGTGGGCTTGTTGATCGTCAGGTGCTGTATGACGAGTTCTGGCCCGAGATGGATTACAAGCACGCTCGCGAAAACCTCTACGCAACGGTATCGATGCTTCGGCATTCGCTCGGCGAGAACGGGAAAGATGGCCCGCAGTACATCGTGCTTCAAGGGGGAAGCATTGGCGTCAATCCGGAGTTCATTTCTTCAGATGTGCAGTTCTTCGAAAAGCTCGCGCGCATCGTGCTGCTCGGCCATGTGCAGCTCAGCGCTCCGAAGACCATAGAGCTCTGCCTGCGCATCGAGCAGCTCTATGCAGGGCCGCTATTTGTCCCCACGGACGGCGTCACAACGTACTTCCAAAGGATGAAGCACGTGTTGCAGTCGAAGTTCATCGACTGCATGGTTCGCGGGATAGATGTTGCCCTCGCCGAAGAGGATCTGACCTCGGCACTTTGGATGGCAGAGGCTGGTCTTCAACAGGATGCAACGAGAGAAGACTTGATGCGCAGCGCAATGCACGTTTACGACGAGCTGGGACGGCGAAAGGATATCGTGGAGCTCTACGGCGCGCGCATGCAGAGCTTGGAGATGCAGGGGAAGGGAGGCCCGGAGCCGGAGACGAAGCGGCTCTACCGTGAAATCATCGAACGGTATCGATTGCGAAGCATCATATAGTGGCGATGATGCTCGTCCGCGCGGTCCGGCTGGGCCTTGGGGCCTGGCCTCGTGGTCTGGCCGAACATAATCCGGCTGGGCCTTGGGGTCTAGCCGGTGGAGCTAGTCGAGCTTGATCTTCTCGACGTCATCTCGGGAAGTTTCGCGGTAGATCGAGAACTTCCTGCCGATAACCTGGACGACTTCAGCACCGCAGCGCTCAGCGAGTTCGTTGGCGGCTTCGCGGACGTCGAGGCTCGAGGTGTCGAGCACTGAGCATTTGATGAGCTCGTGTGCCTCGAGCGCGGCGTTCGCCTGCTCGACCGTGCCGTCGTTCACGTCTCCCTTGCCGATGATGATGGTGGGATTAAGATGGTGCGCCAAGCTGCGCAGCTGCCTGATGTTCTTGCCGGTCAATGCCATGGTTTTGCTCGCTTTCCGGGTGTGCTCGCATGCATGTTCTATAAGCCCGAACACGATACCGTAAAGAGCCGGTCAACGGCAAGGATGCATGCGAGACTTCACAGCTTCCGAGCAGGGTGGTCCTCACGTTTCACGTGGGCGGGCCCCCCCGCCCGGCGGCGGCTATCTCCAGGACGGCGCCGTGTGGCGTCGGGGGGTGCAGCGCGTATCTTGTGTGAAGGACCTCGTGCAGAGAACAAGGAGGGCGTGGTCTCTGCCTGCGTCTTTTCGGTGCGTGCGCGGTGCGTATTTACCCGCGCCGACGTTTGCGCAGGAAGCACTCAAGGCCATCAACTATATGTTGTGATACCGTTCACGGAATGACACAAGATATTGGATGCGTGTTGACGGGATGTTGATAGAATCGAATACAGCTGTCGCGGCTTCGGCTCTTGGGCCGGAGTCGGTCCTATTCTGTCCGCACGCGGCGCAATACTCCATGTACCGCGAAGCGCCCTCAAGAAAGCGAGGCATATCCATGGCGACCACGATTGACGAGCTCGTAAGCCGCCGGTTCACAAGCGACCTCGAGCGGCCCGAGAATGCCGGGAAAACCGTCTACGACCTGTTTGACTGGTCGAAGCGCGACGTGCTTCTCACGGACTACAAAACGGGCAAGACGCTCTGTGAGATGCACGATCTTGAGTTTCCCGTGAGCTATTCCCAAAATGCGGTGGATATCATCGCGTCCAAGTATTTTCGCCGCGCCGGCGTTCCCGGCACCGAGCATGAGGTGTCGCTCCGCCAGGTGGCGCATCGCATGGTCGATTTCTGGGTCGCCGCGCTCATAGAAGAAGGCATGATCGAGGAGGGCGAGCAATCGCAGATACTGTATGACGAGCTCGTTTACCTCATCTTGGACCAGCGGTTTGCCCCCAATTCGCCGCAGTGGTTCAACACCGGGCTCAAACGTTCGTACGGCATAGCCGGCGAACCTCAGGAGATGTATTACGTAGACCCTCAGAGCGGTGAGGTCGTCGAATCGATTGACCAGTACACCCGAACCCAGGCAAGCGCGTGCTTCATCGTGAGCGTCGAAGACAAGCTGTTGGGCGAGCACTCGATCTCGGATGAATATGTGACGGAGACCAAGCTCTTCAAGGGCGGGTCGGGCACCGGCTCCAACTTCAGCGCGCTTCGCGCCGAGGGCGAGAAGCTCTCGGGAGGCGGCGTTTCGAGCGGCGTCATGAGCTTCTTGCGCGGCCTCGACCGCAACGCCGACGCCATCAAGAGCGGCGGCACCACGCGCCGGGCCGCAAAGATGGTCTGCCTTGATATCGACCACCCGGATATCGAACAGTTTATCACGTGGAAGGCGAAAGAGGAGGACAAGGCCCTCGCCCTCATGAAGATGGGCTACGACGGCGATATCAACGGCGAGGCCTATTCCACCGTCTCGGGCCAGAATTCCAATAACTCGCTGCGCATTGACAACGAGTTCATGGCGAAGGTCATGGAGCTGCCGGAGAACCCCGAGGTGACCTACGAGCTCAAGGGGCGCGTGGACCCGTCGTTCGATCACGAGGTTTCCGTCAAGCACATCTGGGACACGTTTAACGAGAGCGCGTGGCGTTGCGCCGACCCCGCCCCGCAGTTCAGCGACACGTTCAACGAGTGGCACACCTGCCCGGGCGGCGAGGACGGTGTGGTGGGCGCGAGCTACAACCGCCTGAACTCCACGAACCCGTGCGGCGAGTACGCATTTCTTGACGATTCGAGCTGCAACCTCGCATCGATCAACGTCTATCGCTTCTACGACCCCGCGACGGACCGCTTCGATGTCGAAGGGTACGAGCATGCAATCGACTTGATCCAGCTCGCGCTCGAGGCGTCCATCGCATGGGGCCAGTTCCCCACGAAAGACATCGCACGCAAAACCTATCGTTTCCGCGCCACGGGCCTCGGCATCTCTAACCTTGCGAGCCTGCTCATGGCGAAGGGGCTGCCCTATGATTCTGCTGCCGCCCGCGCCCTTGCCTCGGCACTTGTGGGCACGCTGACCGGGCGCAGCTACACCGCTTCCGCCATCATGGCACGCAAGGTAGGGCCGTTCGATTGCTTCGATATCAACAAGCGCCATATGATGCGTGTGATTCGAAATCACGCGCGTGTGGCAGGCGCCCGCAACGATGCCTTCGAGGGCCTTACCGTCGAGCCGCCCATCGTGGACTTCGATCTGCTCACCGCTGCGGGCGAGGAGGAGCTCGCCTCGGCGCTCATCGAGAGCTGGACGTTTGCCGAGGAGCTCGGCGAGCGCTACGGGTATCGCAACGCGCAGGTGAGCGTCATGGCACCGACGGGTACCATCTCGTTCGCTATGGACTGTGGGGCCACCTCCATCGAGCCGTTCTTTAGCCACATGGCGTACAAGAAGCTCTCGGGCGGCGGGTTCATGACCATCGCGAACCCGGTGATCGGCGATGCCTTGCACCATCTGGGTTACACCGAGGACGAGGTGGAGGACATCCTCGCCTACGTGCAGGCAACGGATGAGAATGGCATGATCGTTGACGGCAAGATCGAGGGGGCACCGCATCTCAAGCGCGAGCATCTGCCCGTGTTCGACACGGCGAATGTTTGCGGCTCGGGCGAGCGCTTCATCGCTCCGCGCGGGCACGTGCTCATGGTGGCGGCGCTCACACCGCTCGTCTCCGGCGCCATTTCCAAGACGGTGAACTTGCCGCGCGAGGCTACGGTTCAGGATTTCAAAGACGTCATCATGCTCGCCTGGCAGACGGGTTGCAAGGGCATCACGCTCTATCGCGACGGCTCCAAGAATGCGCAGCCGCTCAACACGACGCTTGCCGACGACACCGACGAGAAGGATTTGGGCGAGCTCTCGCACGAGGCGCTGCTCGCATATGCGCGCGATGCACAGGGGCGCCTCGCCACCGCCCAGAAGCCTGCCCAGCGTAAGCGCATCGTGGGCATCCGCGACGGGCGCACGCATCTGGCGCAGATCGACGGCGTGAAAATCTACACGACGGTGAACCGAAACGATGCGGGCAAGATCTCCGAGCTCTTCGTAACGACCGACCGTGAGGGCACGACCATCATGGGCCTTTTGAACTCGCTTTCGAAGACCATCTCGGTCATGCTGCAGTACGGCATTCCGCCGGAGAGCATCTCCAAGATGCTGCGCGGTCAGATGTATGAGCCCTATGGCTTTGTTCAGAGCCATCCGAACATCAAGTACGTGACGAGCATCTCGGACCTTATTTCCAAGGTAATCGATATCGAGCTAGGGGACTACACGCGCGTGCAGGTGAAGCCTGAGGGCTGGAGCCAGATTGCTGGCGCCACGCCCGCTCCGCCGGCGGCCGTGCCGCGCGTGGCCGAGCCCGATCCCGACGAGGAGCCTGTAGCCACCGAGGAAGAGCTTTCGCGTCTTACAGCGGTGAAGGAGCAGGAGCTTGCCGAAGAGACGGGCGCTGTTGATACCGGCGATGTCTATACGGCGGCTTTTGTGAACGAAGCCGTGCATGACGCCGCCCTTCACGGAGAGCGCCTGTACGACGGAAGCACCTGTCCGACCTGCGGAAGCTCCCGCATGGTGCAGAACGGAACGTGCAAGGTGTGCATGGACTGCGGTACCACGACGGGGTGCAGCTGATACCGCTCGATGCCCATACGCGTCTTGGCATCCGGGTGCGTTTGCCATTCGGATGCCTGTCCGCGCGGTATCGTCTGACTGCGAGGTGTCGTTCACCTAGATTAAGAGCGCCTGGCCGCAATCCGTACCTTTTTAGTGGGGAGCCGGGGCTTCGAGGCGCGCGATGGTAAGCTGAGGGCTCGTTACGCGAGACAAGGGAGTTCTCATGTCACGAGAATCCAAGCCCTCTCAGCCTCATCAGGCACCATCTTCTCGGCAGCCTGTTCATCGCTCCGCGCCTGCCGCGGGCGGCTCCCAGTCCCGGGCAGCCCATCGCTCTGTGCCCACCCAGTCCCAGGCAGCCCATCGTTCCATGCCTCCCGCTCGCGGTGCCCAGTGCTCTGAGGCCGCTTATCGTTCCACGCCTGCCGCTGGCGGCGCCCATCGCCCCGCGCGAACTGGAGGCATCCACCGTTCCGCGTCCGCTGCAGGCGCCCATATGCGCGCGCCCGAGCGCGAGGTCCCTCGGCCTGCGGCGTCTGTCGGCCGCACCGCTGGAGCCCATGCGAGCGGCGCTGCTCAGGCGCCTATCAACGCCGTTGACGCGGCTCACCGGGCCGCCCGATCCGACGCCGGGCAGGTTGAGCGGTTCCGTCGAGAGGCGGCCGGGCATGCGGTTGCTGCAAAAGCATCGCCTGGGGCGGGCAGATCGGGCCGCGCGCTCGTAGTCGTCTCGGTGCTCGTTGGCATTGCGCTCGCGGTGGCGTTGCTCGTGGTGGTGGGCAGCGCGGTGGTCGGCGCCTTGTTGCAGGACGAGCAGCCTCGTACTGAGGTTGCAGCAAACGATAGCGCGGCGAGTACAACGCCCGAGGACGTGTTTGTGCTCGCTGCGGACGGCGGGACGATAGAACTCGATGGTTCGGTCTACTCGCTCGTCTCGTCCGGCGACGGGTATTCCTTTGCAAGCCAGCGAGTGGGCTCGACGGATGAGCCCATGGCGCTTTTTGAGGTCACGGGAGAGCCGGTCGGCTTCGCGATCCATCGCGGCACGTTTTATGTGGTGTCAAATGCGGACGGCTCATGTTACGTGCAGTCTTTCGTTCCGAGCGACGGGTCGATCCCTGCGGATTACTACAGCGGCACGGGCACGATTTCGACCATCGATATCAAGAATGCGCAGCTCATTCTCACCGATGATGCGGGCGAGCAGTACGCTATCGATTTGCCACGGGGGTAGGCTGTGCCCTGGGGTTGGCTCGCGAGGCAGGCGGCAGGGAAGTTGGGCCTATGGGGCCAGCTGCCGATTTGCTCTGCCGAATATCATCTGCAGCTATAGGTAGGCAAGGAGCGAGACGTAAGATTGGGCGCTTTCGGGAACGGAGAGCGTAAGCTCTTGGCCCAAGGCGTCAACCGTGACGTATGAGGGGTCGGCATAGGTGGTGACCGTTGCGCTTGCTCCTTGGTAGGTGGTGTTGAACGTTCCGCTTGCGGATGCATCCGAGGGAAGCGTCGTCACGCTCCACGATTCGATGTTGAGCTGGTCGATGGCGGAGGTAACCTGGCTCTCGCTCATGCCGGTTGCAGAAGCGATAGCCGAAACGTTCTCGCGCAGCGTGCTGTCGATCTGACCCTTGATGCCCGATGCATCAAGGGCGGCGTTGGCAACGCCGGTGCCGATCATGTCTTCGAGCGGCGTGCCTTTGAGCGCAAAGTTCCACGCGGCCGAGAGCACGCCCAGCACGATTACAATTCCCAATAAGGTTCCGGCAATGGCCCGCGTAACCGTTCTCAAATTCTTCCGCCTCCTCAGCCCCGTTTACGTCTTGCATTTCCGTATGCCCAAACAGCCTGCATCGATCTCTATCTAGTGCGAGGCTCCCAAAAAGCCCACACCGGTCAAGCTCACGGCAGCGCCCATCGCCCCATGTGCTCGTACCTGGCCTTTGCCCTGCAAGTACGTAGCGCAGGGGCCCGGCATCTTCCTCCGCTGCGAGTTCCGCAGCTGCTCGTAGCTTTGCTACGAGCAGCGAGGACTGCTCGAGCGTCGGAGGAAGATGCCGGGCCCCGCCGGGAGCCTAGTTCTTGAGCGAATTGAGTGGTGCCGGGAATCGCCCACCGCGGTGCGCAAAGACCGTACCGGCGTGCGGGTTCACCTGCATGACCGGAGCGCGTCCAAAAAGACCGCCGTACTCGACCGTGTCGCCCACGCCCTTGCCGATGGCAGGGATCACGCGCACGGCCGTCGTCTTGTTGTTGATCACGCCGATAGCCATCTCGTCGGCGATGATGCCCGCAATCGCCTCGACCGGCGTGTCTCCGGGGATGGCGATCATGTCCAGGCCCACCGAGCACACGCAGGTCATAGCTTCGAGCTTTTCGAGCGACAGGGCGCCTGCCTCGACCGCTTCGATCATGCCAGCATCTTCCGACACGGGGATGAACGCACCCGAAAGGCCGCCCACGCTCGAGGTGGCCATGACGCCGCCCTTCTTTACGCAGTCGTTGAGGAGCGCCAGCGCCGCGGTGGTGCCGGGGCCGCCGCAGGTACCGACGCCGATGATCTCGAGAATACGCGCCACCGAGTCGCCGATAGCAGGCGTCGGGGCGAGCGAGAGGTCTACGATGCCCTTCTCCACGCCCAGGCGCCGCGCAGCCTCGCGGCTCATAAGCTCGCCGGCGCGCGTGATCTTGAACGCAGTCTTCTTGATTTCTTCGGCTACTTCCATCATGTTGGCGGTCTCAGACAGTTGCTCGAGCGCGGCGGCCATCACGCCGGGGCCGGAGACGCCCACGTTGATGACGGCGTCGGCCTCGCCGGAGCCGTGCACGGCGCCGGCCATGAAGGGGGAGTCCTCGACCATGTTGGCGAAAACCACGAACTTCGAGGCACCCACGGAGTCCTCGTCGGCGGTGAGGCGCGCTGCATCGAGGACCGTCTGCGCCACCATGAGCACGGCATCCATGTTGATGCCCGCGCGCAGGCTCGCCACGTTCACGCTCGAGCACACGCGGCTCGTGTTGGCAAGGGCCTCGGGAATGCTTTGGATGAGCCGTCGGTCGGCGTCGCCGACGCCCTTTTGCACGAGAGCCGAGAATCCGCCAAGGTAATCGATGCCGAGGGTTTCGGCAGCGCGGTCGAGCGCGTGCGCGAGCGGGGTGAGGTCCTCTTCGGCGCAGCACGCGGCGATTTGCGCCACAGGGGTAACCGAGACGCGCTTGTTCACGATGGGAATGCCGTATTCGCGCTCGAGGCTCTCGGCCGTTTCCACCAGATGCTCGGCGGTCGACGTCACGTGGTCGTAGACCTTGGTGCACATGCGGCCCAGATCCTCATCGGCGCAGCCCATGAGCGAGATGCCCATGGTCACGGTGCGAATGTCCAGATGCTGCTCCGCGACCATGCCGCGGGTTTCGGCGATTTCTGCCGGGGTGATAGCCATAGGAGCTCCTGTCTGCCGTTTCACGTCCGTCTATTCTACCGTGGGCGGGTGCTAGGCCGCGCCGAAGTGCGGCGTTACTCGCACGTTAACATGAGAATGGTACGAACGTGGCGCGCAGGCGAGCGGCGGTCGAGGGCAGATGCGTGGGTGCGCGCGGCGCGCAAAGGCGAGGGCAGGCGCGAGCAGGCGAGAGCGGGGCGTCCCTGCGCGAACGAGGTCCGCAGGTCCTGTGGTTATGCGGCCTGCACGTCACCAGTGGCGTAGTCGATATCCCAGCCATTGGCGGTGTTGTAGACAAGCACGCGCTCGTCGATGCTCCCGTCATCGGTCCTGATGTCCACGACCACGGCGCGGGGGATGGTCTCGTCACCTCGATAGATGGGGGTCGCAGCGTACCAGAGCTTGCCCTGCGGGTTTTGGTCGAGCCACGTGCGTGCGAGGTCTTCGGTGTAGCCCATACCACCGGGCGAAACATTGTCACCGATGTTTTGAGTACGGGTGCCGGGCACGATATTCTCTGCTTCCATGGAACCGCCCAAGCTCCAGGCGACGAGATGGCTGCGGTTCCACAAGCGTCCGTGGTAGGTGCGTCTTCCGTCAATTCCCTCGATTGAGACCTCGGGGTTTATGCGCGGCCAGCCAACGGGGTCTGCTGGGTCGGGTGCGTCATTGCGATCCTGGGCCCTCGCGGCGGCGCGCATCTCGCCCGTGATCCAACCGCCCGCCCAGGTGGCTCGCCCAAGAGCGTCGAGGTCGCCGTAGGCAATGCCCGGATCGGCGCCTTCATCAACATCTTGCGCCGTGCCGAGCACGCGGTAATAGTCGGGGTAGTCGTTAGCCGACCAGGTGAGATCTGCTTCGCCTAGCTGCGCGATTCCATTGTTGGCCTGTTCAGGCGACCTGGTGTCGGTGGTCTCGCTAAAACCCGATGCTGCGAGCAGCGCGTCAAGCGGATTTGGCCCATCGACGGCGGCGTAGCCGCCCAGCGCGGCGAGCGCGGCGACGATAGCGGCGAGCCATCGGGCAAAACGGCGGGGCAAGCGGGGCATCATCTCTCCTTCGATAGTGGTTTGAAGCAAAACTTGCCTCAAAGGATCGAATTTTGGGCTAAGGGTCAAGTGCAGAAAATCGGGCACCCTCGTGAGCTGGTGTTTCTTGCTGCTGTGTAGGCAGTGTACTAAGGCTGTCCGCGAAAAAATGATCCTTTGGCAGGAGTTTTGCAAAAACGGGCGAAGCATGGTCCTGCTTGCGCGCGTTATTGCCGCGCCCGGGCCGTGCTTCGCCCATTGCACGCATTCTCGACGGCGCGTGAGGTCGGCATCGGCCTTGGGCGCACCCGCGACGGCGCGCAGCCGGCATCACTCTTTGAGCACGTCTTCGACGATGCGCGCCGTCGCGGCGGCATCCTTGGCGTAGAAGTCCGCGCCAATCTGCTCGGCGTATTCCGGGGTGAGCACGGCCCCTCCGACGATGATCTTGACTTCCGGTGCCTCGCGGTGCAGAAGCTCGATCGTCTCTTCCATATTGGCGACTGTGGTGGTCATGAGGGCGGAAAGCCCCACGAGCTTGAGGTCGCGCTCGCGCACGGCATCGAGTATCGCGTGCGGGTCCACATCGCGTCCCAGGTCGAAGACCGCGTAACCATAGTTTTCAAGCAGCATGCGAACGATATTCTTGCCGATATCGTGGATGTCGCCCTTTACGGTGGCAAGCGCAATGCCGCCTTTGTCGCCGAGCTCGCTGGCCGGCATGACCGCGCGGATGGTGTCAAAGCCTGCCCGTGCCGCTTCCGCCGAGGCCATGAGCTGGGGAAGGAAGAAGGCTCCGCGGTCGAATCGGTCGCCAACCTCATCGAGCGCAGGGATAAAGCATTCGTTGATGAGCTTCATGGGTTCACATTTTTGTAGCGCCGTACGCGTGGCGGCTGGCATATCGCCCTTGCGTCCAGTGATGATGAGATGGCGAATGGTGTCGCTTGCGTCGGCTGAAGAGGCGCCGGGCTCAGCGGCGCTACCGCCCGTGGTGCTCGCTGCGACAGCGTTCATCGTGGCAGGTGCCGCCATGGCGTTGTTGCTACCTCCAGTGAGGGAAGCCTCGGCGCGCCCATCGGCAGCCTTATAGGGGTCGGGGGCGCCCGCGTAGCGCTCGATGAATGCGGCCGAACCCTCGTCTTCGGCGTTCAGCACGCGGAAGCTGCGCACCACATCCATATAACGATCCGAGCCGGGGTTCATGATGGCGGCATCGAGCCCCGCGCCGAGCGCGGCGGCGAGGAAGGTCGCGTTTAGGAGCTCGCGCGCAGGCAGACCGAAGCTCACGTTCGAGACGCCAAGCGAGGTGCGCACGCCCAGATGCTCTCGGCAGAGCTCGACGGCACGAAGGATGTCGAGCACTTGGTGCTGGTTCGTCGAGGCGGTCATGACGAGGCAGTCTACGAGAATCCGCTCGCGGCCGATCCCATAGCGGGCGGCTTCCTTCACGATGCGCTCGGCAATTTGTAGGCGCGCTTCCGCCGTCGCGGGGATGCCGGCCTCGTCGAGCGTGAGGGCTACGATGTCGCAGCCGTAGTGCGCCGCGATGGGAAGCACCGCATCCATGCTCTCGCGCTTTCCGTTTACCGAGTTGATGATGGGTTTCCCTGGGTAGCGTCGCACCGCAGCCTCGATGGCGACGGGGCTGGTCGAGTCGATTTGGAGGGGGAGGAGGGTCGAGCCCTGCAGCTCCTCGCACGCGCGCACCATCATGGCGGGTTCGTCGATCTCGGGCAGGCCCACGTTCACATCGAGCACGTCGGCGCCCTGTTCCTGCTGGCTGATGCCCTGACCGACGATGTAGGCGAGGTCGCCGGCACGGAGCGCTGCCTGGAGCTTCTTCTTGCCCGTTGGGTTGATGCGCTCGCCGATGACGGCGATGCGACGGCCGTCGAGCGTGGTGAGCTTTTGGGCGCTCGTGCAGGTGAAGGGATGTGTTGCCTGCCGCAGCTCGGGCTTATGGCCGCCAAGCTTCTGGGCGAGGAGACGGATGTAGGCGGGGGTGGTTCCGCAGCAGCCTCCAACGATACCCGCACCGTCGGCGATTATGTCGCCCACTGCTTCTGCATAGTCTTCGGGCGTGATGTCGTAGACGGTTTGACCATTCTCCACGCGAGGGAGCCCGGCGTTCGCTTGAACGATAAGGGGCTTGTTGGTCACGGCGAGCATGCGCTGCGCGAACGGGCGGATTTCTCGCGGTCCGAGTGAGCAGTTGATGCCGAGGGCGTCCACCCCGAGCGCGTCGAGCGATGCGGCGGCGATCTCTGGCGAGGTGCCGAGGAACGTTCGGCCGTCGGCCTCGAAGGTCATCGTGGCGATGATGGGCAGATTCGTACACTCCTTGGCGGCGAGTACGGCTGCCTTGACCTCGAGGAGATCGGTCATGGTCTCGATGACGATTAGGTCGGCGCCCGCCTGCTCGGCCACACGTGCCTGTTGGGCGAAGAGCGCGTACGCCTCATCGAACGAGAGCGTTCCAAGGGGGCGCAGCAGCGCGCCGATGGGCCCGATGTCGGCTGCGACATAGCGCGGATGCGCGGCGCGCGCCGCCTGCACCGCAGCTGTGAAGACGTCCTCAACCGACGCTGCGTCGCCGAGCTTGAGCGCATTGGCACCGAAGGTATTGGTGGTGATCACCTCGCTGCCTGCCTCAACATAGGCGGTGTGCACGCGAGTGATGACCTCTGGGTTCGTGAGGTTGAGGAGCTCGGGGACCTCGCCCGCCGCCATGCCCGCAGCTTGCAGCATGGTGCCCATGCCGCCGTCGAAGAGCAGGTGGCGCCGGCCCTCGAGGACGAGGCGCAGGTCTTTGTCAGCGATGCGAAGTGTGTCGAGCGTGCGCGGGCGGTAGGTCTCGCCGGCGGCAAGTCGCTCGGTGAGCGGGGCGAGAGATGCGTTCGGTGTGGGGGCGGTTGAGGTGCCTGGGGAGGCAGGGGTAGCCGAGGCGGTGGGGGTGACGGTCATGCGAATCCTTTCGATAGATGCACGAGATTGTACGCCACCTTGTGCGCTGTCGAGGGCTGCGAAGGCGCGTCAGGTATCTGGTGGCGGCGTGGGGAGGCTGCGAACCACGAGTGCCAGGCGGCTGGGTGTCGTCTTGCGTGTTGGCGGCAAGCAACGCGCCTGCCAGCAGTGAGCGCCTTGCGTGTTGGCGCGCGTGCCGCGCCTACCAGCAGCGCGTGCCGCGAGCGCGGAACGGACATCCCGATGCCACGCGACAGCCCGCGCAAGAGCTCACCGCATCCGACGAGTGCGGGTCGCCTTCGAAGAGCCCGATGAAAGCCGTGATGCTCTTGGTGGGCATGAGCAGGTTGGTTGGCGTGGCGGTGATGCCGCAGAGTCGCGTGGCATTGAGCGTGGCGAGCACCGTGGGCTGAACGGCGAGCGGAAGGTCTCCGTATCCGGGGCTAAACCGTGCGTTGCAGGAGAGGCCCGCGGCTTGGGCGGCAGCTTCAATCTCGCAGTTGAGCGCATCGGCTGCGCTTTCCACCAAGGCGGAGCAGGCTGCATCAAAGACGGCTCCCTCGAGCGGGTTCTGGCTGCTCAACACGCGTAGGCGCTGCTCGGAGGCCATGCCGAGCGTGACGGCGAGAACGGCGACATATCGTGCGTCCTTGAGGTGGCGAAAGATGTCGCGCCCTGTGAGCGCCAGCGCTGTGCCCTCGAACGCGATATGGCCCGCAGCAACTGGGGTTTGGTTCGCAGGCACCGGGTGCTCGCGTTTCACCTTTTGGTTCGCAGACACCGGGTGTTCGCGTTTCACCGGGGTGTCGTATACCGTTCCGCGGGGGAAGACTGCCCAGACGCCAGCGGGAGCTGTGCGGGTCACGGCATCGGCCGCGACGGCATCGATGCGCTCGGCGAGCTCTGGCTCGATCTTTTGCCCGTGGTATCCAAGGTAGCGGAGCATTTCGGCACGGTCGAGCGGTGCCGCCCCCGCCCCTGGCCGCCACACGCGTGGAACGCCCAGCGGCAAGGGCGCCCGTCCGGCTTCGCTTTGCCCTGTTGCCGTTTCGCGTTCGGCCACGATAGCTCCGGCGCTATCGGCCGAGCGCCTGCATCGCAGCGGACGCGACCGAGGGGCGGTTCATGGTATAGACGTGCAGGCCGTCCACGCCGTGCTCCTTGAGGTCTTGGAGCTGGCGGCATGCGTAGTCGATGCCCGCCTGCGCGAGGCTCGCCGGGTCATCGTCATATTTGGCCAGGAGCTTGATAACGGGCGATGGGAGCGACGCTCCGCACATGAGCACCATGCGCGTAATCTGCTGCTTGCTCACAAACGGCATGATTCCGCAGGTGATGGGCACCGTGATGCCGGCCTTTTCGGCAAGGTCCAGGAACCGGTAGCAGTATTCGTTATCAAAGAAGAGCTGGGTAACGAAGAAGCTCGCCCCCGCATCCTGCTTGAGCTTAAGATGCTCGACGCTCGTCTCGAGGCTCTCGCATTCAATGTGTCCTTCGGGATACGCTGCGCCGCCCACGCAGAATCCGGCCTCGATGAGCGCGGGGATGATCTGCGCCGCGAACGAGAAGTCGCTTGGGGCGCCGTAGAGCGGGCTGTCTTTCGTGGGCCGATCGCCGCGAAGGGCGAGCACGTTCTCCACACCAGCGGCCTTGTGCTGGGCGATGCGCTCCTTGAGCCCTTCCCGCGTGAGCGAAATGCAGGTAAGGTGCGCCACAGAGCTGACGTTGAACTCGCTCTCGAGCATCGAGGCGATGGCGGCGGTCTGGGCGAAATTGCCGCCCCCGCCGGCAGAGCAGGTGACGCTGATGAAGTCTGGCCCGTAGGCGCTCAGCTTCTTTGCCGCGTCGCGGGCCTTGTCGAGGGTGAGCTCCCCCTTGGGCGGGAACATCTCGAACGAAACGGGGATCTTGCCTGCTGCGTGGGCTTTGGTAAAGATGTCGTCAACGTGCATGGTTCGCCTTTCGGTCGAGGTGCTCGAATCGTTGCCCTGTCCAGTATCATGCGCCGTGCGGTGCCGCGAGGTCAGCGGGTCCCGGCGGGCTCCGGCGCGCGGTGCCGCCGCCGAGGTGGCGCTACCAAGCTGGCGCGCTGCGCTGTGCCGCCGAAGCAACGCCAGAGCAACGCATCCGGAATGCCGCCCAGGCAGCGAGCCCGGCATGCCAACGACAGCGTCCGGCGTGCCGCCGAGACGACGGGTACTGTTAGCATTATGGAAGCTGAGCGCACTGCTGTGAGGCTGATTTTAGAAATTATTTTTATCACGCCCCGGTAGCGTGCCGTAACGAGCCTCCGCGGCGCTCATGCTGTTACACTAGCTTCTCGGAATGGTATCGCGCCCGCAACGCGTCCGAAATGCCGCGGAAACATGGCGCGACTACCCTGCTTTGTGTTCAGCAGGCAGTTGTTGCCGCGGTATGTGCGCGCGGCGCGTGAACGAAGGGAGCCTCGATGGCAGACCTAACCGATCGCTTCGGGACCATGGTGTTCTCGGAAAGCGTCATGCAGGATTACCTCCCCAAAGACGTGTACAAGACCCTCCTTGCAACCATCGAGGAAGGCGAGCCGCTCAACCTGGACGTTGCGAATGCCGTCGCGCACGCCATGAAGACGTGGGCGCTCGAGCACGGCGCGACGCATTACGCTCACTGGTTCCAGCCGCTTTCCGGCATCACGAGCGAGAAGCACGATAGCTTCCTCGAGCCGGTGGGCAACGGCACGGCCATCACCAAATTTACGGGCAAGGCGCTCATCCAGGGCGAGCCCGATGCGTCGAGCTTCCCCAACGGCGGCCTCCGCGCCACGTTCGAGGCGCGCGGCTACACCGCATGGGATCCCACGAGCCCGGCCTTCATCAAGGACGAGGTGCTCTGCATCCCCACGGCTTTCTGCGGCTATAACGGCGAGGCGCTTGACAAGAAGACCCCGCTTCTGCGCTCCATGAAGGTGCTCGACACGCAGGCCAAGCGTGTGCTCGCGCTTTTTGGCAAGACACCGAAGCGCGTGGTGCCGAGCGTGGGCCTCGAGCAGGAGTACTTCCTGATCAAGAAGGACGCCTACCGCAAGCGTCGCGACCTGGTTATTACGGGCCGCACGCTTTTCGGTGCGCCGCCGTGCAAGGGCCAGGAGCTCGAGGAGCATTACTTCGGCGCTATCCGCCCCTCTGTTTCCAAATACATGAAGGCGCTCGATGACGAGCTGTGGGCGCTCGGCATCCCGGCGAAGACCAAGCACAACGAGGTCGCGCCGTGCCAGCACGAGCTCGCGCCCGTGTACACCGAGCTCAACGAGGGCATCGACAACAACATGCTCGTGATGGAGAAGATGAAGCTCGTGGCCACGAACTTCGACCTCACGTGCCTGTTGCACGAGAAGCCGTTCGAGGGCATCAACGGCTCCGGCAAGCACAACAACTGGTCGATCAGCGCCGGTGACGAGAACCTGCTCGACCCGGGCGACACCCCGCTCGAGAACCTGCAGTTCGTGGTGTTCCTCACGGCGGTCATCGAGGCGGTCGACAAGTACCAGGACCTGCTGCGCATGTCGGTGGCGAGCTGCGGCAACGACCATCGCCTTGGTGCGAACGAGGCGCCGCCGGCGATCATCTCCATCTTCCTGGGCGACCAGCTCACCGAGGTCGTGCAGAAGATCATGGACGGCAAGGCGAGCGTCCACGCCACGCACGGCGTGCTCGACCTGGGCGCCGACGTGCTGCCCAACCTGCAGCAGGACAACACCGACCGCAACCGCACCTCGCCGTTTGCCTTCACGGGCAACAAGTTCGAGTTCCGTGCGGTGGGTTCCGAGGCTAACCCCTCCGACCCGAACCTCGTGCTCGATACCGCCGTTGCCGAGGCCCTGAAGGAGTTCGCCGACGCGCTCGAGGGCACACCTGAGGACGACTTCGCCGAGAAGGCCCTCGAGTACTGCAAGCAGAAGCTGATCGAGCACCGTCGCATCCTCTTCTCGGGCGACGGTTACTCCGACGAATGGCAGACCGAGGCCGAGCGCCGCGGCTTGGCGAATCTTCACACCACGGCCGACGCGCTGTCTGCGATGGTGGCCCCCAAGAACCTTGCGCTTTGGCAGAGCATGGGCGTGCTGACCGAGACCGAGGCGTTCAGCCGCTACGAGGTGAAGCTCGAGAAGTACAACAAGCTCATGAACATCGAGGCCACGACGATGATTCGCGAGGCGCGCCGCACGTACCGTCCGGTGATTACCGCCTACGCAACCAAGGTCGCCAAGGGCCTGGAGACCATTCGCGCTGCCGGTGCCGACGCAGCCATGCAGTGCGAGCAGAACACGCTCAACAAACTGTGCAACGGCATCACCGAGATCAACGAGTCCATCAAGGCGCTCGACGCGGTGCATCAGAAGGCCGAGGCGCTTCTCGACGCGCAGGAGCAGGCGAATTGCTACGCGCATGAGGTGAATCCCGCCATGGAGACGCTGCGTGCCGCAGTGGATGCCATGGAAGAGATTGTTGCCGCCGATTACTGGCCGGTACCGACGTACGACGACATCCTGTTCTACGTGTAGGGTGCGCTCCCGGAAGAAGCCCCCGCTTCCTCCTTCGCTGGTCCTCGGAGCTCGGCTTTGCCGAGCTCCTGCGGAATCGCTCAGGAGGAAGCGGGGGCTTCCTGCGTTTACTCTGCTCGAAAGGCGGAAAGGGGAGGGTGCTGCGGGGCGCTTGCAACTTTTGGGCACTCGGACGCCGATGGGCAGAGTAGCCGAAACCATGGCAAGCCGATGACCTGCTGTTTTGATAACGCTTAGACCGGGTATACTCGGCGAGTCTTCGGGCAAGTGCCCAAAAGTTGAAAAGGGCTCGTCGGCATCCGCTTTCTGGCCATGAACTACGCTCCGCAAACGAACGAACCCGCAGGGCTCAAGGCCTCGCGGGTTCGTACTTCTTGCATATGGTGCCCCCAGCGGGATTCGAACCCGCGATCTTCGCCTTGAAAGGGCGACGTCCTAGGCCGCTAGACGATGGGGACAGCATCGGTAGAGTATAGCAGAGCGCTGCGCGTCCGCCAAGGTCGATTGACAATGGTTTCGTGGCGCGCGCGTTCAACGCGTCGAGCTGCGCATTCGACGGGCGCGTATCATAGATGTGGCTAGGCTCGCCACGGGGAGGCGCAGACATGGAGACGGGATTCATGGACCGGTTGCTACTTGCACAGACGACCATTGACTACGATGTCGACCGGCGCAGCGAGGAGGGGCTCATCGGGCGATTGCTTGCAAGCGACCGCACGCGGGTGGTCATCGTCGATAACGGGCTCATCGCCGTACCCAAGCGCTTTGGGTCGGCGACTCCGGCGGCGCTTGATTGCACCGCCGATCCCGCCGCGCCCCGCCCGGATGCCGAGGCTCCCGTTGGGACGGTGCAACTTGCAGCGGTTGGCGCCGCCGATGTGCGATCTGAGGAGCATCGGCCGGGAGCGCTCTTTGTATATCTTGGGCTCGATCGCGAGATGGGGCCATCTGCACAGCCTGTTCCGTATCTCGCCCTCGACATCACGCGCGCGGTCGATGAGCCTCGTAATGCTGCCGTCGGTGCCGACCACGAGCTCGGCCGCTCGGCTGTCACCTTTTCGCAGCGAGCGCTTCGCGACTTTGATTGGGTGGAGCTGCGCTCGTTCGCGCCTTGCGCGTCGACGCGCGATGCTGGGCTGGCCACGAGTGCCGTTGCGATCTGCGCATGGCATAGCCAGCAGCGGTTCTGCCCAGCATGCGGCGCTCCGGTGCGGCCCGCGCTCGCCGGCTGGGCGCAGGCCTGCACGAATCCCGCAGATGCGGACCGCCTGCTCTTCCCGCGCATCGAGCCCGCGGTGATCACGGCCATCGTCGATGACGAGGAGCGCATCCTCTTGCAGCACAACACGGCGTGGCGCGAGCGGTTCTACTCGGTGTCTGCCGGATTCGTGGAGGCGGGCGAGAGCCTCGAGCACGCGGTGCGCCGCGAGGCGCACGAAGAGGTGGGCGTGGAGCTCGACGAGGTGTGCTATCTCGGTTCGCAGCCCTGGCCCTTCCCGGCATCAATCATGTTGGGCTTCCGGGCCCACGCACGAACCGCAGAGGTCGCCGTCGACCATGAGGAGGTTGCGGCGGCGCGCTGGTTCACGCGCGAGGACCTTGCCCGTGCCGTCGCGTCGGGCGAGGTCGAGCTGCCTGGCCGCGCGTCCATCGCCCGGCACATGATTGAGAACTGGTACGGCGCGGAAATCGGGTAAGCGGCGCGAACGCACGCTGCTTACTTCACCGTAAGCACCGGCACGTCGACCGAGCGCAGCACGCCGAAGCTCACGCTGCCGAGCATGCCGCGGAGGGCTCCAAGGCCACGGCGCCCCATGACCACGAGGTCGATGTTGTGGTTGTCCACGTATTCCGCGATGCCTTCCACAGGAGAGCCTGAAAGCGCCGCGCTTGTCACGATCTGGCACGAGGCATCGTCGCGCGCGTCATCGACCACGTGCTGGATCTCGGTGCGCATGCGGTGGAGCGCGGGCCCCATGATGCCGTCGGATTCGAGCTCCTCGCTTAGGTTATCGGGCGCATCGAAGGCGTCGCTGCTGAGCGTGGGCGAGGCGAGCGGCCCTGCCGCCACGACTGTGACAACGTGGATCGTCGCTTCGGGGTCTCCTCCCACCATGCCGAACGCGATGTGCAGCGCGCTCAGGGCGTGTTCAGATTCGTCGTAGGGCACCAGGACGTTTTTGAAGAACATGGCGGCTCCTTCCCGCATGACGACCTTTCCTTGGTTATACCCGGGCAGCGGACGTTTTCCTTGTGGAAGGGCGGCGGGCTACGCAAGCGGCGGGTGGGGCGGGGCGAGCGCGCGGGCGGTTGATTTTACCGTGAGGTAGGCTGTTCGCTGGCGCTGCCGTGCTATGATGCTGCGGCCGATCGCGGTGCGGTCGCCGGTCAATGGCGGCCACCCGCACGCGATAAGCGCCTGGGGCTGTTCGCCCCGGGGAGGCGCGCTCCAAGGCGCGTGGATGTGTCCGCGTTTGCCTGGGGAGGTTTGCGCATGAATCATGCTGAGAACAAGCAATCTATCGAAGTGGCCCGCAGCGGGCGGGAGACGTGCGCCGCGCAGGTGCCGTGCGCCGCGCAGGAACCATGCGCCGCTCGGGCGTCGCGCTCTTCAGAGTCGCCGTACTCCGCGCAGGGCGGCGAACGTGTACCGCGCTCTACGCAGGCATCGCCGTCCGCGCCGACGCCGCATTCCGTGCCTGCGCCCCGTCCGACCGCTGGCAAATGGGTCGTGCTCTTCACCGTCGTGGCCATGACCTTCATGTCTACGCTCGACAGCAGCATCGTGAACGTTGCTCTGCCCGCGATGCAGCGCGAGCTCGGCGTGGGGGCTGCCGATATCCAATGGGTTTCGAGCATCTACCTGCTCGCATGCTGCGTAACCGTGCTCGTGTTCGGCCGCTTGGGCGACCGTTACGGCAAGGTGCTCTTCTTCCAGGTTGGCGTTGCGCTCTTTACAGCGGGCTCGGCGCTCTGCGGCCTTGCAACGACGCTTCCCGTGCTCATTGGCGCCCGCGTGGTGCAGGCGCTCGGCGCCGCAAGCGCGACGGCGAACAACATGGGCATCGTGACCGAGGTGTTCCCTGCGAGCCAGCGAGGCCGCGCGCTCGGTATAACCTCGACGTTCGTGTCGCTCGGCCTCATGTGCGGCCCCACGATCGGCGGCATGCTTGTGGCGGTGTATCCGTGGGAGTCGATTTTCCTCATCAACGTGCCGGTGGGCATCGTGGCGTTTCTGGTGGGCCTGAAGACTTTGCCGCGCGACGCGCCGCGCACCGAGGCCGACCGGTCCGCGCGCGCGGGCTTCGATATCGCGGGTTCCCTATTACTCGCTCCGGCGATTTTCTTCACCTTCTTCTCGCTTACCAACCTCGCTAACGGCGCCACGCCGCTCCTCATGGGTTTGCTCGCGGCGGGCCTTGCATTGCTCGTGGTGTTCGTGTTGGTGGAGCGCCGCGTGGAGGCTCCGCTTGTCCGCCTCGACCTCTTCGGCAACGCGGTCTTCTCGGCCAACCTTGCTGCGATGTTCCTCTGCTTCCTTGCGGTGGGCGCAACCGAATACCTGCTTCCCTTCTTTTTGCAGGACGCCTGTGGGTACGAGTCGAATGTTGCCGGCTTCATTCTCACGGCGATCCCGCTCGGCATGGCCATCATGGGCCCGCTGGGCGGTGCGCTCTCGGACCGCATCGGCAGCTTCTGGCCGTGCCTCGTGGGGCTTGTGATCTACGCAGCGGGTATCTGGTTCGTAGGCGGGCTTTCGGACGATGCGGGCGTCGTCGTTATCGTGTTGCTTATGGCGGCCATGGCGGCGGGCACCGGACTGTTCCAGTCGCCGAACAACGCGCTCGTCATGGGGTCGGTTGAGACGGAGGACCTTGGCTTTGCGGGGAGCCTTGTCTCGCTCGTGCGCTACATGGGTATGTCGGCTGGCGTGACGGGCGGCACGGTGCTGTTGTACGGGCAGATGAGTTCCCTGGCGGGCCATGCGGTGACCGGCTATGTGGAGGGGCGCCCGGAGCTCTTCCTCGCGGGCTTCTCGTTTACGTTCGACGTGCTCGCCGTGCTCGTCCTGTTGGGCGCGGCCCTGCTCGTGGTGGGCGCGGTCTTGAAGCGCGGGCGTTGATGCGCGACGGTTGTCGTTTGGCAGCCGCCGCCCGCATGCCGAACCGGCTTGAGCGTTCGCATCGGTTCGAGCGCCCGTGATGGCTCGTTCGTTCGCACCCGTACGCCCCTGCCGACCGCCGCGCATTCACCGGTCCACACACCCGCCCGCGGGCCGCATGCCCATGCCGGCCTTCGCGTGTGCACAGTCCTCGAGATCTCCCATACGCCCCTGCACCCGCCCGCACGCCCGTGCCGACCGTCGCACCTGCACTCTCCTACCGGCCCTCGCGCATGCACCGGCCATCGCAACGTGGTTTTTTTGATTGCTACGGGCGTTTCGGTGATACCATACCTCGCAAGCAACGCGCTGCGGAAGGCATAAGTCCAGTTGTCCTTCCGCGGCGCGTTTTCGTGTTGAGGGGCTGGGCGAGCAGGAGGTTTGCATGCCTAGCACGCGCGCTCGGCACTTCGTTTTCTCGATACTCATGGCGTTTGCCATGGTTTACGGCATGGAGCTCTACAACCAGGCGCTCATGACGGGTGGTCTTACAACCGAGCTGTTCCTCGTGCCCTTTGGAGACATGGTGCCGCTCATGGCGGCGGTCATCGTCCTCGAAGCGCTCGTTGGCGGTAAGGTCGCGCATCACTGCACGTTCAAGTTCCTCAGGGCGGGCGAGGATCCAGCACTGCTCATCACCGTATTCCTCGGTATTTTCACCTGCTGGACTATGTGCCCCATGATGAGCTTCGTGGCCACGATCGCGTTCAAGCAGCCACCGCTCTCGCAGCTCGTTGCCACGTGGCTGCAAACTACGGCGATGAACTTTCCCATGGCGCTTCTGTGGCAGCTCTTCGTGGCAGGCCCGGCGGTGCGCTGCTTGGCGCGTTGGCTGTTCAGGCTGCCCTTCCTTTCTGGGGAGCAACGGCAAGCGAACGAGCGTAACGAACGGACGCGGGCGAAGTAGCCCTGTGGCGGGGTTCCATGCGCAATTCATTCTCGGGCAAGAATGTGTCGAAAAGAGGGCTCTAGAAGCCGAGTTTCGACACAATCTTGCCCAAGAATGAAGTTCGATGAGGAGTCGGCGGTTCGGACGCGTACGCTTTCGGCATCGGAGGGGGTGCGCAGACGCCGTGGGCGCGGGCGAAGTGCGTTACAATACGTCCGGTTGAAATCGCACATCATCGGAACACAGACGCACGTCCCGCTGGCCATGCTCGCGCTTGCACCTGCCGCTCGTCGCCTCGCGCGTCGGCGGCCACATGCCAGCGCATGTCAGGCCGGCGCGTTGCGCAGAGGAGACCCATGCCAAGCATCGCCGAAGAGGTCGCTTCGCGACGCACCTTCGCCATCATCTCGCACCCGGACGCGGGCAAGACCACACTTACCGAGAAGCTCCTCCTCTATACCGGCACCATCCAGGCGGCTGGTTCGGTAAAGGGGAAGAGCAGTGCCAAGCACGCGGTCTCCGACTGGATGGAGATCGAGAAGCAGCGCGGCATCTCGGTGACTTCGTCGGTGCTGCAGTTCACCTACGACGGCTGCTGTGTGAATATCTTGGACACCCCCGGCCACCAGGACTTTTCGGAAGATACGTACCGTACGCTCATGGCCGCCGACGCCGCCGTCATGGTGATCGATGGCGCGAAGGGCGTTGAGGCGCAGACCGTTAAGCTCTTTCGCGTCTGTGCGCTGCGCGGTATTCCCATCTTCACCTTCGTGAACAAGCTTGACCGCGAGACGCGCGACCCGTTCGACCTCTTGGACGAGATCGAGACGGTGCTCGGCATCTCGACCTATCCCATGAACTGGCCCATCGGCTGCGGACAGAATTTCCGCGGCGTCTTCGAGCGCGCGAGCCGCCACGTGCTCGCTTTCGAGGGCGACGGCCGCGCGAATGCCACCAAAAAGGTGGATGAGATTGAGGCCGAGCTGGGCGATCCGGCGCTCGATGAGCTCATCGGGGCCGAGAACCATCGTAATCTCATGGACGACATCGAGCTTCTTGATGGAGCGGCGGACGAATTCGACCTCGAGGCCGTTCGTGCGGGCAAGCTCAGCCCCGTCTTCTTTGGTTCGGCGCTCACAAACTTCGGCGTAGAGCCGTTCCTCAAAGACTTCTTGAGGCTTGCGCCGGCACCGAGCCCGCATAAGGATGCGCTCACGGGCGAGCAGGTCGACCCGGCATCGGACGAGTTCTCCGGCTTCGTGTTCAAGATCCAGGCCAACATGGACAAGAACCACCGCGACCGCATCGCCTTCCTGCGCATCTGCTCGGGCAAGTTCGAGCGCGGCATGGACGCTTTCCATATGCAGGGCGGGCGAAAGCTCAAGCTCGCCACGGGCACGGCCATGATGGCCGACGACCGCGCCATCGTGGACGAGGCGTACGCGGGCGACATCGTGGGCCTCTTTGATCCGGGCATCTTCTCCATCGGCGACACGCTCTGCGCCGGTAAGCGCCGCGTGCAGTATGCGGGCATCCCTACCTTTGCGCCGGAGCATTTCGCGCGCATCAGCCAGGTGGACACCATGAAGCGCAAGCAGTTCGTGAAGGGTATGGAGGAGCTTGCACAGGAGGGCGCGGTCCAGATTTTCCGCGAGATTGGCGCCGGCATGGAAAGTGTGATCGTGGGCGTGGTGGGCGTGCTTCAGTTCGACGTGCTGGAGCAGCGGCTCAAGAGCGAGTACCACGTTGAGGTGCGCCGCCAGCCGCTCGGCTACACCGATATTCGCTGGATCGCCAACGAACCCGGCTCGGTGGACGTGAAGGCGCTCGACCTCACGCGCGACACCCTGCGCGTGGAAGACATGCGCGGCAGCAAGCTGCTTCTGTTCACGAGCCCCTGGAACGTGGACTGGGCGCACGATCACAACCCCGAGCTCGAACTTTCCGAATTCGGCAACGTTTCGTTCTAGCGCCTGCGCCTGCGGCGGCGGGGCCGTCTGATCTGCAAGCGCCTGCGCCTGCGGTGGTGGGGCCGTCTGATCTGCAAGCGCCTGCGCCTGCGGCGGTGTTGGGGGAGGCATCTGGTCTGCAAGCGCCGGCGCCGGGGTCCTCTAATCTGCAAGCGCCGGCGCCCGCGCCCAGGGCGTCCGGTCTGCTGGCGCCCGCGCCCGCGCCGGAGACCACCAGCTCATGATCATGGATGGCGAACAGGGGGCTGTCGACTTTCCCTCTTGTCGGCGCGCCGCAACGGGACCGGGAGAGGCTTCCCATGGCGTTCATGGCTCTGCACACGCGCGTTTCCAGCGCGTTGCGGGCTGGTTTCTCTTGCGTGTACGCGTGCTTTCCGCCCCGTTGCCGTTCGGTTGCCGATGTTTCCGGCTCGTTGTAGATCGGTAAACGAGGCGAATCTGCCGGGCAGCGGCCGTTTAGCTTTTTACCATGGTCGCATTCCATCGGAAGCGGGCCTGCGTGCTGGCGTGGTGTCTCACCGTGAGTTCGGGCCATCGGATTCGCGGCGTGCCATCAGGTGACGAGTTGCCACGCGGCGTGTGGAGTGTGCCGTGCAGCCACGTAGCCGTGCGGCCGTGCAGCCGCGAAGCCGTGCACGCCCCGCTCGATACGAAGGGGGAATGCGCATGTATGACACTGGCTCTACCGCGTTCATGCTCGTCTGCACGATGCTCGTGCTCCTGATGACGCCGGGGCTCGCCTTTTTCTACGGTGGTCTCTCGCGACGCAAGAACGTCATCAACACCATGTTCATGTCGCTCATGGTGATTGGCATCGCGGGGCTCACCTGGGTGTTTGTGGGTTGGTCGCTCGCCTACGGCGGGGGCGGCGACAATCCTATCATCGGTGGTTTCGACCAGGTGGGACTCGCTGGAACAGTTGAGCTGCTCCTTGCGGAGGCCCAGAGCGTGCCCGACGGCACCCTCTACCCAACGGTTCTCGACATCGTTTTCCAGATGGCGTTCGCGCTCATCACGGCTGGCATCGTGACGGGGTCAGTGGCCGGGCGCATGCGCTTCGGGGCGATCGCGCTGTTCATCGGCATCTGGTCGGTCGTGGTCTATGCGCCGCTCGCGCACATGGTGTGGGGCGGTGAGGAAAGCCTCATCGGGGGTATCATCGGCGCGCTCGATTTTGCCGGAGGCGACGTGGTTCACATCAGCTCGGGCCTCACGGGGCTTGTCCTTTGCCTGTTTCTCGGCGGCCGCAAGGGCTTCGGTCTCAAGACGTACCGCGCGCACAATGTTCCGTTCGTCGCGCTCGGCGCGGGGCTGCTTTGGTTCGGATGGTTCGGCTTCAACGGCGGGTCGGCGTTCGCGGCCGATCACATCGCGGTGCTCGCGGTGCTGAATACCGTGGTCTCAAGTGCGGCAGGTATGGCCTCATGGATGGTCGTGGACCGATTGGCAACGGGAAAGTGCACGCTCGTTGGCGCATGCACGGGCCTCGTCGCCGGCCTCGTGGTGGTCACGCCGGCGGCAGGCTACGTGGAGCCATGGGCTGCGGTGGTCATGGGGATTGTCGTTTCGCCGGTATGCTTCTTTGCAATCTCGCATCTTAAGGCGCGGCTTGGTTACGACGACGCGCTCGATGCGTTTGGTTGTCATGGCATCGGCGGTATCCTGGGTGGTGTCCTAACCGGAATCTTTTGCGTGCCGGAGCTTTCGCCGACGGGGATCGGCGGGCTCATCTACACGGGCAATGCGGAGCTTCTTGCCGACCAGGTGCTGGGCATTCTCGTTACGGCGGCGGCCGTTCTCGTGCTCGATGTGGCCATCGCGCTCGTGGTGAAAGCCGTGTTCCATGGGCGGTTGCGTGTGGACGGCGGCGAGGAGGCGCTCGGCCTTGACGTGGCTCAGCACGGTGAGAGCGCGTACCCGGCGTACACGGGGCTGGATGTGTAGCGGCGCGCTGGTAGTGCGGGCAACGGGCAGCGCAGCATGGACAGGCGGTTCGCCCGTTCGAGCCGGCGGCGGGAATGTTGCGCAGGCAAGGGGGCAATGCCCGGGCGGCTGGTGTTGCCACGCGGGCGACGGTCCGGTGCCGTAGCCTCGGCAACCGCCACCTATCCTGCGAGAGCGAAGGTATTCAACAGGAGGATTCCATGAAGCAAATAACGGCAATCGTTCGACCCGAGATACTCGAGCCGCTCAAGGATGCGCTCACCAGCGCGGGCGTGCATGGCATGGCGGTTTCGGAGGTGCAGGGTTTCGGCAACCAACGTGGCTGGAAGGAGTTCTATCGCGGTACCGAGGTGTTGCTCAACATGGTGCCCAAGGTCAAGATGTGCCTCGTGGTGGCAGATGGGGAAGTCGAGGAGCTTATCGATATCATTTGTGCGGTCGCTAAGACGGGCGAGGTCGGCGACGGCAAGATTTTCGTGACCCCGGTCGAGGAGGCTGTTCGTATTCGCACCGGCGAGCGCGGTGAGGACGCCCTGTAAAAATGATAAAACGAACCCGGTTCGTTTTATCAGTCCATGCCGGGGAAGTCAGTTTGGCGGAGCGCCTCATAGAGGACAACGGCGGCTGCATTGGAAAGGTTGAGCGCGCTGATGCGGTAATCCGTGGGATCGATGAAGTTGCCGCAGATGTCTTGCCGTTGAAGCGCCTCATGCCCGCCCGCTTGGCCGCGTTCGGCTTGCTCCGCCGGGGCGTACCCCTCTTCGGCGAGTTCGCCGGTGCGGTGCTCCCAGGCGGCGCGGTTGGCGAGCGTCACCTTGTCGGGCAGCATCGGAATGCGTTCGCAGCTCTCGGCATAGCGCGCGAGCAGCTCCTCGGGGATGCCTGAGCTCTCCTTTCCGAGCACGAGATAATCTTCGTCGCGGTACGTGGACTCCGCATGGGTTCGGCGCGCTTTCTTGGTTAGAAGGTGCAGTCGGGGTTCGGGACCGTGCGCGGCCAGTCCATTGCGGCGACAGAAGTCGTTCCAGTCCGGGTACACCGCAAGGTCGAGATTGCCCCAGTATCCCAAGCCCGCCCGCTTGAGCGCGCGCTCGTCGAGCGAGAAGCCGAGCGGTTCGATGAGATGCAGCCTTGTGCCCGTGACCACGCAGGTTCGGCCGATATTGCCCGTATTGGCTGGTATCTCCGGCTCGAACAGCACAAGGTTGAACATCGCGGCCTCCTCGCAGGGGACAAAGGTGCTGAGTTGGGACAAGGATGGAACAAAGGCGCCAGGATATTGTGTCCCACTTCAGGCTTCAAAGCAAAACTTTCGCCAAAGGATCGAATTTTGCGCGTACGTCCAAGTATCACGAAAATACGCAGCCCCTCTAGCTGGCATTCTTTTGAGCGCAATCGCGGCTGTACTCGGACGGTGGCCAAAAATTCGATCCTTTGGCGAGAGTTTTGCGTCGCGGGGCCGCATTGGAGGTCTTGAGACTTGTTTTCCGGGCGAGTATGCGTCGCGCGCATAGCGGCATATCGGGGTAGACGGCGGTGTGCCGGCCCGCTGCGGGCACAATGGTGGCGAAGCACAACGATGCCGTGCGAGCACGGCGGAAAGCGAGGCTACCATGGAGTATCTGAAGCTTAACAATGATGTCAAAATGCCGGTCGAGGGCCTGGGCACCTTTCTTATGAGCCCGGCCGAGGCCGAGGCCGCGTCGCTCGCGGCACTTGAGGCCGGCTACGAGCATATCGATACTGCAAACGCATACATGAACGAGAAGGCTGTTGGCCGCGCCATTGCCAAGAGCGGTGTTGCGCGCGATAAGATTTTCGTTTCTACCAAGCTTTGGCCCTCGGTCTACGAGGCCGGCGACGCTGCCATCGAGGGCACGCTCAATCGTCTGGGCTTGGATTACGTTGACATGCTCATCCTCCACCAGCCGGTGGGCAACTACCTCGCTGCATGGAAGACCATGGAGAAGGCCTATAAGGAGGGCAAGGTTCGCGCGCTCGGCCTTTCCAACTTCCCGCAGGAGAAGATTGCCGAGGTCATCGATCATGCGGAGATTAAGCCGCAGCTCGTGACGGTAGAGTGCCATCCGTACTTCGCCCAGTCGGACCTCCGTGAGTACCTGAGCCAGTACGGCATCGTGATTGAGGCTTGGTATCCGCTCGGCCACGGCGACAAGGGCCTGCAGGAGGAGCCGGTCTTCACCAAGCTTGCCGAGAAGTACGGCAAGGCGCCGGTCCAGGTCATTCTTCGCTGGCATGTGCAGATGGGTACGTCAATCATTCCGGGTTCCAAGAATCCCGCCCACATCGCAGATAACGCCGACATCTTCGATTTCGAGCTCACTGATGAAGAGATGGCAGAGATCGCCAAGCTCGACGGCACGAAGAAGTACTACGAGGCCACCGAGGAAGCACTTGCTGGTTACCTCGCTATCAAGCCCGACTTCGACGCGCAGGAGTAGCAGGTCCCGGCGCTGCATGTGATGGCAGTGAGACTGTTTACCCCACACTCGCTTTCGGTTTGCTCCGCATCCCGTTCGGATGCGTTTCGTATTTTGCTCCGATGCGCGTCCCGATGTGCATCGTCCGGCATGAACCTTTTAGTTATAACTACGCAACGAGCGGATACTTCTCGGCATGTGGATGCAACCGCATCATTGCATTCTAAGAAATGGTTGCGATATTTGGGCTGCGTCGTGCCGGGGTTCTGCCGTAGCGACCATGATGGCGTGCAAAGACGACGCGCAGGCGGCGTAACTGAAAAACCTCGCGGAGGACGGGGTAGAAGGCTCGTAAACTGGTGGTAACTACCAGCCTTTGTAAAGGAGCGAACTGTATGGGACTCTTCGATAAGTTCAAGAAGGCCGTCTCGGCTGAGCCTGCCGCCCCGGCCACGCCCGCTGCGATCACCGCGCAAGCTTCCGACTTCGCGCTGTGCGCCCCGGTTTCGGGGAAGGCCATTAAGATGGCCGACGTGCCCGACCCGGTCTTCAGCGGCGAGGTGCTCGGCAAGGGGTGCGCGATCTGGCCCGAGAACGACGTGGTGTATGCGCCCGTGTCCGGCGAGGTGACCGTGACCATGGGGCACGCGGTGGGCCTCAAGAGCGATAGCGGCGTCGAGGTTCTCGTGCATGTGGGCGTCGATACCGTGGACATGAAGGGCCGCGGCTTCACGGGCTATGTGAAGCAGGGCGACCACGTAAACGCCGGCGACCCCATGATCAAGATCGATCGCAGCGAGATTGCCGCTGCCGGGCATCCTGATTGCGTGGTGCTCGCCGTGTCCAACACGGCTGAGTATGCCAGTGTGACCATGACTGCCGAGGCAGATGCGCACGTTGACGCGGGCACCGCTGTCGTGGAGGTCGCGAAGTAGGCGTCTGCTCATACGTTGCATAGTGCGTTTCGAACGGCGTTGCAGGTGGGTTGCCTGCGGCGCCGTTTTTTGCGCGGGGGCGGTGCGCTTGTGAACCGGCGTGCTCCTATGATGTCGTCCCCTGCATAGACGGGTTCATAAACTTGTCGAGTGCTCCGCATAATCTTGCCGAAGTTGCGCAATTTGCGGCATTCGACAAGTTTTTGCGGAGCACTCGACAAGATAATGAACGATATTGCGGAGAGGTCCCCGTAGAAGACGAGATAATCGCCGTCTGCTTGCTTTTGTAGACTTCCTCCAATGAAAGATCTCCTGGTCTGTTTTCACATTGTGCCGAGCATGCATCTGGCGCATAGCGGCATATCGTCATAGACGCAGGAGCAGCCGTGGCATGCGAGCACAATGAAGCCAAGCACAAGCCATGCGCTCACGTCGGCTATGGGTGCCGGCGCGGGAGGCACAAAGGAGGTTCCCATGGAGTACAAGACCCTTTCCAACGGCGTGAAGATGCCCATGCTCGGCTACGGCGTGTTCCAGATCGACGACGCCACCACCGAGCGCTGCGTCGAGGACGCCATCGCGAGCGGCTACCGCATGATCGACACCGCTCAGGCGTATGGCAACGAGCGCGGCGTGGGCGCCGGCATCAAGGCGAGCGGCGTTGCGCGCGACGAGCTCTTCATCGTGAGCAAGGTGTGGGTTTCCAACTACGGCGAGGGCAAGACCTACGACTCCATCAAGCAGTCGCTCGAGCTCCTTGGCGTGGATCAGATTGACCTTATGCTCCTTCACCAGGCCTACAACGATTACCACGCGGCGTGGCGCGACATGGAGCGTGCGTACAAGGACGGCCTCGTCCGCGCGATCGGCGTTTCCAACTTCGACCCCAAGCGCCTGCTCGACATCTGCACGTTCGCCGAGGTGGCGCCTATGGTCAACCAGGTCGAGACCCATGTGTTCTGGCAGCAGCACTACGCGCATGAGAACATGGAGAACCTTGGCGTAGCGCACATGGCATGGGGCCCGTTCGCCGAGGGCGCCAACAACTTCTTCCAGAACCCGCTGCTCTCCGAGATTGGCGAGAAGTACGGCAAGTCCGTGGGCCAGGTGGCGTTGCGCTACCTCCTCGACCTCGGTGTCATCGTGATTCCCAAGTCTACGCACAAGGAGCGCATGGAAGAGAACTTCGACGTGCTCGACTTCCAGCTTTCCGACGAGGATAAGGCGAAAATCGCCGAGCTCGATTGCGACCGCTCGATTTGCTATGACCATCGCGACGTGCAGCTTATCGGCGGCCTGCTAAATCTTGTGAAGGGGCAGATCGCCGCGCAGGCGTAGGTGTGCAGCCGAAAGGAATGGTGGCATGCGCGCTCGGTATCGAGCGCGAGGCGATAGTGCAGGATAGGCGGGTGTTCTTCGGGGTGCCCGCCTTTTCTAGTGCGGGAACAGGTCGATCGAAAATGATAAAACCAACCCGGTTAGTTTTATCATTTGGCGAGGCTGGAACATGTTCCAGCGTTGCCTTGCGCGCAATATCGGTCCTGCTTGGCCGGGGCCATTGCTGCCAGGGTGTTCACCGGGCGGCTTCGGTCGCGCAGCTACCGCCTAACCGCCTCGACGATATCTAGCACGGCCTGCGGCGCGTCGATCATGGCGACCACGTAGAACGTGGCGTGCGCGTCGGCGTCTTGGATGGGCACGCGCACGCGGTTCTCGTCGGGGTGGTTGAACTCAGATACGTCGGTGACAAAGCCCAGCACATCCGACGTGCGAATCAGCTGCGCGAGCACGTTGGAATCCTGCTGCATGATGATTCGCGCGTTGGGCAGTGCCGCGCGCGTCATGTCGCCCCAGAAGCCGACGTCGGCGTTCATGAGGAAGGCACGCCCGTCGAGGTCCGCGAGCCTGACGCTCGTCTGCTGCGCGATGGAGTCCGTTGCCGGTGCGTAGATGAACAGGTTCTCGACCATGAACGGCACGCAGGCCACGTTGGGCAGGCCGATGGGCCGCCGCGTGATTGCAAGGTCGGCCGAGCGGTCGAAAAGCCTTCTCTCGACTTCTTGCTCGTCATCGATGGTTTCCGAGGTGAGCATGGTGCCCGGAAAGCGCTCGGTTACGCGTGAGGCGAGCCTCCAGACCGGTGCCGGTGCGACAGACGCGACGTTGAGCGTTTTTGAGCTGCCGGTCTGTCGTATTTGGGACGGGCTTGCGGCACTTTTGCATAGGTTTTCCGCCGAGTGGAGCCACCATTAATAAAAGTCCGGCCAAAGGATCGAATTTTCATCTACCCCTAAAGTAGACCGTTTTTACGCGAGCCCGTGAGCAGGCATTTTATGGCGGGCTGCTCTCTGTATACATAGGGGTATCCCGAAAATCCGATCCTTTGGCGGGAGTTTTGATCCCGGCCTGCGCTTTGGATGCCGGACGGGGCCTTCGTCGCTGCAACCGAGGCCAACTATCCGGCCAGGAATTGGAAGAGTGAGGCTTTCTGCGGCGGCAAGGGCTTTGGGTATGTCGACCGTGTCCCTGCGTCTCTAGTGCTCGGCGCCGTTTTCGAGCCGCTTGTTGGCGCATGTCCGAGCGACCATCATCGTTTGGTTAACGGTCGCTCATGCAAAGGACCAATCACGAGAGACACTGTTGGCGCCAAGTTCGAAATGCAGCTTGGCGATGCCAAGGTCGATGTGCCCGCATGAGACGGCGGGCAGCGCCCGAGTGCGCACGGCGTGCTCGTCGGCGGCAAGTTCGAAGCGGAAGCGCTGCTGGTTGACGGCGGTGGGGGCGAGCTGGGCGGCCCCAAGACCAGCAGCGAACCAGGCGGGCGCCGTAGCGAGTTCCGAGCCGGCGGCCGTTCGGCCAAGCTTCTCGATTGGCTTTACTTTATGCGCGACGCCGGCCTTCTCGCCATATCCGAGCGCGATGCAGCAGACGAACTTCTCGCCCGCCGCCACGCGCGCGGCACTTGCCTTCTTGCTATACGTGAGCGCCACCCAGCAGGTATTGAGTCCGAGTTCTTGTGCAAGCAGCGCGAGCCGTTCGCCCGCATAGCCGCACGCCTCATCGAGGCCGGGGCGCGTGGGTCCTACGAGTGCGATGTGGTTGCGCGCGTTGCGAAACGACCCGTAGTGTGCGAGCCGGCCGTTGAATGCCTCGGGGTTGTCGAGGCAGAGCTGGATGGAAAGGCCGAGCCGCTCGTTCAGAGCGTCGGCCTCGGCCTGTAGCTGCGCGACGGCACCTTCCTCGATGGGCCGGTCGGTGAAGCTTCGCACTGAGTGGCGCGCGGCGAGGAGGCTCATGAGGTCGGTGCGGTTGAGTGTGGCGATGTGTCGGTCGAAGGGGCTGGGCGACGTGACGGTCGGTGCGGTCATGCGGGTTCCTTTCTGGAGATGGTCGAATGGGGTGAGGGGGATGAGCCCGTGGCAGGGGGTGAGCCCGCGGAGGAGTGCCCTGCGGCGGCGAAGGTCGCTGAAGTGGGGAATTTCGTGATAGAGCGCGTCGCGGTGGAGGGCCCTGCAGCGGGAGAAGGGTTCGCGGCAACGCGGCTGCCTGTGGCAGGGGAAAGGCCGGTGCCGGATTCGCTACACGCGTGCTTCCCGGCTTCTGCCCGCGCATCAAGTTCTTGGACGAGGCGTACGAATTGCTCGGCATGCGCGATCACGCGAGCGAGCTGCTGCATGGAGCGCGCTGCTGCTTGCGAACCGCAGATATCGCTCATAGCGCCTCCTTTGCTCGGACGTTTATGCGGCACCGTTCAATGGTTCACATAAGCGAATCGTTCACCGCATTGTGGGGCATCGGGTGCGCGTTGTCATCATCGGGAAAGAAAAACGAGACCAATGGATGACCATCGGGGGAAGGTATTGCGGCAGGAATGCGTTCGGTCATACCGTATTCCCGCGAAGCCCTGCGCTGGCACTTAGTCCACGCATGCGATACATGGTCCGTGCACCAACGAAACCCTGTGCGGCCTCACTGCTCATGCGTTCGATTCGTGGTTCACGTGTTATCACAACGCGCTATGCATAGCGGACCCGTCAGCTGTTGTCCGCACCAGCATCTATACTTACACCAAGAGTGACATGCGAAGCGGCGGCGACCGCGCACCGTTGCCCACGCGTTATCGGCGCCGATGTTTGTGCTGGTAGCGCTGCTTGCGGCAGGCATGGATGCCGCCGTCTGCTTCGCCAGCAAGGGGAGGGCATCATGCAGTACCGCACGCTTGGCACCACGGGGCTCAAGGTCAGCGAGATCGGCTTTGGCGGCGAATGGATGGACGGCACGCTCGAGGAAACGCTCGCCGTCACGCGCGCCTGCGAGGACGCGGGCATCAACATCCTCGACTGCTGGATGCCCGACCCCACGCGCCGCTCCAACCTGGGCGACGCGTTCCGGGAGCTCGGCAGTCGAGACCGCTGGACCATTCAGGGGCACCTTGGCTCCACGTGGCAGGACGAGCAGTACGTACGCACGCGCGACCTCGACCAGGTCAAGCCCGCCTTCGAGGACCTGCTTCAGCGCTTCCATACCGACTACATGGACCTCGGCATGATTCACTACGTGGATAAGATCGAGGAATTCGAACAGATTACGGCTGGGCCGTTCTGGGGTTACGTGCAGGAACTCAAGCAGGCCGGCACCATCCGACACGTCGGCCTTTCCACCCACAATCCGGCGGTGGCCAAGCTCGCGGCGGCTGAGCCGGGCATCGAGATGATGCTCTTCTCCGTGAACCCGGCCTTCGACATGATGCCCGCGAGCGATAACCTCGATGACCTCTTCGGTGATTACAGCCAGGAGGGCCTCGACGGCATCAACGCCGACCGCGCGGAGCTCTACGCACTCGCCGAGCAGGCGGGCACGGGCATCACGGTCATGAAGGGCTACGCGGGCGGCCGCCTGCTCGATGCCGCGACCTCGCCGTTCGGCGTCGCGCTCACGCCGGTGCAGTGCATCCACTACGCGCTCACTCGCCCGGCGGTGGCGAGCATCATGGTCGGTTTCACCACGCCGGAGCACGTGGCAGAGGCTGTGGCGTACGAGACGGCTGGGCCCGAGGAGCGCGACTACGCAAGCGTGCTTGCTGGTGCGCCGCGCCACGCCTACTACGGGCAGTGCACGTACTGCGGCCACTGTGCGCCGTGCCCCAAGGGCATCGACATCCCCACAGTCAACAAGTTCTACGACCTCGCCGCCATGCAGCCCGAGGTGCCGGATTCCCTGCGCGAGCACTACCGCGCGCTCGACGTGCGCGCCGACGCGTGCATCGCCTGCCACGCGTGCGAGAGCCGCTGCCCCTTCGGTGTGAAGGTGGCCGAGAAGATGGCGCAGGCGGCGGAGCTTTTCGGCTGCTGGTAGCTCGATGGGCGAGGTTGGCTCGGCTTTTACCGCTCCGAGACGGCGCCGCCCTCGACGCGCCACGTGCGCGCGGTGCAGGCACGCAGAAACGCATGGTCGTGGCTTACGAGCAGCAGCGCGCCGGGGTACGCGGCGAGCGCCCGCTCGAGGGCCTCGACCGAATGAAGGTCCAAGTGGTTGGTGGGCTCATCCATGATGATGAGCTCAGGCGCGCGCAGTATTCCAAGCGCTAGCATAAGTTTGCGCAGCTCGCCGGGGCTTGTTCTTCCGCCTTCGAGGATACGGTCCGGTTCGGAGTTGAGCTGCGCCACAGTCGAGAGCACGCGTCCGCGCTCGGCGGGGGAAAGCTCGGCCACGCGCTGCACAACGCGTTGCCGCTCTTCGGTTGTTAGCTCCTGCGGAATATCAAGGACGGCGAGGTCGGCGGCGATGCGAGGCTTCAGATAGCGCAGGAGCGTGCTTTTGCCCGCGCCGTTCGGCCCCACGATGCCGATATGGTCGGTGTTGCCCACGAACAGGCGCGGCACCGTGAGCACGCTGTGCCCGCAGGGTATCTCGGCCGCATCGATGCGTAGAAGCGTCTTGCGCGGGCTCGGCCGCGCTTCGAGCCAGAGATCGCCGTCGTAGCGCTTCTCGATGCGCGTCTGGTCGAGGCGGTCGCGCGCGGCGGCAACCCGTGCGTCCATTTGAGCGGAGAGCCTGCCCCGTGCGCCGTCCTGCCCGGTGAACTTGGCAAGGTCGATCTTGCCCTTAGCGGAATGATCCTTCGGATCGAGGTGGCGTTTGGAGAGGCGCGCCTGCGCCCGCGCGGCTTCGTGCGCTCGGGCATCCTTTTCGGCAGCAAGGCGCGCCAACTGTGCTTTTGCCGTTTGCCGCTCTCTTTGGTTCGCCGTCCGTTCACGCTCCGCCTGTGCATGCGCTGCCGTGTAGCCGCCGGGCCGCCCAATGAGCTTGCCTGCTTCGAACGAGATGCAGCGATCGGCGAGCGCGTCGAGTAGGTCGCGGTCGTGGCTCACGAGGATGCCCACGCCGGTGAAGCTGCGGAGCGCTTGGGCAAGCTCCTCGCGGGCTTCGTGATCGATATGGTTGGTCGGCTCGTCGAGCACGAGCGCGTCGGGTCGCTGCCAAAGCGCAACGGCGACCTGCAGCTTTTTGCGCTCGCCATGCGAGAGCTCGTCGAAGCGCCAGGGCATCTCGTCGTCCAGATGAAAGATCTCTCGCAACCGCCGCGCTTCGCGTCCATAGTCGAGGGCAAAGTCTGCGAGCGCATCGGGTGGGGTATCCGTTTCTTGGGGGCAGAGCACGCAGAAAAGGCCTCCCGTCACACTGCCGGAGTCAGGCTTGAGAGCGCCAACCGCAATGCGTGCGAGCGTGGTCTTGCCGCAACCGTTGTCGCCCAGAAGGCCGCTCCAGCCTTGTGGAAAGGTGACATTTACGTTGTTCAGGATGGGTTCCGTGGCGCCAGGATAGGTGTAGCGCACGCTCGAAAGGGTAATCTGCATAGGCATGTCTTCCTGGTGGGGCGTCGTGCTCGGTGCCATGGGACTCCTGGCGAGCCAATGTGGCTGCGGGCTGCGGAGCCGCAGTGCGGCTGCAGGTTGCGGAGCCGCAGTGCTGCCGCAGGTTGCGGAGCCACGGTACGGCTGCCGGCTACGAGCGCCAAATGAATAACCTTGAACATGTCTAGCAGATGCGCACGGTACCTCGTTCCTCCTCGTTGGACCGATGGCGTCGCCACACGCGCTGCAGGGCCTCATGCCCCACTCGGCCAACGGCGCCAGTATACGGCCCTCCACGCTCGTGCGCAATGCCAAAACTGTCGAATGGGGACTGCCTCCATTCGACATGCTTGTTGCCATTTTTCGATGCCGGTTCGCTGCCGCTTTTCAATAAACTTTCATGCTGAAATACGCAGTAAGAGACTGAAATCTCTTTCTTATTGTGTAACTCGGCTTAAAAGTTTATATGAGAGGCTGGCTTGGCGTCACGTGGAACGCGTTTCGTCCGCCTGCGGTCTGCCGTGGCACTCGTTTGCACCGTAGCGTCCGTCCATGCCATGCGCATCAGTTTTATATTCGCTTTTGCCTTGCGATCGAAAGGTTTCAAGCAGGGAGTGGCAGCGTAGAGGTGCCTAGAGTGAAGAGCTGCTTGGGCGGGTGCCGGAACGCGATGGAGGCCTTCGCGCTTCAGGCCAAATGAAGGGGACCGGGCGAATGGCGGGCGTGCGGCGAACTCGCTGCAGAAAGCACCTGCTAGAACCCGTTGCGGTTGGCGAAGCGCTCGGATTCGTCGTAGACGCCGTCAACGGACTCCGCCCAGGGAATGAAGTCGGGCGTGTCGACGATGATGCCGTCGGCGTCCCATGCTGCTTGGTGAGAGAGGTCCCACGCTTCGCGCGGTTGCGGTCGCACGGGCAGGTACGGCGCCATGTAGGTGGGGTTGAGCAGGAAGAACGCTCCCCCTTCGCATCGCGCGGCAAAATCGCGGAGCGCTCTGCGCGCGGGCTTGCGGCGACCGAGCTTGTAGAGCAGGAGCGTGCGGGCAAGCAGGAACCACGGCGAATCGTCGAGCACCGCGGCAGCACTCTCGCCCCGTTCCGCCTCGAGTTCATGGGCGAAGGCGAAAAAGCCCTCTTCATCTTCCAAGCGCGCGAGCGCCAGAAACACTGTGCCCTCGGCGTGGCTCGGGTACCCCGAGGCCCGGAGCACCAGCCGCGCATAGCGTTCGGCCGCCCGGTAGCGCGCGCTCGCGAGGCACATCTGGGCGAGCGCCTCGAGCGTGTGGAGCCAACCGACGAGCGTCGGTTCCTCGACGGTCAAGACGGCTGTCGTGGTGATCGGGTCTGCGCCTTCGAGCGTGCGCTCCGCCACGAACCGTTCATCCCAAAAATGAGGCGCGTTGTCGGAGAACCCCGCTACGTTGCTCACGAGCTGCTCGTGCACGCGGTGCTCGAGCTTCATGAGCTCGCCGAGGCAGGCGTCGATGCTGATGTTCGAGAGCAAAAGCCCCACGAGGTTCGCGTCGATGCACATGCGGTCGGTCTCGGCGATTTTGAACAGGGCGAGTCGCGTCTCGTCGAAGAGCTGGGCGCGCTTGCGGTCGAACTCTTCGTCGTCCGGAACGTCTTCGATGGCGCGGAGCCGCTGCATGAGGTGCTCGTGGGTATGGGCGTAGGCAACGAGAGCCTGCTCATGGGCGCTGTTGGCGTATTTCTCCATGCGCTGCGGGATGTCTTTGTGCACGAGCTCGCGCGCCGCCGCCGTAAGCTCCGGGTGCGCCGCCAGATACATGCGCTCCAGGTATGCCGAGACGTAGGTCCGCGCTTCCATCAGTTCTCGCCTCCGCCGCCCATGCCCCGCGCACCGTGTGGAGCGCGCTGGCGCTTCGCGGACTCCTGAAGGTCTCCCTCAACGAGCTCGTGCGTGGCGATCCACACCGCGAGCCCGGCGTTGTCGGGCGCGCCGAGCCCCTCTTGCAGGAGTGGCGTCGCTTCGCTTATGGCGAGTACGAGCTCATCCTCGCTTCCGGGCACCACGTTAACGCGCCCGAAGACGCCGTCGGGGAACTCGGCTTGGAAGTAAAGCGCCTCGGCTGCGTGCGGGTAGGTCTGGAGTATCGAGCGCAGTGCCCGGGTTGCGCCCGCGAAGTCGAGCTCGTGGTAGGCGATGGCGAGCTCGGCAAGAAGCTCCCATGCGTCGGAGGTCTTTTCGGCGAGATGGTGCCGGCGGCGGGCGGGTGCGGGCGAGCGGTACGCCGCGGCGTGCTTCTGACGAAAGCGCCGCAGGTCATCGCGGGTACATTCAAGTTTTGCCATGGCAAGCACCGCAGTCAGGCGCACATCGGCGGGATCGTCCGGCGCGAAAGCGAGGCAGTCTTCCGCGGCGTCGAGCGCGAGGCGGTATTGCCCGGCCACGAGCGCGCGTGCGGCGATGGCGGCAAGCCAGCGCACATAGGGCCGCTTGCCAAACCCGTTCGCGAACTCCCGCGCATAGACATCGTGGGCGGAGGAGACCATCCGCTCGAGGTCCGCCTCTACCTCAGCCCGGTAGTCGATGAGGTAGCCAACATAGGCGTCGTTCGTTTCGGCTTCCACTGCCGCGAGCATGCGCTTGGCGTCCCAGTTACCGGGGTCGAGCTCGCATGCCTCGCGTAGCTGCGCCTCGGCTTCTGCCGCTTCGCGGTCGGCGGTCTCGTCGTCTTGGGCGAAGGGCAGGCGGTAGTCGATGGTCTCGGTAGCAAGGGTGACCAGGTGGAATGACCTATCGCGATCGGTGGCAACGAGGCTCGCCGGGTCGCGGTTGTACTTCTGCAGGCACGATTCGATGAACGGCGCGTTCTCGATGGGGTAGATGCGCTCGCGCTGCATCGCGCCGAGGATCAGGCGCAGGCAATCTTCTTGTATGGGGTCGTACGCCATGGGCCTCCCTCCGCGCTGTCTGAGCGCATCACCGCGTGCGCTATGGCTGCTCTCCGCGCCGGCGTATCTCGGCGCTTCGTATGGTGAATGGAATAGGATAGCACGTACGGGTATGTTCTGCCACGCGCGCGCTTGCGAGCGCGTTTGTGTGAGGGCTTTGGGGCAGTGCCCACGTTCTCGGGCGAGATTCGGACAACGTTTGCCTTGTCGGGCGAAGTTCGAGCGCCGCCCGCGTTCTCGGGCGAGATTCGGACATCATAGGCGTTTTCGGGCGACTTGGGACCGCGGACAAAAAGTTGGACGCCCGTCGGGCGTCGGAACGGAGGTCCGCATGCACTCCAGGGAGACCGTCGAGCTGTTCCTGCTCGGGATCGACGACGGCATGTCGACGAGAGAGGCCTCGGA